>CALUKF010000041.1 GCA_944321145.1 uncultured Odoribacter sp. | reverse complement strand
GGAAGCGAGTTTGCCTGCCATAAGAAAATCGCAAAAGCACTCGGCACTACTGTGTATTTTGCAGACTCGTATGCATCATGGCAAAAAGGCGCCATTGAGAATGAAAACAAACTTATCAGGCAATACATACCCAAGGGAACGGATTTTAAGGAACTATCCGAAAACTTCATTAAGGAGATACAATATAAAATTAACCGAAGACCAAGGGAAAAACTCAACTTTTCCACTCCAAAAAGGGAGTTCTTCAAATTAATTTCCTAATATTGCACTTGCTGTTTGACTCTGCCATTTCGTAATATTGCACTTGCTGTTTGACTCTGCCCCTTTTTTTGTCTATTTCGGGCATTTTGTTTTCAGAAAAAAGTTGTTATCTTTGTTCGGCACCGGGGTGCCGTGGAGCATGCCGGGGTTTTGGATAGTTAAAGATGAAAAAGGATGAAAGGAAAGTTATTTGTATTGGCGGGGTGCCTGTGGGTGGCGTGGGCGTTTGCGGCGCCGGAGGGGGATGATGTGCCCCGGAGGTTTTCGCAGCGGTTGTTGGAGCATGTGCAGCGGTATCCGCAGGAGAAGGTGTATTTGCATACTGACCGTGACCATTATGAGGCGGGGGAACGGGTGTGGTTCAGGGCTTATCTTGTGAATGCGGTGTCGCATGTGCCTTCGGATTGGAGCCAGTTTGTGTATGTGGAGTTGAGGGACAGGCAGGACAGTCTGTTTGCGCGGGTGAAGGTGGGGTTGCGGGATTCGGTGTATGCGGGGTATGTGCCACTGGCGAAGACGTTGCCACAGGGGGATTATGTGTTGCGGGCTTATTCGTATTGGATGCAGAATGGGGGGGATGATTATATTTTCAGAAAGAGGATACGGGTGGTCAGCCCGCAGGAC
This sequence comes from uncultured Odoribacter sp., assembly GCA_944321145.1. GTDB lineage: Bacteria > Bacteroidota > Bacteroidia > Bacteroidales > Marinifilaceae > Odoribacter. The sequence continues at coordinate 25,414 of CALUKF010000041.1, read as the reverse complement.
AGCAAGGTGTTGACGGAGATGAAGGAGGAGGAGACGGAGGAGGGGGCAGTGGCGGTTGTCCGTTTTTATAATACGCGGAATGAGTGTTATGGCAGGGTTGGCGTGCGGTATGTGGTGGGGGACAGGGCGCGTGTGCGTTGGACGGATGAGGAGGGGGTGCTTCGCGTGAAATTGGGGGAGGGGGATTACGGGAAGAAGATGGAGGTGAGTTTTGTGGAGGATAATCCGTTCCGGTTCAAGCGTTATTTGCTTTTGCCTGACCCGCGGAGGGATTTCCATGTGGATTTTATGCCGGAGGGGGGTAATTTGCTGGCGGGGTGTGAGCAGACGGTGGCATTCAAGGCAGTGGGGAGGGACGGGTTGTCGAGGGATGTGCAGGGGGTGATTGTGGATGAGGCGGGGACGGAGGTGACGTATGCGCAGTCGGTGCATCGGGGGATGGGGGTGTTTAATCTGGCGGCTGAGGCGGGAAAGAGGTATTACGGGCGGTTTCAGTTGTTGGGGGATACGGTGGTGCATCGTTTTGCATTGCCGCCGGTGGAGGAGGAGGCGGTGGCGCTGAAGGCGTTTACGAGTGAGGAGTCGGTTGGGTATAAGATATTGGGGACGAAGGGGATGGAGAAGCGAAAGGATTTGTTTGTGGCTGCGCATGCCCGGGGTGTGCCTTTGTTGTGCGCGCCTGCGCGTGTCGGGGATTTGGGGAAGATGTGGACGAGGGAATTGCCGGAAGGGATTGTGACGTTGGTGTTGCTGAACGGGGAGGGGCGGGTTTTGAGCCAGCGGTTGTGTTTCGTGCAGCATGAGGAGCGTCCGGAGTTGGAGGTGTGGACGGGGAGGAGGCTGTATGACATCCGGGATACGGTGTGGCTGAATCTGGATGTGGAAGGCGGGGAGCAGGCGGGGAGTTTTTCGGTGGCGGTGACGGACGAGTCGCGGGTGGAGTGTGATACGCTGGATGACCATATTTTGTCTTATCTGTTGTTGGGGTCGGATTTGAAGGGGTATGTGGAAGATCCGGCATATTATTTTGCGAACCGGCGGATTGTCACGCGGCGTTTTTTGGATTTGTTGATGATGACGCAGGGGTGGACGCGTTTTGACGTGGAGCGGGTGATGGAGGGGGAACGTGATTCGTTGCCTTATTATATGGAGCGGGGGCAGGTGATTTCGGGGGCGGTGAAGAATTTTTGGGGGAAGGAGGCGGAGCGTGCGAACCTGATGTTGCTGGGAACGAACGGATTGTTCCGGATGGTGAAGGCGGATTCTGCCGGACGGTTTGAAATCAGCGGTATCAGTTTCCCGGACAGCACGAATTTTGTGTTGCAGGGCACGAGCAAGCGGGGGAGGAGGAGCGTGGAGGTGCTGCTTGACCAGGACAGGTTTATGGCGCCCTCGGTGTTTTTGCCGGAGGGGGAGGAGACGGTGGCGGAGAATGATGATTTTTATAAGCGGTTCACGAAGGATTATTATTATGATAATGGCATTAAGGTGTATGTGTTGGACGAGGCAGTGGTGAAACGGCAGCAGCCGAAGAGGTTTTATTCTTTTTATGACGCGATGGCGGATTACAGCATGGATTCGACGGAGCTGGCTTCGCTGAAGCAGCTGGACATCCGGAATGTGTTGATGCGTTTCCCGGGGATTGATGCTTTTTCGGGGGATTCGGTGACGCGGTTTGGGAGGACGGTGAAGATTTTGGTGGATGATTTTGAGGAAGATTGGGATTTTGTGTTGCGGCTGCGTCCGGAGGAGTTGTTGAATATCAGTTTGGTGATACCGCCGCGGTCGAAGGTGATTGACCGGAGTGCGGATGGCGGGGTGCTGGTGATAACGACGAATCCGTTTTATACGCCGGGAAAGTTGCCAAAGCCGAATATGCTGACTTTTTCGCTGTTGGGCTACCAGAAGCCAGCGGAGTTTTATGTGCCGCATTATGAGGTGGACTCTATTCGCCGGGTGCTGGCGGACTCGGTAGATTTGCGGAGCACGGTGTATTGGAATCCGGACGTGGAAACGGACGGAGAGGGGCGGGTAAGGTGTTTTTTCACTACTTCGGATGGCGACGGTCCGTATCGTGTGGTGGTGGAGGGCATCCTGCGTGACGGGACGATTTGCCGGAAAGAAGAAAAAATATTCATTCGATGATGTTTTTTAGGAAAATAGAGAATGATGTTTTATGTTGATAATTAGATGTTTGGAGTGAAATGTTAAAAACGGAATTGTGTGATTTGTTTAATTTTATCAACAAAGCTCTGATAATGCCCGAAAAAGCGGTGTAAAAGGTGGGTATTTATCCTTGGAGAGCGGATAAAGTTGCGAATTGCCAGCTGGTTGTCAAAAAACTGTTAATTCGAGAGTTAAAATCGATTTTTGAGTAACCCTTTTTGCCCTTTTTCGTGTTTTATAGGTGAGAGTTCGAAAAAACGAATTGGTGTTATATATAAAATTGAAATGAGACTATGAAATGTAGAATTTTATTGGCAGCAGGCTTGATGTTTTTGAGCACATGCGTTTGGGCAAATGAAATTGAGAAGACGGGAACGTCTTTGGATAATTTGGTCAAGGTGTTTGAGCAGAATCCCTCAGACCCGCAAGTGACCGTGAAATTGTTGGAGGAAATGCGCAAGCAGGGGAAGCCCGCCCAAGATGTGTTGGCACGGTATTTCCAAACTCAAAAGGAGGAGGATTATTGCAAGAATTACAATTGGGCAATTATCCGGGATTATGTGACAGATTTAAAGTCGCCGCAGTTGCAGTATGTATTTAAGAATTGTGATAAGTTTATCGAGCAGTATTCCCGTGATGATGTGTTCGGGAAGTTGGACAATGTGTTGGTGAATACGCTGGAGCCTCTTTACCGGCAGAATAAGCCGGCTTATGAAGCGCAGTTGCAGCGCATAAAGGATATCGGGTATGAGCATTACGACGTGGTGTATGATTATTTTTATATCCGCCAGTTGTATAAGGAGAAAAATGCAGAAGACTATTTTTATAAGGCTCGGAAGCTTTTCCGCTATTTCCCGGAAAACCGTCCTATGATAAAGAAAATCACCGCAGGGGCTTTGGATATTATGCACGATGTGTCGCGTTTGAAGGTTATTCAATTGTGGGCAGGCAAGACGGTGGAATCGCAGACGGATTTTGACGCGATATACAATTATGTGGTGATTTCTGAAAAATGCGGCTATGAAGATGTTGCCAAAAAATATGCTTCTATCGCGAATGCGTTGGCAAATAAGTCTAATGATGCTTCGATGAAAGCACGTGCCGGCGAATTGACTAAATTAGTAAACTGATCTTTTTTTCATAATTTGATGCGTGGAAGACTGCCTCGGCTTCGGTCGGGGCGGTCTTTTTTTTCTCTTGGGGCTAAGTGGGTGTGTGATATGGAATTGGGGGTAAAAGGGGAGGGGGAGGTGAAAATTTTAAGGCGAATCTTTTTCAAATGAAGGAGAAATACATTAACTTAGCCTGCCCGTTTGGAGGGAATAGATAACGTATAAAATATTGTATTTATGAAATTTGTCGTATCAAGCAATACACTACTGACCCGTTTGCAGGCAGTGAGCAAGGTGATTGGCGGTAAGCCTGTGCAGCCTATTTTGGATAATGTTTTATTGGTGGCAACAGAAGGTTGTTTGTATGCAACTGCTTCTGACAAGGAGACAACAATGGAAGCGAAAATCGAGTTGGAGCGTTTGGATGAGGAGGGGAGAATCACGATTTCGGCGAAGTTTTTGTTGGATATGTTGAAAGAATTTCCGGAACAGCCTCTGACTTTTGAAATCAATACAGAGACCAATGAGGTGAAAATATTTTCGGAAAAGGGCGAGTATGCCGTGCCCGGAGAAAGCGCTGATGATTATCCTATCCAGACGGCTTTGACTGAGGCGACTGTGGATTTTACTACAAAGTGCGGACTGTTCTTGGACGGAATTACGAAGACTGTGTTTGCGACAGCTAATGACGATTTGCGTCCGGTCATGAATTGCATTTTGATTGAATTGGGTGAGGAGTGTTTTACGTTTGTCGCTTCAGATGCTCATAAGTTGGTGCGGTACAAACGCTTTGACGGGCGTAGCGAGAATGGGCAATATTCTTTGATTTTACCGAAGAAGCCGGCTCTGATGTTGAAGAACGTTTTGCCGAAGGATGATTCGGAATTGCGTTTCTCTTTTAATGAGAAGATGGCTTGTTTCGAGTTTGGCAATTATAAGATGACTTCGACTTTGGTGGAAGGGCGTTTCCCGAATTATAATTCCGTTATTCCGCAGAATAACCCCAAGAAGGTGATTGTAGAGAAGAAAGAGTTGTATAATACTTTGCGGCGTGTTTCTGTCATGGCGAATCAGGCAAGCAATTTGGTGAAGTTCGACCTTTCGGAGGGCAGGTTGTTGATTTCTGCACAGAATGTGGATTATTCGATGTCCGGTCATGAAGTGTTGAGTTGCCAATATGAGGGAGAGCCTATAGCTATTGGTTTTAAATCGCCGTTCGTGCAGGAGATTTTGTCTAATATGTCTTCTGAGAATGTGATATTGGAATTGTCAGACCCGACTCGTCCGGGTTTGTTCTTGCCCTTTGAGAATGAAGACAATGATGAGGATTTGCTGATGTTGTTAATGCCTATGATGGTATAAATATGAATTTGAATTTAGCTAATCCCATTGTCTTTTTTGACTTGGAAACAACGGGGGTGAACATCGCTAAAGACCGGATTGTGGAAATTTCGGTTTTGAAGGTTTATCCCAACGGGAAAGAAGAACAGCGCACTATTCGAGTGAACCCGGAGATGCATATCCCCGAGGAGGCTTCGAAAGTGCATGGTATCCATGATGAGGACGTGAAGGACTGCCCGGTATTTAAATCCATTGCCAAAGAGATGGCTCGATATATTGAAGGATGCGATTTGGGGGGATATAATTCCAATCGTTTCGACATTCCTCTTTTGGCGGAGGAGTTCTTGCGTGCAGAAGTGGATTTTGACATGAGCAAGCGCAAGTTTGTGGATGTGCAGACGATATTCCATAAAATGGAGCAGCGAACATTGTCGGCGGCATACCGTTTTTATTGTAATAAAAATTTGGAGGATGCCCATACGGCTGCTGCTGATACGCAGGCAACTTATGAAGTGCTGAAAGCCCAATTAGACCGCTATGGGGATCAGTTGGAGAATAATATCGACTTTCTGAGTAAGTTTTCTACACAGAATAAGACTGTAGACTTTGCCGGTTTTATCGTTTATAACGAGAAGGGAGAGGAGGTTTTTAATTTTGGGAAAAATAAAGGCATGCCAGTGGCGAAGGTGCTGAAGGAACAGCCTGGGTATTACGATTGGATGCTGAAAAGCGAGTTTCCACTTTACACCAAAAAGGTGCTGACCCGAATTAAATTGAGGGACAGTCATTTGGTGAGGTAGGTGATAGTTTGTATTGGATTGTGGCTGAATTTTCCGAGTGTCGTGTAAAATAAGGAGCGAATTTCTTTGTTTTAAGCGAGAAAACGAATATCTTTGCGGCGCAATTCAGGATTGGTCCAGTAGCTCAGTTGGATAGAGCAACGGCCTTCTAAGCCGTAGGTCGTGGGTTCGAATCCCGCCTGGATCACGAAAGGAAATCAGAGAGTTACCGGGGTGGTGGCTCTTTTTTTTGTGGAAAATTCTGAAAAAGACGGGATGTGTTATTGGAATAAAAAGAAAGAGACTAACTTTGTTGTTAGTCTCTGGATTTCTTAGTAGCGGGGACCCGACTCGAACGAGCGACCTTTGGGTTATGAGCCCAACGAGCTACCACTGCTCCACCCCGCAATATCAGTCAATTGTTTCTCAATTGCGGTGCAAAGGTAGGGATTTATTTTGATATTGCAAATATTTTCCAGAAAAATATTTTGATGAAATATTTGGGCAAATTTGGTGTTTATGTCTTGCTTTGCATTATCTTTGTCTGTATAGTTCACATTTAAATTGAGAAATATGGTGATATTGAGAAGAATTACAGATGCGAAAGACAAGGATTTTCAGGAATTGATGAAACTCTATGTGGAAGCCTTTCCGGAGGAAGAACGGCGAGACAGGTTGCAATTGGAAGAAATGTTGCATACGGAACCGTGTATGTATTTTAATGTGATTGTTTGTGATGGAGAACGGGCAGGTCTATTTATTTACTGGAACTTAGGCACGTTTTATTATTTGGAGCATTTGGCAGTGTATGAGGTGATGCGGAATAAGAAAATCGGGCAGCAGGTATTGGATTGGATAGAAGAGAATTTGCCTGGTTTGCGCCTTTTAGAGGCTGAACGGGCTGAGACGGAGATGGCGACTCGACGAGTGCGCTATTATGAACGCAACGGTTATATCGTGCTTGACAGGAATTATATGCAGCCGTCTTATCGTCCCGGCGGTACGGATTATCCTTTGTGGCTTATGGGAAACCGTGAGGAGCAAGGTTTGGAGGGAAAAGTGAAAGAGCTTAAGGAAACAATATATTATCGTGGAAGAAAATAGCTAAATTGTAAAAGACCATGGCAAAAGATAAAGGCGCATCCCCGGCGGAACAAAAAGACAGGTTCGTTAGTCGTGTACGGGTCAGTAGCACGACAGGAAGAGATTTTCAAGGCGAGAGAGAGTACCGCACAGTTTACGGTGTAGGTGAATTGGAGAATTTGTATGTAGACCTTACTTTTTTCAACCGTCGGGCTGATAAGAGTGCCGGAGAAGCGGCATTGATATTGCGCCTTGTGCGTTTGGAAGGACAGCAAACGCAATGTGTGGCAGAAAAAAACGTTGCTTTGAAGTTTGAACCACAGGTATCCCAAGCATTGTATTCGGACGTTTTCTCTTCTAACGATTTATCTGATGGAGGATGGCAGGAAGGAATTTATTGGGTTGTGGCTGAGTTGGATGGCGTTGTGGTGCAGTCGGAGGAGATTTATGTGATTCAAGGAAGCGGTAAGCCGGAGGATTATTTTCGGGTTCTGCATGTTGCTTTAGACCGGGTAATGGATGAGACTGAGGAAGCTGCAGCCCGGCGGCAACATTCTTTTCGGGTAATGGCTGCTCAGGGATTGAAAAATGTCCGTTTCCTTTTCGTTGCGCAAAATTTGTTGGAGAAGGAATGGGTCTATGAGTTTGTGCTTCGGGTTGTCGCACGAAATGGAGTATTGAAGGCTGTGCGTAGGGCGAGGGCTGCTCAATTTATGGCGGATAAAGCGGGCAATAGTATGCTTTGCTTTGGAATAGATTTGGGAGAAAATGTCGTGGAGAAGGGGGAATATACGGTGTTGATTTCTTTTGGAAATGAGATACTTTTGTCCTTGCCCTTTGCTGTGGGGGATAAAGACCAACCGTATGATTTCGGTAATGAGATAACGGGCGAGGCTGTTATGCAGGCTGGGCATGCCGATATGCCGATGACCTATTCTCCGAAAGCTAAAGACGAAGTCATGGACAGGCTTTATCGGATGGTGGGACTGCGAAAAGTGAAGGAAGAAATTACCCGTATTATGGAATATGCCGAGTTCGTTTGTTTGCGGCGAGAACATGGTTTTCAAGTGCAAATCCCTTCGCTGCATTTGGTCTTTTCTGGACATCCAGGTACGGGAAAAAATACAGTTGCGGCGATGGTTGGAGAGCTTTATGCAGCTTTGGGATTGCTGGCTAACGGGAAAGTCAACCGCTTTCATCGCCGGGATTTTGTGCAAGAGGGAAAAGCAGTTGAGGAGGAACTGGTGCGGCGTGCTTTACATGCCAGCCGGGGAGGCATCCTTTTTATAGAGGATGCTGCAGATTTATTTTGTCCGGAAGATCGTGAAGACCGGGGAGTGGTAGCCTTGGGAATGCTTTATGCTTTCTTGACACGGGAAAAACCTGAGGTGGCGGTGATTCTTGCAGATGAGGGAGAACGGATGGACGCAATGCTGGAGGCGTTGCCCGATTTGCAACAGGTTTTTGCCAAACGTCTTTATTTTGAGGACTATACTCCGGAGGAACTCATGGAGATTACCCGTCATAAATTGGAACAGTTGCAGTATCGTTTTACGCCTGCTGCGGAAGAGAAGTTTTATGAACAGTTGCAGACGGCATGCGCTTCCCATCAGTTGGATTTTACGAACGGCCGTTATATAGATGAGCGTATTGAGGAGGCGGCGCAACGGATGGCGCGGCGCTTGATGTCAGCCCGGAAAGAGGAATATACGAAGGAAGATTTGATGTTGCTTCGTGAAGAAGATATTGCTTTGCCTTCCATGGGTAATCCTGACAAGTCGTTGGAGGTGTTGAATTCGATGGTTGGCTTGGAACATTTGAAACGTAGTATTGTCCAGCATCTGAATTATGTATATTTTATTCGCGAACGCCAAAAACAGGGATTTGCAGATGTGCTCCCGCCTTTGAATATGATTTTTAGCGGTAATCCCGGAACGGGAAAAACAACTGTGGTCAAGATGATGGGAGACATTTATTATGCTGTGGGTATTCTGTCGCATTCGAATGTGCTGATACAGGATGGACGCAGCTTGGCTGCCGAGAATGCCGTCCCGCCGGCACAATTGGCAGATTCGCTATTGGATGCCGCATCGGGTGGCATGCTTTATATTCCTTTTGCTGATGCGCTGATTCAGACTGACTATGGGTTGGCATTTTTTGAAGAGCTTCTTGCCGGCATGCCTTCCGACGAGTGTGGGGATACTTTGGTGGTTTTGGGCGGCTATCCGGACAGGATGGAACAGATGATGAAACTTTATCCCGCATTGTCAGAATATTTCCCCTATATATTTCGTTTCAATGATTATACGGCAGAGGAATTGTTGCATATTGCTGAGGGGCGATTTAAGAAGAAAAATTACATTTTGCAGCCGGATGCCCGCACGGCGTTGGACGCACTTATCCGGAAAGCTTGCGCCAGCCGGGACAAGAATTTTGGAAATGTCTTCATCGTTGAGAAAATCGTCGAGATGGCGATTCACAATATGTCTGACCGCATGATGCGAATCCGTAAGGAACGGGAACTTACCCGTCAGGAACTGACTGCAGTTTGTAAAGAGGATATTCCCAGTGAACTCTTTCCGTTGCCTCCTGTCGGGCAGGTGTCTTTTGACGAGAAAGCCATTGCCGGCGCGCTTGCCGAGTTGAACCAATTGGTCGGGCAGCCTGCAATTAAAAAGCAAATTGCCGATTTTGTCGAGCTTGCCCGCCATTATAACAGCGAAGGCGTTAAGCTCAGCAGCAAAATGTCCTTGCAATGGTGCTTTACCGGCAATTCGGGAATGGGCAAGGGGACGGTGGCGCGCATCATTGCCCGCCTTTATCAGGCGATGGGAATCATTCCTTCCGGTCAGGTTTATCCTTTTAAAGTGGAGCGTATGATTGGCTTGACGGAGGATGAGGCGCAACGCAGTGTGGGGGAGGCGTTGATGCGTTCGGAGGGCGGTGTTCTTCTCTTTGATGAGGATTCGCCGAAGCTGAACGAGACCGCCGGTTTCCGCGAGCGGGTGCATGCCATCCTGATGAACCAGTTGGCGGAACGTCCCGGTTCCCACATCATCATTTATGCCGAACCTCGTGGACAAGTGGCGGGATTGAATGGCGGGGCGGAACAAATGTCCGAAGTGGTGAACGTGTTGGTGTTCGAGGATTATACCCGCGAGGAATTAATGGTCATTTTGAAGCGCCGTTTGCAGAAAGAGAATATGAAAATGACTGCCACAGCACGTCAGTACATGAATGATTTTATTGGTACTTTGGTGGCAACCGAGGAACGTAGCCATGCCAGTTCGCGGCTCATGCGTATTGTGGCAGATTTGATTGTCCGCAATTGCCTGCAACGGAATGCAAAAACCGGCGGAAAGGACAAGGCTGCCGCTGTGCTCTCTGTCCAGAAACAGGATGTCGCCATGTTTACAGAGCAATTTGTTGCCGGCATTATGAAAGAGCGCAAGCGTATCGGGTTTGTGTAATGGCTGGAAGTGGAATTATGCACTTCCGCATCCGACCTCCTTGGATAGAGTTGTCCGAGGAGTTTGGATAAGCCTATCCAATACCTTTGGATAGGGTATCCAACCCTTTTGGACAGTATTTCCCCCTACTGAATGTCAGTATAGCTCTATACTGAACCTCAGTATAGAGTTGTACGAGACCTTCGAACAGTCCTGTACGAGACCCTAGGCAAGCTTTGCCTAACTTATAGGCAAGGCTTGCCTACGCTGTAGGCAAAAAAAGGCTGCCCTTGCAGGCAGCCCATGTCATGTATTGGATTATTTTAGTGATTCTCCCGGGCATTGATGATGGCGAGGAAGTCGTCGGCTTTGAGGGAGGCGCCGCCGATAAGTCCGCCGTCTACGTCGGGCTGTGAGAAGAGTTCGTCGGCATTTTTGGCGTTGCAGCTGCCGCCGTAAAGGATGGTGGTGGCTGTAGCAGCTTCTTTGCCATAGCGGCCGGCAATGGTTTGGCGGATGAAGGCATGCATCTCTTCAGCTTGGGTAGAGGTTGCGGTTTTGCCGGTGCCGATTGCCCAGACAGGTTCATAAGCAACCACAATGCGGGCGAATGATGCGGCATCCAAGTGGAACAGCCCGTTTTCCAATTGCGATTTCACAATGTCGAAATGTTTCCCGGCTTCCCGGTCTGCCAGTACTTCGCCGACACAGAAAATGATGTCCAACCCGTTTTCGAGGGCACGTGCCACTTTTTTAACTAAGATTTCGTCGGTTTCTCCATAATAGCTCCTTCTTTCAGAATGTCCCAGAATGACATAGCGGCATCCTGCAGAGGCAATCATGGCTGCGGAAACTTCGCCGGTATAGGCTCCGGAGGCTTCCGTTGCACAATTTTGGGCAGAGACGGCAATGGCGTCTGCCAGTTTGTTTACTTCGGCAAGGTGGATAAACGGAGTGCCTACGATGACCTGCGTATGTTGCGGGGCAAGTGCTTTGACCCGATTGTTCACTTCCTTTGCCAATTCAATCCCTTCTTGCAGGGTTTTGTTCATTTTCCAATTTCCGGCAACAATTCTTTTTCTCATGGTTGATGTTTTAAAATGGTAAATCAATAGGTTTTATTTCTTTGTTTTCTATATTTCTTTGCGAGGTAGAAGCCGATGCAGGCAGCACAGAGCAATGCGAGGGAATAAAGCATGTAGCGGTCGCTTTCTTTTTGCCCGGCAGACAGGCAATAGGCAGCGAGGTTTCTATTGCTGATTTCGTCAACTTCAGGAATGTCGCGCCAGCCCCATTTGGCAATAACAGTACCTTCATGCAGGAGCAGGACGCCGGGATTTGAGCGAATCATGGTTTTCAGTTGAATTTCATCCATGCCGCAGAACGTATATCCGACGGGATGCTTGCTTGCATAGTTGCGGATTTCCTCGGGCGAGGAGGCTGACAGACCATAAAATCGGTAGCCATTATCTCGGGCATAGGCTGCCAATGCGTTCAGTTTTTCCTGTGGCGCGGGATTGGTTTTATGAATGTTGTAGGCAATTGCCAAAAACGTATAACCGGGGTCTTGCAAAATGTCTTGCGTGATGTCCCCAAGCAGGGGATGCTCAATGATGAAATCATGAATCGGTGCATCCTTGCCTTCTTCAGCAAGTTGCTCGTATGATTGCACAAACTCCCAATTCAGGGTGTCTTGCCAAGGATAATTGTCCTCCGTAAAATCTTGGATTTCACCGGTGTTTTTATTTCGGTATTGCAAAGTGATTTCATATTCTTTTTGTGGAGTGCCTTCCGGGATATTCATGCCTTCGCTGAGATTGCATCCGATGGCGTAGGGACGGAAATCCAGGATGGGCAGGTGGCGGTAACAGTGAAATTCGATGCTTAATAAAAACAGGAGGCTGATGAGGACGATTACGCTTTGTTCCAGGTAATTGAACAGAGAGTTAAATTGTTTCCTTTCGCGGAAGACAATCACGGTCAGAGCCAGCAGGACAATGTTTTTCCAAAATGTCTGCCAATTGGTGAGTACCAGCGCGTCGCCAAAACAACCGCAATCGCTGACAGGATTTGTTAGTGCCAGCAGGAAAGTCAGCGGCGTAAAAACTGCCATAAAAAGCAAGGCACCCCAAGCAGCCCAGCGGGTACGGATATTGAGCAGGAGGCTTGCCCCCACGGTAAACTCAAAGAGTGCCAACAGAAAGGCAAAAACCAACGCTGCGGAATTCAGCCCGCTCAGGTGAAAGGCATTGAAATAATCGATAAATTTGTAGGTCGAGCCCCAAGGATCTACACCTTTGACAAAACCGGAATAAATGAACACGGCTCCGACAAGGATTCGGCAGAGGTTTCTGAGCAGTTTCATGAGTTTGTTTGATTTTCAACGGTGAGCCGGATGAGGGCAAACACCGCATAATTAATCATATCGTTGTAATTGGCATCGATTCCCTCGGAAATCAGCGTGTTGCCTTGATGGTCTTCGATTTGCTTTGTGCGCATGATTTTCATTAGGATGAGGTCGGTATATGAACTGATGCGCATTTCCCGCCATGCCTCGCCATAGTCGTGATTTTTGTCGAGCATGAGGGCTTTGGCTTGTCTGAAATAATGGTCATACAGGGCGGTGATGGCATCTTGGTCTTCGGCTTTGTCCTCTCCGCGTCCCAATTCCAATTGGATAAGCCCCATGATGGAATAATTGACAATGCCGATAAATTCAGGCACAACGCCTTCATTGACTTTGCTGACGCCTTTTTCCTCAATGCTGCGGATGCGGTTGGCTTTGATAAATATTTGGTCTGTCAGGGAAGAGGGGCGCAGGATACGCCAGGCAGTCCCATAGTCCTGCATTTTTTTCAGGAAAATATCCCGGCAGGACTCCATGACGATATCGTATTCTTGTGCTGTGTCAGGCATGATTTGAAAATTAAAAACTAATCGTATATTTGTGCCCGCAAATTTATGCAAAAAAAGCCACATTATAAAAGAAAAACCATGAAGACAATCACTTTAAATCATCAGCCGCTTGATTTTTCCACCCCTGTTGTGATGGGCATTTTAAACATTACCCCCGATTCTTTTTACGATGGCGGGAAATATATGAGCGAGACAGCCATTATCCGTCGGATTCATCAAATCGTAGAGGAGGGGGCTGGAATCATTGACATTGGAGCTTATTCTACCCGTCCCGGTGCGGCCTTTGTGGACGAGCGGGAGGAATTGGGACGTCTGGATTGGGGCGTGGAGCTAGTGCGGAAATATTATCCGGAGTTGCCGATTTCCATTGACACATTCCGTTCCGGAGTGGCAAAAGAAATCATCGGTTGCATGGGAGAGGTGATGGTGAATGACATATCGGGCGGCACGATGGACGAAAGCATGTTCGACTTTGTAGCCGAAACAGGAGTGCCTTATATTCTGATGCACATTCAGGGGACGCCCCAGACCATGCAACAAAATCCCGTGTACGATGATGTACTCAAAGAAGTTGGTGATTTTTTCCGAGAGCGGATTGCGTTATTGCAGGCAAAAGGTTTTGATAACATCATCCTTGACCCAGGCTTTGGCTTTGGTAAAACTTTGGCACACAATTACACCTTGATGGCTGGCATGGATGCCTTCCATAGCCTGGATTTTCCTTTGTTGGTAGGCATTTCCCGAAAATCCATGATATATAAGTTGCTGGACATCATGCCGGAAGATGCATTGAATGGCACCACCGTCCTCAACACCATCGCTTTATTGCATGGAGCCAACATCTTGCGTGTCCACGATGTAAAAGCTGCTGTTGAAGCAGTGCGCATTGTGCAGCAGCTGGGCTTGCACTGATTTATTTTTGAGTTTTATTTTTTCGTTTGCTGACATAGTAATAACACAACGGAACAAAATAGAGGCTGACGATTGTGCCGAACCCTAATCCAGCAATCATTGCAATAGCCAAAGGACGTTGGAGTTGTGAACCGATGTCCTTTCCCCAAAGGAGGGGGACCATGGCTATAATACTGGTGAGGCTGGTCATTAAGATTGGTTTCAGACGCCGGACGCCTCCTTCATGAATGGCTTCTAAAAGGGGATATCCTTCTCTTTCCAAGCGGATAATGGTATCTATTTTGAGTATAGAGTCATTGATGATGACACCGCACATGACAATGATGCCTATCATGGACATGAGGTTAATGGAAACATCAAAGCACCATAAGCAAATCAGGGTAAAGGCGAGGTCAATCGGAATTTCCACTAAAATAATAAGTGGCATACCCAATGATTCAAATTGGGCAGCAAGTATGAAATAGAGCATCAGTATGGCAATCACGATGATAACAGCCATTTCCCAAAGGGTTTGTTGTCCGGAGAAAAGAGAGCCTTCAAAGTGAATATCAAAATTATTTTCTTGTGCTTCCTTTTTTAGGTCGTCAATGATTTCACGGGATTGATTGCCGGTATGATAAATGTGAATGGGGGTGACCACTCCTTCTTTCTTCCCGACGATTTTTTTATAATCATATTCTGTGCTTAACTCAACCAAATCTTCAGCAGGAATATAATTTTTGCCATCTTTGGTGACAATTTGGGTATGTTTGAGTATATCTCGGAGGGTTTGTTCAGTTTCTGTAATGACAATGGGGATATAGCGGCTTCCGGTGTTGAGTTTGCCAATGTTGTTTTTGCTGATGTTTTTTTCTAATTCATAAATGACGGTATTTTGGTCTACATTATAGAGGGCAAGTCTGTCCGGGCGCAGATGGATGGCGATTTTTTCCACGGTGGCAACAGGATTGAGTTGTAATTCCGGCATTTTTGCATTCAGTCGCTCGATAAAGTGATTGACGGTGTCTACCGGAAGTGTCTCACGTCTTTGCGTGCTGCTGAGATTGGCAATAAGGGGAGCTGCTTCTTCGTCAAACATTTGTTCAAATAAGTTTTTGACTTTTTCTATTTCGATACGGGCATCGGGATATTTGCTTCGTATGTAATCTTGGATTTGTTGAATGATTTTTACCAAACTGCTGTTGTCTTTGGTTTTGATGTAGAATTCTGCTTCATTGGGATTTTGGTTGTCTTCCCGGTTGAGGAAAAATTGTTTTTCCCCGACGAAACAACTGATTTCTTCACATTGGTCTTCAAAAGCGGCAATAATATCATTGACGCGTTGTTGATTTTCTTCAATATGAATGCTGTTGTTCCAGTCTGTTTTGATTAAAATCTCATTGATTTCAATAGGGGGCATTTGTTCCAATTTAAGAAACCAAGCAGAGACAATCCCTCCAACAAGGAAAGCCATTGTTAATATGATAGCTCTTCTGCGATGGTGGAATACAAAATGATAGCCAATGGTGTAATATTTGTCTAAATACTTGAAACTGATACGTTCAATAAGTTTATTGATTTTAATGGCTTTGGCATTTGTAAAGAGCAAATGGAATATGACAGGTACAATGCTGATAGATACAAATAGGGATACAAATAATCCGATGGACACAGCCATTGCTTGGTCATAAAAAAGAGCACCGGCAACGCCACCGAGAAAAATAAGAGGAACAAATACAGCACAAGTGGTCAGTACGGAGGAAAGTAAGGGACGGATGATTTCCAAAGTTCCTTGGCTGCAGGATTCTAATAAGGAATATCCTCTTTCCCGGTATTGGTTGATGTTGTCAATGACGATAATTGAATTGTCCACCATCATGCCGACGCCAATGATAAGTCCTGCCAAGGATATGGTGTTGATAGAGAGTCCGAATAATTGGAAAAAGAGAATGCTGATAATCGTTGAGATCGGAATACTGAAAGCAATGATAAGGGCGGAACGGACATCTTTTAAGAAAAACAACATGACAAGGACAGCAAGGATAATACTCCATACAAGGCTTTGCGAAAGGTTGTCAATGGTATAGTTGAGCAAAGTGGCTTGGTCTCTGGTGACTGAAAATTCGATGTCCGGATACTCTGTCCTGAAATTTTCCAATAGTTCGGATATATTTTCTTTCATGTCCGACATGCGGGCATCCGATTGCTTGATAACTGCCAGGCAGAGGGCTTGTTTGCCTTGTTCGACAAATACTCCCCGTTTATCGCGGGGGCGGATGCCGATTTCTGCAATGTCACGCAGTTGGATAAGCCTGCCTTCCACATTGAGATAAATGTTTTCTACTTCTTCGGTAGACATGAGTTGGCTGGCGAATTTCACATTATATTGGTAATAGCCGTCCCGTATGCTCAGGCTGCCGGCGATTTGGTTGTTTTTATTAATGGCATTTTGCAGTTGTTCTTGCGTGATATTAAGGCTGCGGAGTTTGGCTGCATCCGGGAGGATATACATTTCAGGCTGGTAATTGCCGCTAATGTCAACCATGGCAACATCCGGGAGTTGTTCGAGCCTTTTTTTTAACACAGCTTCTGTAAATTCACAAAACTCAAGGAATTTACTTTCAGAAGCAGCCTGAGGCATATAAAGGTGGATATAAAATACAGGAATGTCGGAAGTAGAGGCTTTAATGATGATAGGGCGTTGCATATCTTGTGGAAGATAATTCATCGCGGCATCCACTTTTTGATTGGCTTCAATAAAAGCATAATCGATGGAAGTGCCGTATTCAAATTTCATTTTGATTTGTCCGCTGCCGTCTTTTGATTCCGACTGGATGGACGTCAAATGGGGAATTTGCTGCAGTTGGCTGCGTAAATTACCGGTAATGGTGTTTTCTATTTCGCTGGCAGAGGCGTCATCACGGGTATAGTGGATGCTGATTTCAGGTATGTCGATGTCAGGCATGAGCGATACCGGTAATTTGAGCGCGGCTACACTGCCTAATACAATAAAAGCAATAGTGGTCATGATGACCGCAACGGGACGATGTAGAAAAAATTTGATCATATCTTAGAATTCTTAACTTTAAACATAACAGGTAATACAATCATAAGTACAAGAAGTGAAAAAGCCAATCCGCTCATGGTTCCGATAGCCAGACTGAACCAAAATTCACTGATGTCTCCGATGAGGAAGGGGATGAATCCTAGCATGGTGGAAATAATGGTCAGCAGAATCGGAATGATTTTGGCATTCCATGACTTTAAATAGGTATGCAGTCCTCGGGGATTGCCTGCTTTCACTTTGTTGTTGTAGTCATTGATAATATATAATATGGCGTTGACAGAGAGTCCGCACATCATGATAAAGGCGGCTAACCCTCCTTCATTGAATTGCAACCCGAAAAAGTAAAAGCCCAAAAAACAGCCGATAAACGACACTGGAGCAATGGTAATGACAACCAATGCTTGCCGGAGGGATTCGAGCAAAATGGCGCAAATAAAATAGATGATGGTGATAACTAATAAGATATACCATATTCGTTTGTCAATGCCTCCGGCTCCTTCCCAGAAATGAAAACCCCAGTCGTGCCCGTCCTTGACGCGGAAACCAATGGGCATTTCTTTGTTCATTTCTTTGATGACTTGTTCTTTCACTTTGTCTGAGAGCATATAGTCTCCGATAAAATCGTATTGCACGAGCACTTCGTATTCCTGATTGGTTTTGGCAATCGATTCAAAACTCTGTGCTTCTTGGATTTCTCCGACATCTTCCAGCCGGAAAACCGAATTGTTGCCTTGCACCGGTTCGTTTTTCAATTCCCATAAGCTGGCTTTTTGCTGTTGGGTAGGGCGGAGGACGACAGGAGAGAGCTTTTCGTTGATATAGGCTTCTGTGCGGCTGTCTTCAGTCCCTGATAATTTAGTGAGGTGGGCAAGCATGCTGTTGACATCCGAATTGTTGCGTGCCAATTTTTCTTTGCTGACCTCAATGGCATATTCTTTTGTCTTATTGGGATTCCGGTTGCTGCCGATGTATAGTTTCTTTACCCTTTTTTGCTGTTCTAATTTTTGTTTTAGCAAGTCGGCATAAATCAGCACTTTGCGATAATTATAGCCGATGACTTTCAGTGTTTCGCTTCTGTACTCGTTGCTGGTGCGGTTTGAGAATCCCCTTCCCACCCCGCTGATATCCGAATCGCCGTTTCCGATAGTATTGGCAAAACGGATCAGCTCGTTTTTTATCCTTTCCGGTGCTCCCGTTAGCTCTTCTTCTTCCTTGAAAGTGATTGCCATGTGTGCAATGTTGGGAGAATTGATGTCTGACGTGAAAGTTTCAATTTCATCAAAACCTGCCAGAAAATGCTCGATTTTAATAAATGCTTCATTCATCTGGTCGAGTGTGGCGCCGTGGGGCATTGTCATGGTCAGGTTCAAGGTAGTGCGGGCTTTTTCATCCGGATTGTGCATGCGCCAGTCTCCCCCTCCGCCTTCAATAAAGAGGCGCAGGCTTCCGCCCAAGGCTTTGTCTACCCAAGGTTTGATTTGCAGATAAAATTCACTGCTGAATATGCGGTTATAGATTTCGGAAAGAGGTTTTTCCCTGTCTATGGTTGTCGGTATCAGGAAAACGGGCAGACCGAACCCCAATATGATAATGAAAAAAAGCAGAATCCGGTGGCGTTGCGTGAAACGGATGACCTTTTCATATCGGTTGGTAAATTTCACGGCACGTCTCAACTGGTGATAATGGTGCCGGGATTCATTGGGAGGAAGCGGGATTTTTTCCATCAAGGCAGGCAGGAAGAAAAGGGCGATAATCACGGAAAGGGTTAGGTTGATGATGATGACAGCCGAAAACCCCCACATGTTTCTCATGACCTCATTGTCCATGTTGAAAATAACGACCAATGCCCCCATCGTGGTGAGCGTGGCGGCTAAAATAGCCATAAACACCTTGCGGTTATGATGATACCGGTAATGGTCTGCCATGACAATCACATTGTCTATGATGATGCCGAACGAGACTGTGATGCCGGCTAAGGCATAAAGGTGGATTTCTATGCCGAAAAAATAGTAACATGCCAAAGCAATTAATATATTGGCAGAGAGGCAAATGGTGATAATGAGCAGATAACGCAGGCTTCTGCTGGTGAGCCAGACAAAAAGGAGCAATATCAAGATGGTCAATACCGTGCGCAACAAATTGTCGTTCAATTCGTTTTTGAGCTCTTTGCTGTTGTCCATCAATAACGCGATGGAATAATCTTCAGGTAGGGTTTGAATCAATTCCTGCATTCGGTCTTTCACTTTGGCAGAGAGGTCAATCATGTTTGACTTCTTGGTACAAAATACATTGATATTGATTCTATTGAGTCCGTTAATGCGGTAATAGGAGGAAGGGCGGGCTTCGCAATAATCCAGCGTGGTGATATTTTTCAAATAAATGGTTTTTCCTTCAATGGTTTTGATTGGAATCTCCAGAAAATCAATGTCTTTTCCTGCAGGATACCCTTTGAATACAATGTAGGAATATTTTTCAACCGGCGTATTTTCCACCAAAACCTTTCCTCCGTCACGGCTGGAATAATACCGGTTGATGGCGGAAGAAATTTCATAAGGGCTGATATTGAGGTCTTGTAAGAGCTGCTCGTCGTAATACAACACCCATTCAAAGGGAACGGCGCCTGTCACGCTGACCTGTTCAATGTCGGCAATTTGCGAGATTGCGGGGACGATATGGTCTTCGGCAAAAGTGGCTACGTCCTGGCTGCTGCCGGGACCTGTGATGGTATAGCTGTGCAGCAGCCTTCGTTCTTCTTCTTGTCCTCCTTCCTCTTGGATTTCGCCTCCCTGCACTGCGCTGACCCTTACTCCTTCCGGAAGGCTTTTTACTAACGAGCGGACGAGGGAAGATACATGCAATTTCGTTGCATCTATATTTTCATTCTTGTCAATTGACAGAATGATGGTGCCATAGCCTTGCCCGGTTTGGGAGTGGATGCGGTTCAGCCCTTTGATGCGGCTGAAAGCGCCTTCCAATTTGGAAGTGACTTCCATCTCCAGCATTTCCGGGTTGGCATTCGCCCAACTGAACGACACGCTCAATTCATTGGAGCGCGACGAAGGCATCAGCTGTAGCGATAGCTTGGGAATAAGGGCTATCCCCACCAGCATCAGCACGATAAAAAGGGTATTGATGGAAAATGCAGACAGTTTCATAAGTCGTTTTCAATCATTATTGACCACCACTTCGCTTTCGTGTGAGAGCCCTAAATTGTTTTCATAAATGACCTCTTCTCCTGCTTTCAATCCCGACTCGATGCTGATTTCCTCACTGTTCTCCACGCCGGTCGTGACATACCTCCAAATGGCTTTGCCGTTTTCATGGATGAAGACCACCTTCTTCCCCTGCCTGGGCAATACGGCGGATTTGGGCACAATGAGCTTGTGTTCAATGGGGCGTTTCAAGATGATGTTTACATTCATGCCGTCCACCAATATCCGTTCCGGATTGTCCGTCATCGCCTTGATTTTCACCATGCCGTTTTCGTCAATTTTAGGATTGACCTCTGTCACTTTCCCGTGAAGCGTGACCTGGTTATTGGCGTATGGGGTCAGTTCCACCTCCATTCCTTTCCGGATATGCTGGATTTCGGTTTCAAGCACATTGAACACCACCTCCATTTGCGAGTCGTCAATCAGGGTGCACAGGTTTTGATAAGCCGAGGACGGATTATAAGGCTTGGCTTCCAAGTCTGCCACAATGCCGTTGAAGGGGGCGCAGGTACGGATATTTTCATAATCCGTTTTTGCTTTTTCATAGGCGTGCAGGGCTGAGGTATATCCGCTTTGCAACATGATGGTTCTTAACCGTTGGGGAGGAAGCTGGGTGGTATCCTTCAGTTCATTGATGCCTTCACTCATCAGCCGGCTGCGCAATTCCAATTCCATTTTCTCTAAATTGAGTTCGGCTTCTTGCAGCTGCTCTGCTGATTTTTCCCCGTTCACTGCAACAATCGGATCCCCTTTCCTGACGCGCGAACCGTTGGTGACAAACACCGTGTCTACGATGTCGTCCACCAAAAATTTCAAAACAGCTTTTTCTTTGGCTTCCACCTTTCCGTTGCTCACCAATTCCACTTCAAAGCGTTTATACTCTGCTTTTTGTGTTTTTACCTCGGTCTTTTCATTCTTTTGTTCAATGCGGGCTTGTTCCGACTGTAATTTCTTTTCTTTCTTTTCTTTGCATCCTCCTGCAATGCAGAAGACTAATAAAACAAGCAAACTGTGGTAATAAATTTTTCTATTCATACTGGTAAAAGTTTATCGTGTTAGTGCTACAAAAATACAATTTTATTTCCTTTTGCAATAAAAATCCGCTCTTCTTGTCCGGTGGTCAGGTTTCTAAGCCAATAAAGTCCTCCGGCAGGAACATCCGGGTAAACCAATTCCTCTTTTTCTGCTGTTTGCATCCCTAAAGAAATCCATCCTTTCGGATACTGGTAATAAAACAATTCATAATCATTGCCTTCAAAAATGGTATTGCCGTCATTGCGGGGCAGGAACCGGATTTTTGAAACCCGTACTTCCTTTCCGAAATCCATCCCCACCCAATTTTTAATCATACAGAAAAACACCGGGTCGTCACCCAACAACTCGCTGCCTTGCTTGCTGTCCGGACCGATAAGCTTGCCGTTTAGTCGTTCCCCGTTTTCATCGTAAAATGCCAGTTGCGAAAGGTAAGCTGTTTGGCGGGGATTGCAGGCAAACCGCCAATACCTTCTTTTCAGGGTGCTGTCCGGATAGACATATTGGTAACTCAAAGTCACTTGTTTTTCTATAGTATAGATGGTATCCGCCTTGTTGAAAACCGCTTCGTTGGAAGTTTCAAAACGGCTCAGGTTTAGTGATTTGCTCCAGTAATCATGTGTATTGCTGTTGGGATATTTCCGGCGCAATTTTAATGTCGTTGTAGAATCCGGCAAAGTTTTTAAGGATTGAATGCTGCCGTCATTGGCGAGGTAAAACGGTTCTCCTAACGGGAGCAATTCCTCCTCCTCGTTATAATAAACTGGCAAATAGGCGACGTCCCTTCCCATATCCGGGAAATGGGCTTTTCTGCCGGACACTTCTGCACAGGTTATTGGCTTCCAAGTCAAATCGTTGAAAACGGCTAAATAAGCATGCCGGACTTTTGTCCCTCGTGGTATCCGGATGGTGATGTCTGTGGTAGGTAAGTATTCACGGGTCACATCCTTATAAAAGGGATTTCGGAAAAAAGTGGGGACATACTCATGGCGTCCCGGCACGACGGCAGGTTGGTGTGCGTAGGTTTGCCGGTATATTTTGGCAGTTCGATATAGGTCTGCTTGAATAACTTTCAGGGACTTATATTTGCTGTCTAGTACGGCAGCCCAGTAATGTCTCCCGTTCCGATTCGCAAAATGGGGGATAAAATCCATAAAAGAAGGTATGCCGATAATTCGGTGGGTAAATAAGAAATATTGGCTGGTTGGAATGCAGTCAAGCTTGAAATTGTGTAATCTTTCGTCCGGAATTTTTCCTATATTGTTATATATATAAAATTTATAATCTAAGAATTTGGCAGAATACCGGCAATCCTCATAGTAATGAGTGCTTAGTTCCAATTTCTTTTGGAAGTAGGCAATGGAATCCCTCCAATAGTCCAAAGGTTCGTTTGCTACACGGTAGGGCAGCAGGGCTTCTTTGAAAGTTTCAAAATCCAGCCCGGAGTTCCAAGGCAAGGTCTCCCATTGCCGGAACGCTATGTCTATGTTGTAGATTAAGAAATCTGCAGTAATATATTTGACATCTTCTTGGATTTGCAAATCTTGTCGGAATTCCGGGTAATTGTAAGGAACGATTTGCATTAGCTTTTTGGCAGAATAAGGCACATGGCTTACAGTGTCCACTTTGGCGTAATATACATCCAACGCCTTGCTGGTAAACGTGTAATGTCCTGGCATATTTTCAATCAGGAACATGGCAGCCTGGAGTTTCAGGCTGTCTGCTGGGTTTTGGGAGTAATGGGATATCACTTTTTCCAATTCTTTGCGGTTGTCCCCGCTATATTTCAGAACGGCTTCCAAACGGGTATTCCTTTGGAAGCAACCGCTAAGCATGAAGCAACCGATGCCGATATAAATAAAATACTTTTTCATATTCTTGTTTTTACCAAAATCTAATGCGTCCATTTTCTTGTGTGAATACATTACTCCTTTCCTCCTCTGTCAGGTCTACCAGTTGATAGAGGCAGTCGGTGGGCACGCGCTCGAAAATCACCTGATAATCATTTGCTTTTTCTCTACCGGCGGAAATCCATGTTCCGTTTGCGCAATAAAACAATTCATATTCATGACCGTTTCGCACATTCTCTTGTCCGGCAGAAAGCATGTATTCTATCCTGCAGATGGTAACCGGCTTGCCGAAATCGATGTTTAAAGCGCCCTCTATGATTCTAAATGTTTTGGAATCCTCATCCGTTAAATCTTCATCATGTTTGGCGTCTTCTGGGAAATAGGTGCCTTGCAGGATTTGTCCCTTCTCATCGATAAAATGCAACTCTGCCATGACGATATAATCTGTGGTGGGGGTGAAGCGCCAGTACCGGGCTTGCGGTTTGTCTTGGAGAGTGGTGCTTGCCAATCTGTAATTAAGCAATTCCGTTGCAATGTAAACAGTGTCGGCAGATTGGAAGTCCGGGTTGTCCGCACACTCGAAACAGGAACCTGGGAATGCTTCGTTCAGGTATTCAAATCTTCCATGGTAAGGTTCCATCCGTTCTATACGCAAATTTTTTCTTTCTCCCGTTCCCTCTTTCTTGTCCGTTTTTCCGGACTTGTAAAGGACAAAAGGTGCGCCAAGCGCTTCCATTTTTCCCTTCGGGTAGTACACCGGCAGGTACAGGGCATCCACCCCTAACCGGCTAAAATGGCACATCCCGTTTTCCGCTTTACTGTAAGCCACCGGCACCCATTCCTCTTTGTTGTGCATGGCAAGGTAAGCATATTCCATCCCTTCCGGCAGTGCGACCGGGATTTCCACCTCGGCAGTATGCAGGTACATTTCCGTCACGTCCTTCTGGAACAGGTCACGGAAAAAGTCCGGCACATGTTCCTCTGCATTTTTCGGTTCCGGTATCGGGTTATAAGAATAAGTTTGCCGGTAGAACTTTCCGCTTCCCAATTGTGTGATTTCGTAAAACGATTGGGTGAATAGTCTGGGGTCGATGGGGGTGCTCCAGCGCCTGTTGGTGATGGGCATCCATTCGGCAGGATTGTAATCTATGGTAACAGGAATCCCCAAGTCTCGGAGGCGTGCGTTGGATAATTTGTCCTCTTGGATACTTATGGTTGCCATTTTTCTGAGCCTCTTGTCTTTGATGGCATAATTGTTCCGAAATTCGCGGGCGCGTTGGATAAACATTGCCATTGTGTAAGCACTTTGCTGGCAGTCGTTATAATGCTTTCGTGCATAGTCGTATGCTTCCAGCAACGCACTGTCCGCCTGCCCGTGCGAGAAGTCCAGCGGCTCATGGGCAATGCGGTAGGGGAGGATGCCTTCGCAAAAAGCCTCAAAACCGATGTTGTCCAGCCACGGGCAACTATCCTTCATTTGGAAAGCCCACTCCACATGCCCGATGAGGTCCTGGGCTTTGACAATCTGGATATCCTCTACCCGTTTCGCCTGTGGGAACGAATCCGGATGCCGTGCCGGCACGTCTAGCAGCAACCGGCGGAAAGCGTGTGGCAATCCCGGCAGGCTGTCCACGTGGGTGATATGCCCGCTGATGCTTGCGCTGTCCACGCCCCAATGCCCCGGCATGTATTCAATCAGGAACCGGGCTGCCTTCAGCTTCAGGCTGTCCGCCGGGTCTTCTGAAAAATGCTCCAGCACCTTTTCCAACTCCCCGCGGTTCCCCCCGCTGGCTTGCAATGCCCGTTCCAGCAGGCTGTTGTCTGGCTTTCCTGCCGTGCAGCTTGCCGCCAGCCCAATAGTAAAGACCATATATATATTTCTATTCATAACTATGCTGCTTATTCGTTGCTGGCTACATAACCTTTGAGGGTTAATTTAGAAAACTTTTGTTTGCTATTAGTGCATACAGTTGTAATAATTCTTTGAAATCCGTGTTTGCTTTGTGTATCAAGATACAAAGTTATTGTAGAGGAGTCTTGTGGCATGATTAATTTTGAACTGACGGCATAATCAGTACATCCGCATTCAGGATTGACATAATAGATAATTAATGGCACTGTATCTAAGTTGTAGAGATGAAAATACGCTTGAATAATAGTATCTTGGTTTACTGTGCCAAAATCAACTGTTTTTATGTCCCATTTGATATGGTTGACAATATTCTTTTTCTCAGAATTAGTTGCTTCCTTTTTGCTTTGGCAACTGAAGAAAAGCATGCAAATGATTATTGAAACAATGATTTTCATGGTTTTACAATTTGAATCGGTAAACATACATTTTGTCGTTGTCAATGTCAGTAATGATTTCAGAGTAATAATAAGGAGCAATGTACCCACTGATTTTTATACCTTTGGGGGCAGGAACATCTCCAATAAGTGTTTCATTTTGATAGATTTGCAATCCATCTGTAGAATCATGGCTGCCCTTTTGGTAGGTTCTGAAAATGTAGTTATTA
>CALUKF010000040.1 GCA_944321145.1 uncultured Odoribacter sp. | reverse complement strand
ATATTTCCATCCTCATCGTATGGAGCATTGTACGGCTGTTGTTTTACATAATCGCTGAATGTCCCATATTTACTTTCTTTGCTCTTAGTGACAGCATAAGAGGCTTGATTCTTGAAAGTAAAATCTTTTACCTTGTACATTAAGGTCAGAGAAGCGTTAAAATTGTGACGATAAGAATCCTTCATCGCACCTTTGATGTCTTTGTAAGAAGCACTGGCACTCCAACGGAATTCTTCACTACCGCCTTCCATACGCAAGTTATAATGGGAACCTACACCTGTGCGCAAGGGTTTGCTCAACCAATCGGTATCTGTACCTGCTGCAATTTCCCGCACACGCTTAGAATAGGCTTCTTTGAACCAGACATCATTACTTGGGGCAGCATCATTCATATACAATCCCAAGTCCCATTCCAATTGCAACTTCTCAGCAGCATTCAACAGGTCATAAGAAGTCAAGTCCGGCACTTCCAAATCAATGCCAACCTCTGCATTTACCCGCAATTTACCGGGTTCCGGTTGTTTCGTTGTTACGACAATAACACCGTTAGAACCGCGAGAACCATAGATTGCCGTAGCGGCTGCATCCTTCAAGATGTTGATGCTCTCGATTTCCTCATCGTTGTAGTCCATCAAACGCTCTAATGCAATCTCAAAACCATCCATGATAATTAAAGGCGTATTGACAGAGTTGTTTGCTTCTTGATTATACTCCGCTACATCCATAGGAAGAGAAGAATTACCTCGAATGTTGATTTGAGGCATCCGGTTCGGGTTACTTCCATTAATGTTATCCGCCATCAAATTGATGGAAATATCCATATTTTTCAACGTTTGCACCAAATTTTGCCCTCTAAACATCTGCAAATCTTCGCCATCAATCGTGCTCACAGCACCGGTGTAGCTTTCCCTTGCCTTTTTGAAGATACCGGTTACCACCACTTCGTCAATCTCGGTCGCTTCCTCGTGCATCACGACATTGATTTCCGTGCGGTCGCCCACCAGCTCTTCGCGCACGCTCATGCCGAGCATGGAGAACACCAAGGTGTAGTTCCCCTCCGGCAACGTAAGCGTGTACTTGCCGTCGATGTCTGTCGACGTACCCATCGTCGTGCCTTTCAAGACGACAGCCACGCCCGGCAGGGGTTGACCGCTCTCGTCCGTCACCACGCCGGCGACTTTGCGTTCCTCCATTTCCTGCTGCTGGGGCGCAGCGGGTGCATCGCTGGGCTTCAGAACAATCATGTTGTTAACAATTTCCCAAGTGTAGGCGTCCCCGAATAAACGCTGCAACACTGTTTCCAACTCCTCGCCCTGAACCGAAACTGTGACAAGCTGTTTCGTGTCCAACGCTCTGTCGTTGTAGAAGAAGTAAAGATCTGTCTGCCGTTCCAGTGCTTT
Organism: uncultured Odoribacter sp.; assembly: GCA_944321145.1. Classification (GTDB taxonomy): domain Bacteria; phylum Bacteroidota; class Bacteroidia; order Bacteroidales; family Marinifilaceae; genus Odoribacter. The sequence goes on along the minus strand of CALUKF010000040.1, from coordinate 26,233 downwards.
CATCACTTTCGACAGCGCTACGTTCTCATATTCCAGCGAGACTTTCTGCTGAGAATAGACTTTGGCATTCACTTGTACCACGAAAGCCAACAGGAGTAAAAGAGTTACTTTCATACCACGTAGTAATTTTAAGAATAAATAATACGACGCAGCAACTTTCCATTGCTTTTTTCCCATAAATTTGAGACTTTAAAATTAAACATGCCCGGATTGCTACCAACAAGTCCGGAATTATTGATCACCAAGCACCGGCAAGAGCTACCAACACCTGCCGGTGCATTTCTTTTATTTAGCCGTAATGGCAACCCGGTTGCCTTTATTCATCGTGAAACGGACGTCCACGACTTTCTCGATGACACGGAAAAATTCTTCAGCCGACATGCTCCGGTTGATGATGCCCGTAAAGGTCTCCGTGCGTACCGATTCGTTGAAGAACACGGCTTCCACACCGTACCAGCGGTACACCTGTTCCATGATTTCCTCCAACGGCATGCTGCGGAAAACAAACACGCCGTCCTTCCAGCTCGTGTATGCCTGCACATCCACTTTGCGCACTTCCATGCCCTCCGGCGAAGCGATTGCTTGCTCGCCGGGCACAAGCACTGCCTGTGAAGCGACACCTGCCACCTGCACCTTGCCTTCTGCCAGCGTAGTCACCACGTCGGCATGTTCCGGATAGGCATTGACATTGAAATGGGTGCCCAGGACGTTTACTTCCACCCCTCTTGCCACCACTTTAAAAGGGCGTGAGGCATCTTTTGCCACCTCGAAATAGGCTTCCCCCTCCAAATAGACTTTGCGTTCGCCGCCTGTAAAAGTTTCAGGATAACGCAGGCGGCTGTCGGCATTCAGGTAGACGACCGAACCGTCTGACAAGTGCAGGCGATAGTCCGCTGCCACCGGCACATCCAGGACATTGTAGCGCACTTCCGCCTCCCCTGCATGCCCTTGGGCTTCATACGAAAGCCCCTGCGTGCTGTCCAAACGGATGGCAACGGATTCGGTCACGAGGACTTCACCGGATGCCTTGCCGTTCAAGGCAACTTCCTCTCCGGATGCCAACGTCAGGGTAATGGCATGCTGCGGGCGCACGTATGCCGCCGGCTCACCCACGCCCTCCCTTTGCATCCAGAATAAATAAGCGCCCACGGCGCAACCCAAAGGCAGGACAATCGCTGCCGCATAACGCATCGCGCGCCGCAACAGGTAACGCTTTCCATGTATTGCTTTTTCAAAACGCCGGATGGCTTCCTTTTCGTCCAATGAGCAATAGAGCGCCCACTCGTCTGCAAAAGTCGTCTCGTGGGAAAGGCGTTCCAGGAAAGCCCGATGCCTCGGGTTGCCTGCACACCAATCCTCCAAAGCTTTTTGCTCTGCCTCTGTCAGCCCGCCTGCAAGGTGCAGCTGAATCAGCCGTATGATTTCTTCACTGTGATGTTCCATCTTTTCTTTCCTTTTTTCAATGACTATACAACTGAAATCGAAAAAGGGTGATGGAATTGGGAATTATTTTCTGTTAAAAGATTCTACAAAGAGCAAAACAACACCAAGAGATAGATATCCCCCAGGTTGTCGCGCACGTAATTGATTGCTTTTTTCTTCTGAGATTTAACGGTTTCCACTGATATTTTAAACAATGCCGCAATCTCCTCATTCTTTTTGCCGTCCAGGTGCTGCAGGAATACTTTCCGGCAGCCTTCCGGCAATTCTTCTGCCAGCCGGTAGACGCGACGGAGCACCTCTTCGCGAATCATTTCATAATTCTCCGTCTCCTCCACCGCCTCTTCCGTCGTCCTCAGGTAATATTCTGCGTATGCCTGCTCTTGCTTCTTGTGTTTCAAGTAGTTCAAACACCCGTTTTTCACCGATTCGTACAGGAAGGAACGCAATCCCTCAAACGAGTTCCATTCCTTCTTGCTCTTCCACACTGCCACAAACACGTCCTGCACAATGTCCTTCGACTCCTCCACATTCTTGATGATGCGGACGCCGTACACCACCAGATAACGATAGAACAACCGGAACAACTCCCGGAAAGCCTTGTCTTCCTTCGCATTCAGGCGTGCAATAAAATCTTTCTCTATCTCCGGCATACGTCCGCTGTTTTAAAAGTTTACCTTATCGTTCGTCCGACAAACTGAAATCCTTGTCTGCAAAGAGTTCTGCCAATCCCGAAATCTGTTTCAAGCGCAGCAATTCGTCCTTGTCCATCCCGATGTTCTTGAGAATCCATTGGTCGGACATCCCCGCCTTTGTCAATTCCGAGACGATGTGGCTCATCAACTCCACATTGTGCGTTCCTCGCGCCCGGTTGTGGCGAATGGTCGATGCCATGCGGTTGGAAATGTCCTTCTCAATGACCGACACCGGCAACATTCCCTTTTCCCGCTCGTAAATCCGCCGCGACGTCTTCAGCACCAAATAACGATGGTAGCCGTCCACCAGTTCATACTGGTCTTTCTCCTTAATATAATAGCACACGCACGGCATGGTATAACCGTCCTCCCAAATCGAAAGTTCCAACAACTGCATCTCCGGCGGCGCCACCACGTTCGGATTGTAGTCATTTGCCACCACCTTCTCCACCGGCACGGCAATCACCTTATACACCGGGCTGCTGTATTCCCCGGCATGCTCTGTATTTTCCTTTTCGTCAATCATATAAATCTAAATCTAAGCCAATATTCCTGTATTTTTCCATCACCCGGTCTCTTCTTTCCTTCTCCTCTTTCGTCGGCGAGAAGCCCATGTACTTGCACGTATGGTCGTTCTTCAGGATGCAGATGCAAATGCGCTTGAAGGTCGGCAACTCCCGAAATTCAGGAATGTCGATGTCATCCAGATACTCCATTCTCACCGGTTTCTTCGTCGTCTTGTAATTGCTCTTCTGCCCCACGCTGATGGGGATTCCCGCTGCCCGCAGCTTGTCAATCGTCTCATCCGTCAGCACGCCCCCCTTCTCGCGCCAGAACACCATGCTCACTGCCAGCTTCCGCTGGTAATTCTCCCGTGTCTCTTTGGGCAACGTGCTCAACAGAAAGCGCATATACTCCTCCCACGAATACCCCTTCGGCAACCTCACCTGCTGCCGGAACCCCACTGCCGTCGTCGTCCCGTAGATTGCCGTGAAGTTCACTCCGTTCACGCGGTTAATCATCCGCCCCCACATGTCCGGGTCTATCACCCGGTAAAGGCTCAAGGTCGAGCGCGCCTCCGAAATGAACGGGCTTGCCACCCGCTGCTTCTCCAACGGCACTCCCGCCTGGTAATACAAATCATACAAATGGTTATAGGGGTAATGGAATTTCCCGTTTGCTCTCCAAATATCCGTCGTCAGCCAGTCATAAATCGGGTAAGCGTTGTAAATCCCCGGCTCAACCCTCCGTGCCCACTTCCACCCCCGAAAACGGAAACTGTCCCGCTGGTTGATGGTACGCCAGCGCACAAGGCTCTCCTGCGTGCGGATGCCCACAAGGCAACACGTCCGCTTCGCCTTCTTTAACTCATGGTGCCAACGCGTAAACGAGCGTTGGAAATCATAATCCCACATCCGGTTCCCGAAGAAAGGGAAATCCTTCCCCGTGTATGCTCCTTTGGGCATTTCGCGCACCCACCCGTCTTTCATCTCCTCGTCCCAGGGACGCCAATACCGCTGGTGCATCGACGTGCAGGTCGACACCTTGAACGGCACGCACACCCTGAACACTTCCAATATGTCCTGGTTAGACGACAATACCTCGTCTACAAACCGCAGCGTCTCGTTATACTGCACTTCGTAATCCATGTGGAAGACCCCCAACTTCCTGCCGGGACAATGCTTCCGTATATAATTGATGCACAAGAAAAGCAACAGGCTGCTGTCCTTCCCCCCTGAAAAAGACACATACACATTATCGAACGAGTCAAATATCTTCCCCAGCCTCACCTGCGTCTGCTCATACACATTCAGTCGCTTTTTTTCTCCGGTGCCTGATGCTCCATTCTTACGTACAACTTCCATACCTGCAATGCTTCAAAATGCTCTTTCTTAAAAACCTCCGTATCCTCCACGAAAGCCACCGCCTGCAATTTCGGCTCGTCGCCCAATGCACGCACCGCCGCCTTAATCATCGCCGGCAAAGCCTTCTCGTGCCCCTTCGCCACGTAGTAATTATTAATCGTCGCCCGCGTGCTCCGCCGTTCCACCGGCATGAACCCCACAACCGTCTCCCCCTCGAAAGCCACAAACCACGTGAAATGCTCTGCCGTCTTGAACGGGTAATTATGATTCTGCCGTATCACCGCAGCATCCATCACCAAGGGCGCAACCGCCTCATACAGCCTCGCCTCCGTACCCCCAAACTTCTCTATTTTTATCATATCACATTACGTTTGGTTACAAATTAAACACAAAGATAGGCAAAAACCGCCAAAACCTCGCCACGAATCCCCATAAACTTTAACTTTGCAACCGCAAATATAAAACAAGTACCATGAAAACACAAGAAAACAACCCCCTATTGGCGCCGTTCGCCGCCCCTTTTCAAATGCCACCCTTCGAAGCCATCCGCCTCGAACATTACGAACCCGCCTTCGACACTGCCATCCGTGAAGCCCAAGCCGATGTGGAGCACATCGCCTCCAACCCCGAGCCGCCCACCTTTGCCAACACCGTCGAGGCGCTCGATGCCGCAGGCGCCCGCCTTGACGCCATCTCCTCCATCTTTTTCAACCTCAACTCTGCCTGCACCTCCCCCGAGATGCAAGCCATTGCCCAACGCGTCTCCCCCCGCCTCTCTGAATACGGCAACAGCATCACCCTCAACCCGCAGCTGTTTGCCCGTGTCAAGCAAATCCACGACAACCGCGCCTCCATCGCCCTCTCGCCCGAACAATCCACCCTCCTCGACGACACCTACCGCATGTTCGTGCGTGGAGGCGCCAACCTCGAAGGCGAAGCGCGCGCACGATTCCGTGAAATCACTGCCGAGCTCTCCAGGCTTACCCTCCGCTTCGAGGAAAACACCCTCGCTGCCACCAACGCTTTCACCCTCCACCTCACCGACCCCGCCGACCTCTCCGGACTGCCCGATTCCACACGTGAAGCCGCTGCCCACAACGCCCGGTCGCAAGGGGTCGAAGGCTGGCTCTTCACCCTCCACGCCCCGGATTACATCCCCTTCATGCGCTACGCCGACAGCCGTCCCCTGCGCGAACGCATGTACCGCGCTTACGCCTCCCGCTGCAACCAAGGCGGCACGGACGACAACAACAGCATCATCCGCCAAATCGTCAACCTCCGACTCGAAAAAGCACGCCTCCTGGGATATGCCACCTATGCCGACTACGTCCTTGCCAACCGCATGGCGGAAACGCCCGCCACAGTCAACGGCTTCCTGCAACAACTCTTCGCCGCATCCCATCCCCACGCCGTTGCCGACAAACGCGAAGTCGAGGACTTTGCCCGCCGCTCCGGCTTCACCGAGCCCCTGCAACGCTGGGACTGGGCATACTACTCCAACAAACTCAAACAAGAAAAATATGCCCTCGACGACGAACTCCTCCGTCCCTACTTTCCCCTTGAGAAAGTACGCGAAGGCATTTTCTCCCTCGCCCAGCGCCTCTACGGCATCACCTTCAAGGAAGTGGACAATCTCCCCCGCTACCATCCCGACGTCCGCACTTTCGAAGTCTACGACCGCGACGGTTCCTTCCTTGCCGTCTTCCTCGCCGACTTCTTCCCCCGTGAAAGCAAAGGCGGCGGCGCCTGGATGACCGACTACCGGGTACAGCACCGGGAACAAGGGCAGGACATCCGTCCCATCATCTCCATTGTCACCAATTTCACCAAACCCCCCCCCTCCCGTCCCTCCCTCCTCACCTTCGACGAGGTAACCACCTTCCTACACGAATTCGGGCACGCCCTCCACGGCATGCTCTCCCAATGCACCTACCGTGCCACCGGCGGCACCAACGTCCTCCGCGACTTCGTTGAACTCCCCTCCCAAATCATGGAAAACTGGGCATTCGAAAAAGAATGGCTCGACACTTTCGCTGCCCATTATGAAACCCACGCCCCCATCCCCGCCGACTACATCAGCCGCATCCGCCAGGCTGCCAACTTCCAGAGCGGCTACCAATTCGACCGTCAACTCTCCTTCGGCATCCTCGACATGGCATGGCACTCACTCGCCACCCCCTTTTCCGGTTCCGTCCCCGAGTTCGAAGCACGCGCCACAGCCCCCCTCGAACTCTTCCCTCTTGTTCCCGGCGCCTGCACCTCCACTGCCTTCGGGCACATCTTCAGCGGAGGCTATGCAGCCGGCTACTACGGTTACAAATGGGCAGAAGTGCTTGATGCCGATGCTTTCGCCCTCTTTAAAGCCAACGGCATTTTCGACCCTGCCACAGCCGACTCCTTCCGCCGCAACATCCTCTCCCGTGGCGGCTCCGAGCATCCCATGACACTCTACAAGCGTTTCCGTGGCGCCGCCCCCTCCGTCAATGCCCTCCTCTCCCGCAGCGGACTCTCCACCCCTCCCGTCCCCAAACCATAATCCTCCTTAAAACCCCCATGTTTCTTTCAAGCATGGGGGTTTTTACATCCAAACCCAAAAAGGAATTTCAAAACTAAATTCCATATCTCACTAATAAACAATATATTACAACCTAATCACCATCATATATCAAGTCAACAACAAACCAACAACAAATAAGCTATATATCAATAACATACAGCAAGCAACTCCATTTCATCTTCGTTTTATATCCATTTCATAAGCATTTTAAAATGGAGATGAAATGAATTTAATCGGAATATAGAATCAAAATGAGTATTTTAGGAGAGGAATGGGATATAGGGAGGATAGCGGTTTGAGTGAATGACGGGGGAGGCATAACAAAAATGGCGTGCCCTTTGCACGCCATCTTTCGTTCATCGTTAGTCCTTCATCGTTCATCGATTCTTTAGGGTTAATTCGATGATGTAGTCGGTGTCGGTGGGGACAGCGGGGAAGGTGAGGAAAACGCCGTCGCGGGTCTGGGTGTATTTCACGGGCGTGCGGTCGGAGAATTGGACGGCAGAGAGGACTTTCACGCCGGTGAGGGGAAGAAAGAGACCGCGGTCGGAAAGGTCGAGGATGTGGACATAGAGGCGGTCGCCTTTGCGGGTGGTCACGCCCCAATCATGGGGAGGCACGTCGCCGCCACGGGTGCCATAGACCGTCTCGCCGTTGGCACGGAGCCATTCGCCCATGGCATGCAGACGGTCAAGGGCAAGGGCGGGCAGTTCGCCATTGGGTTGAGGACCGACGTTGAGGAGGAGGTTGGCATTGCGGCCGGCTGCACGGACGAGGTAGTGGATGAGGTCGCGGGCGGATTTATAGTTTTGGTCGGTGATTTGGTAGCCCCACATGCCGTTCATGGTCTGGCAGGTTTCGAGGGGAAGGGCGCTGATGGATTGCCCGCCGGAGTAGCCTGCAGTGTTCTCGCCGGGAAGGTCGCGTTCGAAGATTTGCAGGTCTTCACCGGGGACGATGGCGCGATGGTGGTTGTTGGCAATGAGGCAGGCTGGGTCGATTTCATGTATCATGGTGTATTGTTCGGGAAGGCGCCAATCGAAGTCTTCGGGCTGGTCCCACACGCCGTCAAACCAGAGGGCGCGGATGGGGGCGTAATGGGTGAGAAGCTCGGTGAGCTGATTGTTCATAAACTCATAGTATGTGTCCCAAGAACCGTGGGTGGTACGCCCGGTGCCACGCCCCGTGCGCCCGAGGGGATAGTAGTCATCACGGTACCAGTCGAGATGGGAGTAGTAAAGGTGCAGGTGGACGCCGTATTTCCGGCAGGCGTCGGAGAGCTCTTTGAGGATGTCGCGCCCGTAGGGAGTGGCATCGACAATGTTGTAATCGGAGTATTGGGTGTCCCACATGGAGAAGCCATCGTGGTGGCGGGAGGTGAAGCAGATGTAGCGCGCGCCGGCATCGGCAATGGCTTTTACCCAGGCATCGGCATCAAAACGCGAAGGGTAGAATCCGGAAGGGAGCTTGGCATATTCGTCACGGTTGATGTTGTGGTTGGTCATTGCCCATTCGCCTTGACCGAGCATGCTATAGACCCCCCAGTGGATGAATATGCCGAATTTGTCGTCACGGAATTGTTCGCGTGCGGCAAGATTTTCGGGTGTAGGCACGTACTGTTGCGCGTGTGCCGCCGTCAGTGCCAGGAGGGCGATCGCGATTGTGATTAGAGTGTGTTTCATGATGTTTTTGTTTTTAGCCCGCCGGATGGGCGGGACGGTTTATTTAATACGAATGTTTATAAGTGTCTGTTCACGAAGGGTGAGGGCAATGCGGTCGCCGGGCTTGACGCCGGGAAGGCGGAAGGGGGTGCCGCAGAGGAGGTAGTCGCCAATTTTGAGGAGGTGGTACTCCGACGCAAGGGCGACGAGGGTATCGAGGGGCGTGTTGTCTGCAAGGGTCGCGCTGTAACGGGTTTCGCCGTTGAGGGCAAAAGCGTAGGGGGCAGCGAGATTGCCTTCGAGGGGCAGGAGCTCGCTGACAGCGGCAGAACCTTCGAAAGCAACGGCAGGAGAATCGGGCAGCCCGTCAGCCACGAGGCGGGAGGCAAGGCTGTCGGCACGGAAACGGACGGCAGCGCCTACGGCATCGTAGTAGCGGGAAGCAAAGCGGGGGGCAATGTGTTTGCCGAGGCGGGAAATGCGCACGAAGAGTTGGGGTGCGCAACTGACCTCCCGGGCGAAAGGCGGAAGGTAGAAATCGCGATTTTCGCGCAGGAGGGCATCGTCGCCAATGACGCGGACGGCGGGGATGCCGGCAGCGTTGTATTCTATGCAAAGCAGTTTCATGGGATGAGCAGCTCTTCGAGGGAACGTTTGGGAACGTGGTGGATACCCTGTGCGTCACGCCAGTACTTGCAGTCGTCGCCGCGCATGGGTTCGAGGACGACGGTCTCGGCAGGGACGCCAAGGGCGAGGACGTAGTTGATTTTAAGGTATTCGGGAAGAGCAAGCAGCTCGCGGAGGGGCTGGTTGCGGAACGCTTTGATGATGCAGCCGCCAAGCCCGCGTTCCGTGGCACCGAGAAGAAGTGTCTGGAGCTGGATGCCGTCGTCACAGAGGCAGTCGGGAACGATGCGCGTGTCGAGGCATTGGATGAGATAGGCGGCAGGACGTTCGCCGGGAGCGGGTCCGTCCCAATCGGTGAGATAACCTGCCCACGCAAGGTTGGGGGAAATGGCGGCGCAGGCTTCAGGGGTGCAGGCAATGTGGTAGCGGAGGGGCTGCGCATTGCGCCCTGAGGGACAGAGGCGGACGAGGTCGAGAAGTTCGAGGAGCGTCTCGCGGGAAATGCGTTCTTGCTCATGGAAGCGACGGTAGCTGCGGTTCTTGCGCAGGAGGTCAGTGAGTGTTGCCATAAGGTATTGTTTTTTATGTGTTGTTTTTGTAGTTTTGCTGATGTATTGCTGCCCGTAGGGCGGCGAGGCAAATATAGCGAAAGTCGAGTGTAATGCAAAAATTGCCTGCCTTTTTTTGATGAGCGAGACGAGCCTGTGCAATCTAAAATATACGGATTTTTATGAGAACATTTTTGGAATTAGTGGCAAAAGACATGTTGGAGCGTTACGGGGAGGATTTGGAAGGGGTGACGGTGCTTTTCCCGAACAAACGTGCAGGGCTATTCTTGGCGGAAGCGTTGGGGCGACTGGTGAAACGCCCGGTGTGGATGCCTGAGATTCTGACGCTGGGGGAGTTTGTGGGGCAGCATACGGGACTGCGGCAAGCGGGAGAACTGACGTTGATCATCAAGTTGTATAAGGCATACCGGGAGGCGTCGGGGACAGAGGAACGGTTTGACGATTTCTATTTCTGGGGGGGAATGCTGTTGGGGGATTTCGACGACGTAGACAAATACCGGGCAGATGCAAGGGACTTGTTTTCAAATGTGGCGGCACTGAAGGATTTGGAGGGGCGTTTCCCTTACCTGACAGAGGAACAGACGGAGGCGGTGCGGCGGTTTTGGGGGAGTTTCCGTGGTGAGAAGCTGAGCCGCGAGCAGGAAGAGTTCTTGCGGGTATGGGAGCGGCTGTACGGGACTTACGAGGCGTTCCGTGAGGGGCTGCAAAGGGAGGGATTGTGTTACGAAGGGATGAACGAGCGGCTGTTTTGCGAACATATCGGGGAGTATGAGGCGCCGAAGCAATTGGTCGTAGCGGGATTCAACGCACTGAACCGCTGCGAGAAGGAGATTTTCAGCCATTACGAGGGGTTGGGTGTGGCACGTTTTTATTGGGATTACGATGTGTATTACACGTCAAACGAACACCAGGAGGCGGGGGCGTATATGCGGGAGAATCTGCAGTTGTTCCCCAATGCGCTGGAGATGGGGCATTTCAACAATTTCTTGCACAACGGGAAACGGATAGAATATATCGCGGTGCCTTCGGCTGTGGGGCAAGCGAAGCTGGTGGGACAGTTGTTGCCGGAGAGCGCAGGGGAAACGCCACAGGACACGGCGGTGGTGCTGTGCGACGAAGGGCTGTTGGTGCCGGTGCTGCATTCGTTGCCGCCGTTTGTAAGCAAGGTGAACGTGACCATGGGCTATCCGGCACAGAAAACAGCCGCTGCAGCACTGGTCGGGCTGCTGTGTGACCTGAAAAAGCAGGCGAAAGGCGAAGGGGACAGAAGGTATTATTATTACAAGGCGGTGGTGGCACTGCTGAACCACAAGTTCGTGAAAGGGTATTGCGCGAAAGAGATTGATGAACTGACGGAGCGGATTCATCGGGAAAACGTGGTGTATGTAGACGAGGAACAGCTGCGGTTTCATCCGCTGGCGGAATGGATTTTCTCGAAGACAGAACTGCCGGAATATTTGTTGAATATCCTGGACAGGCTGATGCGGGAAGAACGGCAAGAAGAGGACATCGAAAAGGAGTTTCTGTTTGCCATTTACGCAGAACTGCGGAATTTGCAGGACGTATTCGGCAAAGAGGGCATCCGTCCGGAAGAGAAACTCTATGCACAAATCATCGAGAAGGTCATCGGAGGGATTACCATCCCCTTTTCAGGCGAACCGCTGGAAGGGCTGCAACTCATGGGACTGATGGAAACGAGGATGTTGGACTTCAAGCATTTGGTCATCCTGTCGGCAAACGAGGGGACGCTGCCACGAACGACGATGCCTTCGTCGTTTATTCCCTATAATTTGCGGGTAGGATTCCGCTTGCCGACCCCGGAACACCAGGACGCACTGTTCGCTTACTATTTCTACCGCTTGCTGCAACGGGCAAAGGATGTGCATGTGCTTTACAGCGAAGGGACAAAGGGCGTGAATGGAGGAGAAATGAGCCGGTATCTCTACCAAATCAAGTATGAGTCAGGGCTGACCGTAGAGGAACGCAGTTTGCAGAACCTCATTTCGACACCCTCGCCACAGGAGATTACAATCGCGAAAACGGGCGAGGTGAGGGAAACGCTTGCGCAGTACGAGAAATCGGCAGAGCGCCTGCTGTCCCCCTCTGCATTGAATACTTACATGGAGTGCGGGTTGCGATTCTACTTTAAATACGTGGCAGGCATTGAAGAGAAAGAGGAGGTGGCAGAAGAACTGGACGCACGGTTGCTGGGGACAATCTTCCACGAGGCTTCGCAATCGCTCTACGCAACTGTACCGAAGGGGCTGGTGACACGCGAAGTGATTGAAGGGTTGCTGGCAGACGAGAAACAAATGGAACGGCATATCCTCAACGCCTACCGGAAGGTCTACGACGTACGTATCAGCCGGCTGATGGAGAGCGGGAACAATGAATTGGTGCTCAACGCCGTGAAGAAATACATCCGGCAAATGCTGGAATATGACAAACGGGTGGCGCCTTTCCGGATGGTAGCGATGGAGACACGCTTCCATGTGCCTGTGGAGGTGGAAATCGGAGGGGCGGTACACCGGGTCTATATCGGCGGCTTTATCGACCGGGTAGACCAAACGGATGAGGGCATCCGCATCATCGACTATAAAACGGGAAGCGACACGACAGATTTCAAAGACATCGCTTCGGTGTTCGACACAGAAAACCCCACACGCAACAAGGCGGCATTCCAGACAATGCTCTATTGCCTGATGTATGACCATGAACGACCGGGCACGCTTCCCCTGATTCCCGGCATTTACAACACCAAATTGCTTTTTGGGAAAGACTATGATTACCACCTCATTTGCGAAAAGACACCCATGGCAGATTTCCGCCGCTTCGAGGGAGAATACGTGGAATCGCTGCGCCGGTTACTCGTACGCCTCTTCTCTCCTGACGAGCCTTTTCGGCAGACAGAGGACGAAAAGAAATGCCCCAATTGCCCCTACGCAGGGATTTGCAGGAGGTGAGGCATCTTATTGACCCTCCCTGATTTCGCGCACCGCCTTTTCCATTCGCTGCACACGGCGGGGATGTTGCGGAGCCACGTTGTGGCGCTGCCCTACGTCCTGCCGAACATTGAAAAGTTGCGGTTCTTTCATGCGTCCGGACTCCATCGGCGGCACCCAATAACCTTCCTGCGCCATGGGGGGAATGTAAATCCAATCGCCTTCACGCAAGATGACATTGTTTCCCGGAGCATCCAAGAGGAGCGACCGCCGCCCACGAGGCGATTTGCCCAAAAGGGCGTCCAAGACGTTTTCCCCGTCGAGGGTAGCGTTCTCCTTGCCCAACAGAGCTGCCAATGAGGCATAAAGGTCAAGCTGCGACACCAAAGCCTCCGACTTGCCAGGCAGCACATGCCCTGTCCAACGGAGCAGAAATGCCACATGCGTTCCCCCGTCATACGAACTGTATTTCCCGCTACGGAAAGCGCCGGCAGGCTTGTGCCCACCCAACTTTTCTATTGCCTGGTCTTGATAGCCGTCGTCCAACACAGGACCGTTATCACTGGTGAAAATGACAATCGTATTTTCTGCCAGCCCTAAAGAGTCCAACACATCCAAGAATTGCCCCACACACCAATCCGCTTCCAATATCACATCCCCACGTGCCCCCAACGGCGACTTGCCTGCAAAGCGGGGATTTGGTACACGGGGCACATGAGGCTGGTGCAAAGCATAATACAAGAAAAACGGTTCTTCCCGATGCTCACGCACGAAAGCCGTCGCTTTCTCCAAGAACACCTCCCCCATCTCCTCGTCCACCCAACGCGCCGCCTGTCCCCCTTTCATATATCCGATGCGCGGAATGCCGTTCGTAATGGCTTGGTCGTGCCCGTGCGAAGGGTGTATTTTCAGCAATTCCGGATGCTCCTTGCCTGTCGGCTCGCCCGGAAAGTTCTCCCGATAAGAAACCTCAATCGGGTCAGCAGGGTCTAAACCGACCACCCATCCATTTTCTACATACACCGTCGGCACCCGGTCATTCGTCGCTGCCGTGATGAAAGAATAGTCAAATCCCACTTCCCTCGCCCCAGGCACAATCTCCTTGTTCCAATCTACCTTGCCCCTGCCCAAACCCAAATGCCACTTCCCCACTACCCCCGTTGCATAACCACAGGATTTCATCAGTTTTGGCAAGGTCGGCAAATCCTCCCCAATAATCAACGGAGCATCGCCACTCAACACCTGCGCCCCCTCGCGCCAAGGGTAACGCCCTGTCAGCAGGGAATAACGGCTTGGCGTGCTGGTTGCCGAAGCGGCATATCCATTCATAAAACGGATGCCTTCGTCGGCAATACGGTCGATATTGGGTGTCTCAATGCCTCCTTTTGCGTAAGCGCTGATGTCCCCGAACCCCAAATCGTCAGCCATGATAATCACTACATTCGGTTGCCTCTCCTGTGCCTGTGCCGCCTGTGTCAATAGGGCGCAACCTGCTGCCGGCAGCCACAAATTCCATCTCATCGCTTTTTGTCTTTAACGGTTAAACTTTGCTTTCATCACATTGGCAGGCGGACGCTGATGCCTCAATTCGTCTGCCATGTACTCAAAATACGGGCGCGTATGTTCAAAGAACATGCGGAACCCCTTGCACAGGCGCGATATTGCCTCTCCCCCCTCCGTCCTGTCAATCCGGTTTTTCGGACAGTCCCCGCCACACATCTGCAAATAGGGGCAGGCACGGCACGCTGCCGCCAACCTGTCCTGCTTCTCCTGCTCAAAAAGCAACTGCTTGTCGCTCTTCGCCATCTCCACAATATTCGTCTCCATGATATTCCCCAACCGATAGTCCGGAAACACGAAATGGTCGCAACAATAAGCGTCCCCGTTGTGCTCAATCGCCAGCGAACAGGCACAATAAGGCGCCATCGAACAGAGCGAAGGAGCCTCGCCCACATACGCCGCCAGCGTATTGTCGAACCAATTCACGTAACAATGCCCCACATCCGCCTTCACCCAATGGTCGAATACCCGGCACAGGAAATTCCCCCACGCCTCCGCACTGACATTCTCGTCCATCAACGCCGTCGCCTTCGCATAACCCGGCTCCACGATGGACAACGCCTCCCCCTCGTCCAGGGCTATCCGCTCCACGATGGGCGAAAACTGCATATACCGGCTCCCGATGCTCTTCAGAAACTCGTACACTGCCACTGGTTCCCGGCTGTTCGAAGCGTTCACCACCGACATCGTGTTGAACTCTACGCCATGCTTCACGAAAAGACGGGCGCACTCCACCGCCTTCTGCCACGAACCCCGTCCATCTGCAAAACGCCTGTGGCGGTCATGGAATTTCTCCGGTCCGTCAATCGATAAGCCACAGAGGAAACCATGCTCCGCCAAGAACTCCGCCCAACGGTCGTCAATCAGAGTCCCGTTCGTCTGCAACACATTGGCAATCTGCTTTCCCTCTGCATAACGCGCCTGCAAATCCAAGACCCGCCGGAAATAATCCAAGCCCAACATTGTCGGCTCTCCTCCGTGCCAAATGAACTCCACCCGTTCCTGAGGCTGCGAGGCGATGTAGTCCCGAATCAACTGCTCTAGCACCTCCTCCTTCATCCCAAACTCCGCGAGCGTGAACCGCTTGCCCGGATACAGCGCATCCTTTTCCAAATAATAACAATAGTCGCAATCCAGATTGCACACCGGTCCCGGCACCTTAATCATGCACGAGAACGGACGCTGCACCCGTGCCCGTTCGTATTCCAAGGTGAAAGAGGCGGTATCCTGCCTCCGCTGCCGGTCTTTTCTCGTATAAGCCAACATGCCCTATTCCTCCAATAAATCAGGACGCAACGCCTTCGTGCGCTCGTAAGCCATCTTCTCCTGCCACTCGCGTATCCGCCCGTGGTGCCCCGACAGCAATACGTCCGGCACCCGCCAACCGTTGAACTCCGCCGGGCGTGTATACACCGGCGGCGCCAGCAGATTATCCTGGAACGAGTCGCTCAATGCCGAGCTCTCGTCATTCATCGCCCCCGGAATCAGCCGCACAATCGCGTCCGTCATCACGCACGCCGGCAACTCCCCTCCCGTCAGCACATAATCCCCCACTGAAATCTCCCGTGTCACCAAATGGTCTCTCACCCTCTGGTCAATCCCCTTGTAATGCCCGCAGAGAATCATGATATTCTCCTTCAGCGACAACTCGTTCGCCATCCGCTGATTGAATGTCGGCGCGTCCGGCGCCGTATAAATAATCTCATCGTAATGCCGCTCGGCAGTCAGTTCCATGATACAGTCATACACCGGCTGCACCATCATCACCAGCCCCGCCTCGCCCCCAAACGGGTAATCGTCCACCTTCCGGAACTTATCCTTCGACCAGTCACGGATATTATGGATATGGATTTCCACAATCCCCTTGTCCTGCGCCCGCTTGATGATGGAATGCCCCAGAGGGCTTTCCAGCAACTCCGGCACCACGCTCAAAATGTCTATTCTCATACGCCCTTCTATTTTTATTTCCGAGGACAAAGGTACAAAAAAAGGGGCACATCCCCCTTCGGACATGCCCCTTATTCATTCGTTAACCGTTACTCATTCATCGCTTATCTCTACTTCAGGTAATCCTCGAAATAGTTCGTGACCTTCTGCATCAGGTGTACGCGGTCTTTGCCCATCACATTGTGCTCTGCGCAAGGATAGGGGAAGTAGTCAACCTGCACGTTGTTCTTGATGCACTCACGGATAAAGCTCAGGCTCTGTTCCCAAACCACCACGTTGTCTATCGCGCCCTGGCAAATCAGGAGTTTCCCTTTCAAGTCCTTTGCCTTGTTGATGAGACTCACTTTGGCATACCCTTCGGCATTCCGGTGCGGCGAATCCATATAACGCTCGCCGTACATCACTTCATACCATTTCCAGTCGATAACGGGACCGCCAGCCACAGCCACTTTAAACACCTCCGGATGGTTCGTTATCAGCGAGATGGTCATAAAACCACCATAACTCCATCCATGCACGCCAATACGCTCCGTATCCACGTATGGCAGCGACTTCAGGAACTCCACGCCCTTCATCTGGTCAGCCATCTCCGCCTGTCCGCATTGCCCGTGGATAGCCTTCTCAAAGTCGGCACCCCGGTTTGAAGTGCCCCGGTTGTCCATCACGAACACCACATAACCATGCTGCGCCATGTACATCTCCCAGCGGCGCATCTCTGCCTGCCATGTATTGCGCACCAACTGCGAATGCGGACCGCCGTACACATAAACGATCACCGGATACTTCTTCGACGCGTCGAAATTCATCGGCTTAATCAAGCGGTAGTAATTGTCATATTTCCCGTCAGCGGACTTCACCGTTCCCATTGTGATTTCACCGAAATTATAGTCACTCGTGGGATCTTCCGCACGCAGCATTTCGCGCACCACCTTGCCGTCATTCTGCGCCAAGTTGATAACCCTCGGCACCTGCAGGCTGCTGTAGTTGTCTACGAAATATTTCGCATCAGCGCTCAAGGTGACCGTATGCCAGCCTTCCGCCTGCGTCAACTGCATCCGCTTGCCCGTCTTCACGTCCACACGGAACAGGTGATTCTCCACAGGGCTTACCTCTGCCGAAGTATAGTACACATAGCGTCCGTCCTGCCCTACCATCTCCACATCTGCCTCCACGGGCGTCAAGCGTTTCAGCACCTTGCCCGAAGCCGCCTCCACAAGGTAAAGATTCCAATACCCGTCGCGGTTGTTCGTCCGGTATACAAATTTCGAGTCATCGCCTTTCAGGAACACCACCGGCGTCAGGGGCTCCACGTATGCCTCTTCGTTTTCCTCCGTGAGAAGCGTCTTCACGAAGCTACCTGTCCGTGCGCAATACTCATTCAAGTGCATGTGCTTCTGCGCCCGGTCGAGCACTTGGATGTACACCCGGTCAGAGTTCGGACTCCATGCAATGTTCGTGAGATACTGCTCCCGTCCGAAATCCGTCACGTCCATCCACACCGTCCGCCCGGAAGCAATGTCATACACGCCAAGGCTCACCTGCTCGGATTTCATGCCTGCCATCGGATATTTGATTTCCCGCAGGCTGCCCGTCCGCGTCGTGATGTCCAGCAAGGGGAAAGTCCCCACCTGGCTCTCGTCCTTCCGATAAAAGCCTAATTTCTTCCCGTCCGGCGACCAGAAGATGCCACCCGTGATGCCAAACTCGTTCCGGCTTACCGTCTGACCGTTCACAAAGTTCGGGTCTTCATCCTCCGTCACAGCATATTCGTGCCCCTCAGCGTCCGTATAATACAAATTGTTGCCCTTCGTATAAGCCACCAATCCTTTCCCGTTCGGCATCACGTTCTGTGCCCCACGAGGAATGGCATACGTCCGCACAACTTGCTTTCCCTCCACGTCAATCTCCGTCAGTTTTCCCTGCCGTGCAATCATCAGCGTCCCGGCATCTTTCCAACTGAATTGCGTCCAGCCCTTCAACTCTGCCCCCAACACACGGTTCAGCTCCTCTAGCGTCATCAACACCGTCTTCTCCCCGTTTGCCGCATCTTCTCCCACAAGATTCTTCCCCTCCACATAAGTTAATACATTCCGCTCCCCCTGCCATTGTACATACAGGTTCTTCGGATACAAATGATACCCCAGGATGGTCTCCTCCATGGTCAGCACCTTCTCCTGGGCATTCGAGCTCCACATCATGGCAACTCCAATCAAAGTCAATAATACGTATTTCATAAAAGTAAAAAATTAATTAGCAAATCGCAGTTTTATGGCATTTTCTGCTTCATCTAAATATAACATAAAATGCCCCGCACCTAAATATTTTTTCCCTCGCCATCTCACATAACTATCTTCCTGCAAGGAAAGCAATGCAAGATCTGACGCAGTCAATGTATAATTCTCTCCTCTTATCACAAGGAAATCAACAGCCTCTGTCGTATCCTCAAGTATCGTTTCAACAAATATCTCTAAGGGGTTCTCCAAAGCACGTTTAAAAACAATAGCCGTTCCATCTCCATCCAAAGAAGTAAAACGAATAAAATCATCTCCTAATACTTTTCCTCCATTGAACACAACCGTTGCCCCGTTCTGCACCGAAAGCACACTTCCAATTCCATCTTTCTTTTCCAGCGTTGTACCTTCATTTAATTCTCCCTTGCTATTTTTACCGTCAATCATAATATAGCTATAGTCCCTGTACACTTCATCAGTAACCGCAGCATCCCGTTCTATCTCAACTTTCACGTCATTTAATGTAATTGAACTGCTATTAAATGCAGAAAAAAAGAAATAACATCTTGATAAAACAAAATTCATATTCGTAAAAGTAATATCTGATGAAGTGTTTTGTACTGTCGTTGTTCCCCAATAATAATTCCCTTGGTCTTGAGATGCCCTATATGTTACAGTATATCCACTACCATCAATGGCAAATACTCCCGCCCCATTCAACGGAAGCCTCCCTAAACTACCATTTATCCGAATATCTGCAGCCAATGCAACTTCTTTCGGCGCAGAGCTAATTCCGCCCATCCTACACGCCTCCTGCAACTCTTCAAATGTAGTTACTTTTTTCGCCTTTTCCTCTCCCGAATCATCTGAATCCGAACATCCCCACATCCCTGCCATCAACGCTAAAAATAATACACTACTCTTTAATTTCATTCCATGTCTCATAAAACTATCATTAAATTACTATTACATTTTCACATCCGCAAATATAGCAAACCTTTCCCCAAACCCACAAACCTGCCGCCGAATATTTTGAAACCATTTTGCCATCTCCCATTTTTACCCTACTTTTGCCTCAAACAATAACAAATAAACACGCCATGATTCGTTTAAACGTATTCGTCAAAGTAAAACCCGAAGAACGGGAAGAAATCATCGCCACCGCCAACGCCTTGGTCGAAAAATCACAACAAGAAGAGGGCTGCATCAGCTACGGCTTCTTCGCCCACACCACCGACCCCACCCTTTTCCTCATCTGCGAAACCTGGGCAGACGACAACGCCCTCGCCACCCACAAACAAACACCCCACTACCTCCAACTCGCCGGCAAGCTGCACCGCCTCACCGAAATGCACGCCGAACGCTTCGACAAATAACCCCTCAAAGCAAGGCTGCCATATAAACCGGAAGACATAAGATGTCCTTATCCTTCCGTAAATCTTTTGTATATAACAAATAACGTCGAAAAATCCTCCCTCGGAACTTCTCTTGAAACTTATCAAGCGACAAATGGGAATTATACCCCGATGACTTAACCTCTATAGGACAAATCTTATCCTTCCTCGCTAATAAAAAGTCTATCTCATAATTACGCAACAACTTGTCTTCTCCCTTAAAAGTGTAATAAAAAAGCTCATTTCCAGCACTCTTCAACATCTGTGCAACAACATTTTCATACACATAGCCTAAATCTGTGCCGAGTTTGTCCGAAAGAAGTTTGCGGTATATCTCATTCTCTGGATAATCCCTATCCATAAACGCCAATGTGACAAACAACCCCGTATCGGCAAGAAACATTTTAAAATAATCGTAATCAGCATGAAGCGAAAAGCCCACACTCGGGTCATTGGCATGATAAGCAAAATTTATTGTCATGGAATCAGCCATATCCATCAGCAATTCGCCAAGCCGTGACGCCGTCGCATTTTCGATGACGCTCCCCACCTTATAACGCATTGTATTACGCGAAAGTTCTGCCGGAATCGAAAAAAACAGCCGCGACGCCCTCCCCGAAGGGTCTATCTTCCGGAAGTCATCCATATAAAGCTCCAGAATATTCCGTTTCACAAGATCCACTGCCGAAAAATCATTTGACTCCAAATAAGCGTCCACTGCCTGGGGCATGCCTCCAATAAGCATATACAACCGAAAATCACGCATCATGTCACGATTGACAGCATCCCCCAACGCCTTGCTATTTTCGTATGAATATTTTACAAGTTCGTAAGTCGGCATTTTGCCTATTGCCCACAAAAACTCCTCATAATCCATAGGATACATCGCAATACGGGTCTCCTCGCTCGGAATCACAATGCCCTTCACATTTTTCTTGATTGAAAGAAGTGAGCCGGTCTCAATATAATCATACCGGTGATCTTTTACCAGGTGCTTGATTGCCTGACGGGCTTGAGGACAAAGTTGCACCTCATCAAAAATAATGACCGACTTTCGCTCATACAACGACACTCCTGTCAATGACTGAAGCCGTAAGAAAAAGTAATTTAAATCAGAAATATCCGAAAACAATTCTCTAATCGCATGGTCTGCAATCGAAAAATCAATTATCATATACGACTCATACTCCCGTCGTGCAAACTCTTCAACAATCGTTGACTTGCCGACACGTCGTGCTCCTTTTATCAAAAGAGCCGTCCGTCCATCGCTCTCTTTCTTCCACCGGAGCATCCGATCATAAATCTTACGTTTGAATATTCTGTCTGCCATAACAAAACCTTTGATTTTCTTGCAAAACTAAGGCATTTGTCGGAAAACGCAAAATGTTTTCGCCCATTTTTGTCGGAAAATGCAAAATGTTTTCACCCGTTTTTGTCGGAAAACGCAAAATGTTCCCTCCCCTGCCCCGCTCAAAACTCGTCCACCTTCAACTCGCTCCGGAAACTGTCCAGCTGCCGCTGCAACCGCTCTTGCACTGCCTTATACTCAGGATTCCCGTAAAGATTGCGCAGCTCGTTCGGGTCTGCCTCCAGGTCATACAGCTCGTCGCAGCACACGGCATCGCGCAACTCGTCCCCCTCCCCATAAAAATGAATCAGCTTATACCGCTTGTCGCGCACCCCGTCATGCCGGCGCACATGATGTATCGCAGGGTAATCGTAATAATGATAATAGAGGTACTGCCTCCAATCCTCCGGCGTCTCTCCCTCCAACAGCGGCACCAACGACCGCCCGCTCATCTCCTCCGGCTTCTCAATGCCCGCAATGTCCAGATAAGTAGGCGCATAATCAATGTTCTGCACCAAATCCTCATTCACTGCCCCCTGCTTCTTCCCCGGATAACGGATAATCAGCGGCGTGCGTAACGACTCCTCATACATAAACCGCTTGTCAAACCATCCGTGCTCCCCCATGTAAAACCCTTGGTCAGAGGTATAAACAACCACCGTATTCTCCATCAGCCCGTGCTCCTCCAGGTAATCCATCAGCCGCCCCACCTCGTCGTCAATACTCTTGATACAGCGCAGGTAATCACGGATATACTCCTGATACTTCCACCTCGTCAACTCCTCCCCCTCCGGCTTCGTGTCCAGAAACTCCCTCAGGCGGCCTTCATAAGCCGTTTCCCACGCCTCCCGTTGCGCCTCGTCCATGCGGTCAATGGAAGCCTGCATCCCCTCCACATTCCATTCGCTCCGGTAAGGCTCCACGTCCTTCAAGCCGTTCAACTTCAAATCATAAACCATCGTCATCCGGTCGGCAATGCGCATCTCCTGGCTCCGTGCAGGCTCACACCGGGTGGCATAATCATCATCAAACGTCTCAGGATAAGGAAACTCCACCCCCTCATACAAATGCAGATACTTCTCCTCCGGCATCCAATTGCGGTGGGGTGCCTTGTGGTGGACAAGGAGGCAAAACGGCTTCTCCGGATTCCGGTGCTCCAGGAAATCAATGGCATAATCCGTCGTCAGCGTCGTGGCATACCCCTGCCGCTTCACATACTTCCCCTCCGTCTCCTTGCTCTTGAAATCAGGGTTATAATAATCCCCTTGGTCCCACAGCACCTGGTAATAATCAAACCCTTTCGGCTCGCACAACAAATGCCATTTCCCGACCACCGCCGTCTCATACCCGTGCGCCTGCAACAACTCCGAGAAAAAAACCTTCGTCGTGTCGATGCCCGCCCCCAGCTGCCGCTGCCCGCTCTGGTGGCTGTACAGCCCCGTCATCAGGCAGGCACGGCTCGGCGTAGACAGTGAGTTCTCCACAAAAGCCTGCCGGAACAGCATCCCCTCCGCCGCCAACCTGTCCAGGTTCGGCGTAGGCGCCACCTTCCCCAACGCATGCCCGTACGCGCTCAGTGTCTGCCACGAATGGTCGTCCGTCATAATATGAATAATATTCAACGGTTTCCCCGCATCCCCTTTCTGCCCGCCACACGCTGCCAACAAAACCGCAGGCACCACCAGCCCGCCTGTCCTCCAAAATTCCTTGTTCATCATCTCGCTCGTTCATTAAAAAATATGATTTACCATCAAAAGCAATCGTTCGGAAATCCCGAACAACCGAATCCTTCCCCCCTTCTCCAACCCCACCGCAAAAATACTCCTTTCCCCCCAAAACTCCAACCCCTCCCCCCTTGGGGTGCTCCCCTAAAAAAAGAGAGTTAAAAACAACTGGTAATCAACCCCTCCCAAAAATTATGATAAGAGATTGAATACCAGATATTTTAAACTCTCCCCCTAAGATAGGGGGAGTACCCCGAAGGGGGGAGGGAGTATGCTCTCGTTAATCCTTCATCGTTCATCGTTAATCGCCCATCCTTCATCCCAAAGGAAGATACAGCGTATCCGACGTATCCCGTCTCTCCTTGCTATAAGCATAGGCATACACATGCACATTCCCTGCGTCCCAACCGGGCTCCAGCAACTCCGTCACTGTCGCCTCCGTGCCACGCGTCCCCAACTCCAATTGGTACGCCTGCATCAAGCTGCTTTCCAACAAGATGACATACACCTTGTCCGAAGCCCTCTTATCCAGGAATTCCTTCCCTGCCATCGGCGCCACCGTAAACGTAAACTGGCTTTCCTCCGCCGAATAACTCGCCGTCACCTCCGGCTTCACTAAAGTCCCCTTCGCAAACACGGCATGCTCATAATCAAACGACACCATCCCGCTCTCCAAATCCTCCACCGTGCAATTCCCCATATTCAAATGCACAAAATAATTCGGCACCGTCTGATATTTCGGCTTATTCCGCAAGCTCTCACGCAACACATACCGCACCCGGCTCGCCAGCCGCCCCGTAAAACCGAAGCGCAACTGCACCGCCTTCTGCTCATCTGAATATGCTGCATTTTCTTTGGGCTGGCTCTTCTTCCGCCCGATACAACGGTCTTCCACCTTATAAAAAACCGTCCTGTCCATCGACCCTTTCAGGTCACCTACTACAACTGGATATACTATCATATTTCACTAAAATTTATTATATTATTATTTGTTTTAAAATTATCAGTATTCATAATATTCGCACTTTAATAATTTATTTACATATATAAATAGTCCCCTACTTCCCAAAAATCAACTCCCACCGCAAAAAAATCACAACTTTTTTCCTTCGTCAGTCCGGATTTGCAATCCGGACTATTTGAAACCACTGACTATCAACACACAACCATTCAAACACTCCCCTCAAAAAAAACGCAAGCACACAAAAAAAACAGCCGAATGGCAAAACCACTCGGCTGATTTAGTAATTACATTTCTATTTCCATCATTAATTATGCTTCGACATGAAAGCCGGTCATGCATCTTTTTGAGGGCAGTTCTCGGCTACAAGCCTTTTGGCTTCGTTGACTTCGTGAATCAACTGTTCAGTAGTAGGCAGGTAAAGCTCATACTTGCTGGCGTAAATGGTCTTATTGTCTTCCGGCAAGGCAAGTTTCACAGCCGTATCGTTCTTGCTCGTACAGAGCAGAATACCTATAGTAGGGCTTTCATCTGGCAGCTTTTCGTGGCGGTCGTAGTAGTTCACGTACATCTGCATCTGACCGATGTCCTGATGCGAGAGCTTCCCCGTCTTCAGGTCGATAAGCACGAAGCACCGCAACAGTCGGTTATAAAACACCAAATCGATAAAATACTCGTCATCCTCCACCAAGAAACGTTTCTGCCGTGCCACGAAAGAAAAGCCTTTTCCCATTTCAAGCAGGAAGTCAGCCAGATGCGAGATAATGGCAGTCTCCATGTCTTTTTCGTAATAAGTATCCTTGCGCTCCAGACCCAAGAACTCCAGATACATCGGATCCTTGATGATTTCCAAGGGCGATTCCGGAACACGCTCCCTGCGAGCCACGGCAAGCACCGACTCCTTGTCGTTGCTCATAAGCAGGCGTTCGTAGAGCAAGGAATTAATTTGCCGTTCCAACTGGCGTTTGGTCCAGCCTTCATTTACCGTTTCCAGTTCATAATACTCCCGTTTGTCCTTATCGGGAATGGCTATCAGCAACTTGTATTGCGACCAGTTCAATTGCGCACACAGTGTATTCGCAATTGGGTATGTACGATAGAACTGTCGACACATTTCCAGTTGCCTGACCGAGAATCCGCTGCCATATTCGGGCATGATTTGCCGGGAGAGGTTGCGTATGAGATAGGTGCCATAGTCTGCACGCTCTTTGCCTTGCTGTTCCTTCTCGAATATGCGCTTGCCTATATTCCAATACATCTGCACGCGGCAGAAATCTACACTGCGCACGGCATTGTTACGGGCTGCATCTATGATTTGCCGTATCTCGCTGACAAACTCATTGTCTATGTCCGTTATTTCATTCATTTTCATTTCTTGGCTTGATTGTCATAATTTGCAAAGATAATGTTTTTCAACCGGTTTACAATCAACGGACATTGTTTTCTTCGTCACTCCGGATTTGCAATCCGGACTGTTTGATTATAAGGATTTTAAACCCTTATTTCCTCGCAAAGAAAGAGGGAATTTAAAATTTCCTATTCAGGCTTTCCTTCTGTCAGCAAAGCCGCTTTCTCTTCAAAATCGTCCGTTATGTCTTTTAACTTCGGATTCCGATTGTCAACAATGATGCAGAGGAACAAGCCTTCACCTTCCACAGTTGCATGAGCTTTGCAGATGGTGAAATGATTTTTCTCAACATTCCGGTCAAACCATGTAAGGAACAAGCGATTCCGATATTTTTCACGCCCATCGCTTGTGTCGCAAAGGTAAAGCATGATTTCAAGATTCGAACGGAAGAATTCACGGACAATAGCAAGTATCGTAGCTTCCACTTTCGGATCATGGGGGCTTTTTTCCTCTTCTATTTTCCGTATAATTAACTGATAAGTCGCACATCCTCCTAACACAATGTCTTCCTTGCTAAAACTCACCATGTAATGGATGCCAAGGTCTGTCTGAAATACAAAGTTATTGTCAGACAATGTCAAATCGTAAGGCGCATTTTCAAGAATGCGCTTCAATGAAAAACGGATCATATCAATACGACTTTACCTTTTATGCCTTCACGTTCCCATTCTTTGGCAGTCTTTTTGCGCGCCTCATTCTTGTGCTTCTTTGCTTTCTTAATAGCTTTCAGCAATTCTTCTTTTGTTACCTTTTCCATATTTGCCTTTCTAAGATACGTTTACAAGGGCAAATATACGCATATTTTCTTGAAAAACAAAATCATGCTTTTCAAAAGTTTCCCTTTCCCAATCTGTCAAAGAATGCCCCACGGGAAAACGGCACGTCTCGTGCCGCCCGCGCTTCGTCACTCCGGATTTGCAATTTCGTCACTCCGGATTTGCAATCCGGAGTGTTTGATTATAAAGATTTTAAATCCCTAAACGCCTCCCTGCTTTCGGGTTTACTGTTTCCGCAACGTGAGCGGAGCATCGCTGCCGCCTGTCACATACTGCCAGCCTGCGTTGGTCAATGCCGTGTTCATGGCGTTCATCGCTGCCGTCCAATCATCGCCCTCCACTTTCTTAGTATCGCCAGTGCCCGCCTGATTATAGCCTATGCCTTGTTCCTGACCGTTGCCTCCCCAGTAGCAGGCGGTGATGATACCGCTACCTAACATGGAGTCCTTGAAGTTCCGTCCCGCCACGCCGCCTGTGGCTCCGTCCGAGCCTTTGACAGTCCCTTTGGCATGGTAGCAGGCAGTCAGG
>CALUKF010000039.1 GCA_944321145.1 uncultured Odoribacter sp. | reverse complement strand
AGGTAGGCATTATTTTTTAATCTCCTATCTTTTCCACGAAATATTTTTCATCCGCCGGCAAATTTTCCAAAATGCGCCGCATCTCCTCCCGGCATTCTTCCGCTCCCGTATAATAATGGCAGTAGCCGTAAAGCCGGCATTTCAACGCCCCGTCTGCCATCCCCGAAAGCAATTTTCCTGCCCGCTCCAAGGCTTCTTCCAACAATTCTTCTTTCCCCGTCACCTCGTAGGCATCCATTACTGCCAACAGCACTTGCGCGCGAGTGTCCTTATCCGCCATGCCTTCGTATTCTTTCAACAGCCCCAAAGACAAAGCGCAAACCTCCTCCTGCAAACGCCGCATCCCTTTCTCTACCGGAGGGCAGCCCCGCTCCCGCAGCCGGTGCATCTCCTCCAGCCTCCCTGCCAACAAACTGCACGCGCCTGCAAAATCCAAACCTGCAATGCCTGCTCCCGACAAAACATAGCTTTCCTGTAATTTTTCCATATCTTTTATTTTAGCCGCCACCGGAAGAATCGAACTTCCGCTCCCTGCTCCAGCAGTGGCGACGTTGCCTTCGGGGGTCCCCCACCAATACTTGCGTATCAATTCATATTCGGTCTGTTATCCTATATATGTAGCAACCCACGGCGACGCCACCGGGAGACTCTTTTACGTCCCAACATGACAAGGAACCTGTTTCAGGCAATTGGGACTCGAATTCCGGTAAGTCATTTGAATAAAGATAGTTATGATGTCGCTTTAAACGTTCGTTTAAACGGACAAGGTAATGGAACCAAAATGATGGTATGCCGTAAGAATAGAAATTGGTAAGTATGTTGTAGTTACAATTTTCCGCAAAAATGAATAGGGAGTTGTATTATTAAACGAACGTTTAATCGGACAACGCAAAGGTATGACATTATTCTTTTATAACAAACTTTCCCGGCATCTTTTTTATTCCCACCCCCGCCAAGTAACTAAAAAACAGCCGTTCAAAAAACACATTCCGCCCCAAGCAATCCCACCTCCCCGCCCCAGCCCCTCCCGGGTTCCTCCCACTCACCCCCGGCATCTGCCGGTATTTCCGGGGCTTTCCCGGGGTCTCAGCCCAAGGAGTACCCAACAGGTACCCAATAAGTACCGAAGGAGAGTGGGCGAATCTCAAGAGAAAACAATCCCCAGATAGGTCGAAAACAAAAACAAGGTATTTTTCGGCAGATTCGTGCGGCAAGACGGGGAAATAGGATTATTCCCCGTTCGCAGATTTTAGTACCGTTTCTTCGATAACCCGGGGGAAATGCTGGTATTCCAGTTCGTGGACGCGGGCAGCGAGGGTGTCGGGGGTGTCGTCGGGGAGGACGGGGCAGGTCGCTTGGAAGATGATGTCGCCGGAGTCGTAGCGGTCGTTGACATAATGGATGGTGATGCCGCTTTGTTGTTCGCCGGCAGCAAGGACAGCTTCGTGGACATGATGCTCGTACATGCCTTTGCCGCCATAAGCGGGGAGGAGGGCGGGATGGATGTTGACGATGCGGTTGGGATAGGCTGCCGTGATACACGGGGGAACGAGCCAGAGGAAGCCGGCGAGGACGATGAAGTCCGTGCCTTCGTCTTGCAGCCGGCGCAGCAGTTTGTCGGGGTTGCGGAATTCCTCACGGGTAAAGACGCAGGCGGGGACTTGGAGTTGGCGTGCCCGTTCCAAGACGTAGGCTCCGGGGACGTTGCAGTAAATCTTTTTCACGCAGAAATCGGGCTTTGTGGCGAAATATCGGATGATATTTTCGGCGTTAGAACCTGAACCAGAAGCAAATATTACTAAATTTTTCATATTACAATCATTTAAAAATCAACGCGATAAAGGTATGAAAAGTTTATTTGTCGGCAAAAAATTTCCGTGATAAAAAAATAAAACATAACTTTGCCCCTTGAATTTAGTTTATTACGCACAGATGAATGTGTAGAGTGAAATTAATAAGAATGTCTAATTAAAATTTAAAGCTATGTCTGACATTACTGAAAGAGTACAACGGATTATTGAAGAAAAATTGGGTGTTGATGCATCAGAAGTTAAACCGGAAGCCACCTTTACGAATGATCTGGGTGCCGACTCTTTGGATACTGTTGAGTTGATCATGGAATTGGAGAAGGAATTCAACATCACGATTCCGGACGATCAAGCAGAAAAAATCGTTACCGTAGGTGACGCCATCTCTTATGTAGAGGCTAACGTAAAGTAATTTAACTGGTTGATTTTATGAATTTGAAACGAGTAGTAATTACAGGTCTGGGAACCATTAATCCTTTAGGCCATAACGTACCTGAGTTTTGGGACAACTTAATTAAGGGCGTCAGTGGCGCCGGTCCTATTACTCGTTTCGATGCATCGAAGTTCCGCACGCAGTTTGCCTGCGAGGTGAAGAATTATGAGCCTACCGAGTATTTCGATAAGAAAGAGGTCCGTAAAATGGACCTCTATACACAGTTCGGCATCATTGCCGCACGGGAGGCCATCAAGGATTCGGGTTTAGACCTCGAACAGGAGAACAAGCGTCGGATTGGCGTGATATGGGGTGCAGGCATCGGAGGGTTGCAAACTTTCTTTGAGGAATGTGACACGTTCTCGCAAGGGGACGGGACGCCGCGTTTCAGCCCGTTCTTCATCCCGAAGATGATTGCCAATATGTGCGGCGGCATGATTGCCATTGAGTTTGGGCTGAAGGGTCCGAACTATACGACGGTCTCCGCTTGTGCGTCGTCAGCCCATGCGCTTGTTGATGCATTGAATCTAATCCGTTTGGGTAAGGCGGATGTCATTGTTTCAGGTGGTTCTGAAGCTGCAGTGACCGTGCCGGGCATCGGCGGTTTCAATTCCATGAAAGCTATTTCAACCCGGAACGATGACCCGAAGACAGCTTCCCGGCCTTTTGATGCCGACCGCGACGGTTTCGTGCTCGGCGAGGGCGGCGCAAGCCTGATTCTGGAGGAGTATGAACACGCTGTGAAGCGCGGCGCGCATATTTACGGCGAGTTGGTGGGCGGAGCAGGCAACTGCGATGCTTATCACATGACGGCTCCTGACCCGGACGGCGCTTACGAGGTGATGTTGTTGGCGCTCGAAGATGCCGGCATGAAGCCTGAGGACATTGATTATATCAATGTGCACGGCACGTCTACCGGATTGGGCGACATCTCTGAACCTTCGGCTATCGTGAGAGCGTTTGGCGAACATGCTTATAAGTTGAATATCAGTGCTACTAAGTCTATGACGGGGCATTTGCTGGGCGCTGCGGGAGCAGTGGAAGCGATTGCCTGCACGTTGGCGGTGAAGCATGATATCATCCCTCCGACGATTAATTTCCACAACCTTGACCCGCAAATTGATCCGAAATTGAACTTTACGTTCAACGAGGCACAGCGGCGGACGGTGAATGTGGCTATCAGCAATACATTCGGTTTCGGAGGACACAACGCATGTGTCGTTATCAAGAAATAATCACACACTAAACCCTTTGGCTGTGATTAAGCAAATGATTCAATCCATAAGGCTTTACGTCCACCGGGACGGGAAGTTTTATGGATTGTCTATTTCGCAATTGGGCTTTGTGCCGCATAACAAGGGCTTGTACCGTTTGGCACTTCTGCACAAGTCGGCTTCCAAGAAGGCGGCAAACGGGGTGTTGCTGAATTACGAGCGTTTGGAGTTTTTGGGCGACGCTGTTTTGGGGGCGATTGTCGCTGAATTGCTTTATAAGTTTTTCCCCAACCAAGACGAGGGGTTCCTGACCCGGGTGCGTTCGAAAATTGTCAGCCGGGAGTCTTTGAACGAACTTGCCATCAATATCGGTTTGGACAAGGCTGTGGTTGCCAAATCGGATATTTCACACAATAAGCACATTTATGGGGATGTTTTCGAGGCGTTTATCGGAGCGATATTCCTTGACCAAGGGTTTGCCAACACGAAGCGTTTTATCGAAAAATTCATTTTCCCCAATTTCTTCGACATTAAAAATTTGGTTTCTGTCGATACCAATTACAAGAGCCAATTGATTGAATGGGGACAAAAGTACAAAAAGGACATTTGTTTCCAAACCTCATCCCGCCGCTCGCGCCGCAACAAATTCTGGTGCACTATTACCGTTGCCGGCGAAGAGAAAGGGCGCGCCAATGGCACTTCCAAGAAGGAAGCCGAACAGCATGCCGCCAAGGTGGTGCTGGATTCCCTCACCGAGATTTAAATGCCGGGCTACCGGCAAGGCAAGAAAAAAGGCTAAAAATGAAATCCTTTTTCCATTTTTAGCCTTTCGCGACAAGCGGAACACTGCCGCTCGCCATCAACGTACGCGCTCAACGTAAGAGCCGTCGGCAGTGGAGATACGAATCTTTTCCCCCGTCTCGATGAAGAGCGGCACCATTACTTTTGCACCGGTTTCTACCTCGGCAGGTTTCAGGGCTGTAGAGGAAGCGGTATCGCCTTTCAAGCCAGGCTCTGTATAGGTCACTTCGAGAACAACGCTGGGCATCAGTTCTACGTAGAGGGGAGTCTCTGTGTCGGCATGAACAACCATTTCCACGTTGTCACCTTCTTTCAGGAATTGCGGCGCGTTAATAAGCTCGCCGGGGATGTTCACCTGTTCGTAAGTCTCGGTGTGCATCATTACATAGTCCTCGCCTTCTTTGTACAAGAACTGGTAGGGGCGGCGCTCGATGCGCGCGGTGTCAATCTTCACACCTGAGGTGAAGGTGTTTTCCAGGATGCGCCCAGTCTTGACATTTCTCAATTTGGTACGCACGAAAGCCGGTCCTTTGCCGGGTTTTACGTGCTGGAACTGTACGATTGTATATAAATCGTCTTTAAACACAATACATAATCCGTTGCGGAAATCTGCTGTTGTTGCCATATATTCTGATGTTTTAAAATATTTGTTTGTTTTTCTAGCCGCAAAAGTACGAAAAAAATGGCAAATGATGAAAGACAATAAACGAAAGATGAACGCCGAAGGCTCCAGAAAGCATTTCCCAAGCCTTCCAAAAACGCATAACAGAGCCTATTGGGATAAAAATGCAGGGAAACTTGCAAATTATGCAAGAAAAACTTGCATTTTCGTATAAATATGCCTAAATTTATCCTGTCATTTAATAACCTAAATCTTTTATCATGGAAAAGAAATTAGACATCGGAACGGTGCTATCTCAAGGGATTGGGGTAGGCTTAAAGAATTTGCCCTCATTGTTGGGTGCGGTTATCCTGTATTTGCTCACCTGCTGGATTCCATACGTGAATGTAGGCACGAGCATTGCCATGACTTCCCTGCCAGTGGAACTGAGCAAAGGGAAGATTATTTCCCCTTTAGCTATTTTTGACAAGAAGTATTTCCGCTATATGGGCGAATACTTCCTGCTCTTGGGCTTTATGTCTGCGGGCATCGCTGCAGCCTCCTTGTTAATGCTTATTCCCGGCATTGTGATTTCTATCGCATGGTCATTGGCATTATTCCTGATGCTGGATAAAGGCGTGAATCCCATCCAGGCATTGACGTTAAGCAACAAACTAACCTGCGGGAAAAAGTGGACAATCTTCTTCATCTACTTCATCCTATGCCTCGTTGTTTACATTTTGGCATTCATTTTCATGCTAATTCCTGTTCTCGGCATCATTTTGGTAATCGCACTTAGCATTGTGACAATGGTTGCCGCCTTAGGTTGCCAGTCTGTGATTTACGGCATCCTCTCAGCAGAGGTTAAAGAAGAGACAACAGAAGTACAAGCATAATTCACCATATCAAAAGAGAGGGAAAGTCCAGTATCCCTCTCTTTTTTACCAGAAATCATTTTTTTAACTGCCGTATTATGCGGGCAGGATTGCCGCCGACCATGGTGTCGTCGGGGACGTCTTTGACTACGACGGCGCCGGCAGCGATGATGCAGCGATTGCCAATGGTGACACCGGGGCAAATGACAGCGTTGCCGCCTATCCATACGTCATCGCCGACGGTGATGGGTTCGCCGTGTTCCACGCCGGTTGCCCGCTCCTGCCAGTCGATGGGGTGCATGGGGGCGTAGAAGCTCACGTTAGGACCGACCAAAACATTCCGACCGAAACGGATGGGAGCCGTGTCGAGAATCGTACAGCCATAGTTGAAAAAGCTGTCCTCGCCGCCGTAGATGTTGAAGCCAAAATCGCAAAGGAAAGGCGGCTGGATGACCAGCGTGCGGGAGGCGTTCGGAAGGATGCGGTGGAGAAAACGCGTGTGTTCCGCCGGTTTGACAAAAGCCACATCGTTGTATTCTTTCAACAGCACCAGCATATCGCGGTGGAGTTTCGTCAGTTCTTCGTCGGCAGGGTTGTAAGTTTCTCCCACCAGCATCTTTTCTTTTTCGGTCATTGCGATAAAAACGTCATTCCAAATAAGTGTAGCCGTACAAGCCGGAGCGGTAGTTGGAGAGGAATTCCCGTCCTTCTTCCGGCGAGATGATTCCTTTCTTCACGGACGTAGTCACCCATACCTCTACGGTGCGCGCCATGCGTTTGGGGTTGAACTGCACGTATTCAAGCACGTCGGCAACCGTCTCGCCCTCGATGATTTTGTCGATGACGTATTCGTCGCCCTTGACTTTGACGTGCACGGCATTGGTGTCGCCAAAAAGGTTGTGCAGGTCGCCCAGTATTTCCTGGTAAGCACCCACCAGAAAAACCCCGAAATAATAAGGCTCCTTGTTGTTCAACTCATGTACCGGCAAGTGGTAGGAGAAGTTGCGTGTAGAGATAAAGTTGTCTATTTTTCCATCCGAATCGCAGGTGATGTCCTGTATCGTCGCGGATTTCGTAGGCTGCTCGTTCAGGCGCGAAATCGGCATGATGGGGAATATCTGGTCTATTGACCAGGAATCCGGCAAAGACTGGAAAAGGGAGAAGTTGCAGAAATACTTGTCGGGCAAGAGTTTCGCAATTTTCTTCAATTCATCCGGCGCATGTTTCGTTGCCTCTGCCATTGCGTAAACGTCCCGTGCTACCGACCAAAAAAGGCTTTCCACTTGTGCCCGGGTATTCAGGTCTATCAAGCCCAGATTGAAGAGGTTCAAGGCATCTTCGCGGCATTGGATAGCGTCGTGCCAAGTCTCCAACAGGCGGGGCTGATTGAGATTGTCCCACAATTCATACAATTCCTTTACCAACTCATGAGCATTTTCGCCGATTTCCTCGTCTTCGTCAAAAGCGGGAAGACTGGTGCTCACCATCGCCTCAATGACAAACACGGAATGATGCGCCGTGAGCGAACGCCCGGATTCCGTAATGATGTTCGGTTGGGGCAGGTTGTTTTTCTCACAGACATCCACAATCGCCGACACAGCATCGTTCACGTATTCCTGGATGGAATAGTTCATGCTGTTGGACGTTGCCGAACGGGTACCGTCGTAATCCACCCCCAAGCCGCCACCAATGTCCACAAAATGGATGTTGTAGCCCAATTTCTTCAACTGCACATAGAATTGCGACACTTCTTTCAATGCCGTCTTGATACGACGGATGTTGGTGACTTGGCTGCCTATATGGAAATGAATGAGTTGCAGACATTCCGAAAGTTTCGCTTTTTGCAACAACTCCAAAGCCTCCAATAATTCGCTGGAATTAACGCCGAATTTGCTGACATCACCGCCGGACTCTTCCCATTTGCCGCTGCCGGAACTTGCCAGCTTGATGCGAATACCCAGATTGGGTTTTATGTTCAGCTTCTTCGCCAGGCGGGCAATGGTTTTCAACTCCATGAGTTTTTCCACAACGAGAAAGATGCGTTTGCCCATTTTCTGCGCCAGCAATGCCAACTCAATATAGCTTTCATCCTTGTAACCGTTGCAGATAATCATGGCATCATCGTCGATATCAATCGACAAGACGGCGTGCAATTCCGGTTTGGAGCCTGCCTCCAGCCCGATATTGAACTTGTTGCCGTGGCTGACAATTTCCTCCACGACCGGACGCATCTGATTGACTTTTATGGGATAAATAATGAAATTCTTGCCCGTGTAGCCGTATTCTTCTGCAGCCGCCTGGAAGCAATTGGATATTTTCTCAATCCGGTTGTCCAGGATATCCGGGAACCTCAGCAGTACAGGGGCTTGCACGTCGCGCACCTGCAACTCCTCCATCAGTTCTTTCAAGTCTATTGAAGGACCGTCAGCCTTGGGCGTAACCGCCACATGCCCTTTTTCATTAATCGAAAAATACTTCAGTCCCCAACCGTTGATGTTGTACAACTCTGCTGAATCTTCAATACTCCATTTTCTCATTTCAGTGTTTTGATATCGACAATATATTGATTTTTAATTTCTGCAAAACTACGGGAATTTATTGACAATTGAAAGATGTCGGCAACTTTGTTTAGAACTTTTCCACGCCCTCAATGCCATTACGCGAGAGAATCAAGCGGAAACGCTTGTAATCCACGTCATTTCCACTCTTCAATTGCAAAACGAAATGGAGGTAATAAACCCTCTCGCCCAGGATGTTTTTGTAATCGTCTGTCCCGACCGGCACCGTAAGGGGCGTCTCGGCATTTTCCATTTTCAGCAAAAAAGAAGAGACATTGAAGCGCAGGATTTCGTGGACGCCGGCAATGTCATACTGGTTATTCTCGTCCAATGCCTGCCGGTCGATGCGCACAAAATTGCGGTACAGGAGTATCCGTTCCGCCATGTGCCGGTTGTTTGCCTCCAAGAGGTCGGAACGTCCGCGCCTCTCCATCACCTCGGCAGGCACACGGTCGTCGGTGATAAAATCGACGCCTTCCTTTATCCAGCCCAAAGGGGTATCTTTCATGCTGATGACGGTCTTGTTGTCATAGTACTTCCGGGCAAGGCGGTGCACAAAATAATAACGCGACAATTCCTTGATGCGGTCTTTCAGCATATAACTAATGACCAACGCGATGAAAAGGGGCATGGTGAAATTGCCAAACCGTTGTTGGAAAGCAAAGGAAATAATGGTGGCAAATATCATAGAGATGCCGGCAGCAATGCTAAAAGACAATTGTTCGGCAACCTTGCCGTCTTTCTTGCGATTGGCATTCAGGAACAGGTGGCTCTCCGTAAAAAGGCGCAACATCCGCAGCCGGAACAAGACGGCACGGTTGTGGTCGGGACTGTCTTCCCTCGCAACAAGCCACCCTTGCGAACGCCGCCATGCCCGTTCTTCCTCAATCATCTTCAAAAGCCGTTGCTTTATTATAGAGAAAAATTCCGCCTTTTGCTCTTCCAACTCCTGCAACAAACGGAAAGACTGGCGCTCTACCCGGTTGGACAGCGACTCGTCGCCAAAAGCATGGAACAAACGCACCTCACGCACCTCCTCCGAATCCGGCAAAAGCGTCTTCAACGCCCGATAGCGCCGGATGATTTTCCGAACGCAGATTTCATAAGACAGCACCCACGCCTGCTGCTCTTCCCCATCGGGGCATTGCCTTATCCGGTCAACCTCCCGCCGCAAAGCGCTTTTGACAATAGAACAAAACATTTTAATCTGGTATTCCGCTTCTCGACGGGCAGATTTGTCCTGTGTAGACGCCAATTCCCGGAAAGCTACCTCCAAAAAACGGAAAGGCAACGCCTCCTCCTCTGCCAATTCATGCAACGCATACACCGGCGTCACCAGTCGAATAATGGAATTGACATCGCGATAGAATTGGTTTTTGCTATAAGTCAACGCATTTATTCCCAAATTATCCGGCACAAATACCCAAGTATTTATTACAAAATCGTTCTTCGACCGACTCTTGTCGGTCAGGTAACCGATTTTAAATTCCACGACAAAGCGGTCGCGGTTGCGCACTTGTACCTCAATCATAGCTTTGGACGTTTGTTTCGGCAAATGTATGAAAATAGTTTGACATTCAAGCGCGCAACCCTTTCCTTAACGCCTCAAAGGCTCTTCTTATAGCTCCACACCGCCCACACGTTGAACACCACGGCGAAGCCACACAGCCAGGCAAACTCCGGAAGCAATTCCGCAAAACCGCTCCCCTTCAGGTAAATGAGACGCAACGCCTGTACAAAATATTTCAACGGATTGACCGACACACACCACTGCATCCAATCGGGCATGCTCTTGATAGGCGTAAACAACCCGCAGGTTATCATAAAGATTATCAAGAAGAAAAACATGACAAACATCGCCTGCTGCATCGTATTGGAGTAATTGGAAACAACCATCCCCGCTGCCGATACGACACAGACATACAACACGGCAAACAGTAGTATCGTCCCCAAGCTCCCGGTTGGCGTTACGCCATGCACCAACCACGCTGCCAACATGCCAAATACCAACGCCAACAGACCAATAATCCAATTGGGCAACAGTTTGGCAAGGATAAACAAAGCCCTGGGTACAGGCGACACATTTATCTGCTCAATGGTGCCTGCCTCTTTCTCCCCGACAATGTTCAAGGCAGTAAAAGCACAGCACAAGACGGTCAACAGCATCACCAGCAAACCGGGCACCATAAACACCTTATAATCCAAAGTCGGATTGAAACGGAAACCGGTCTCCGTCCGGAAAACAGGCAACACCGCACCCGGCACGGCTCCTGCCGCTTCCCGCAACTCCCCGCTGTAATCCGACAGGATGGTGGAAAGATATTGCGCCCCCAACGTGCCGCGTGTCCCATTCACCGAATTGGCAGCCACCAATACCTCCACCACCTCGCCCCGCACAAGGTCGTGCTCAAAGCCACGCGGGACGGCAAGCACCAAGTCCGACTCCCCCTCTGCCACGGCATCCAAAGCCCCCGGATAAGTCGCCGACACATCCGACAAACGGAAATAAGGCGAAGCCCCCACCTTCTCCACCAGCCTCCGGGACAAGGGACTGTGGTCATGGTCTACCACGCCGACTTTCACGTCCCGCACTTCTTGATTCGTGACGTAAGGAAAGATGATGATAAACATCACCGGCATCACAATCAGCAGTTTCGACAGGAAGGTATTGCGAAAAATCTGCTTAAACTCTTTTTCCAACAAATAACTCAACATAGGATTTCCTGTTTACATGTTCAAACTAACCGCACTTTAAAATTCTTCCAAGCTGCCGCCATCAACACGACAGCCATCAAAACAATGACACCCAACTCTTTGAAAAAATACGCCACCCCAACGCCTTCTATCATGATTTTGCGCATGATAGCGATATACCAGCGGGCAGGGACAAAGTCTGAAATCCAACGCAAGCCTTCAGGCATGCTCTCCAAAGGAAATATCAACCCGGAAAACACAATCGTCGGCATCATCAATCCTATCCCGGAAACCAGCAAGGCAGACATTTGCCGGCTGACCAATGTGGAAATCAGCAACCCCAACGCCAAGGCAACAAAAATGAACACCACGGACGACACCGCCAACCAGAAAAGGCTCCCCCGAATGGGCACGCCCATGACAAACACCGCCAGCAAAAGCACCGTAACAACATTCACCACCGAGAGGGTAAAATAAGGCAACATTTTCGAGAGCATGATATGCATCGGTTTCATCGGCGAAGCCAACAGCACCTCCATAGTCCCCGTCTCTTTCTCGCGCACAATGGCAACGGAAGTCATCATGGCGCATATCAGCATCAGCACCAACCCCACCACTCCGGGGACAAAGTTGTATGCGCTCTCCGACTGCGGGTTGTAGAGCATCCGCACATTTGCCCGAATCTGGAAAGGCGCGTTGTAATTTTCCAGGAGAGCGGCTTGGCAATCCGCCAAAATGCCCGAGGCATACCCCGTCAGCATGGCAGCCTGGTTTGGGTCTGTGCCGTCGGCAATCAACTGCACTGCCGCCTCGCCGTCGTGCTGCAAATGCGAGGCAAAATCCTCGCCGAAGACCAGCACCAAGTCAATGTCTCCTCCCTTGAATACGTCATTGATTTGTTCCGGGCGGGTCAACTCCTCCGTCAGGATAAAATACTCGCTTGCCGCAAAACGTTCCTTGATGCGCCGGGTCTCCGCATCTTTCGAAGGGTCGAACACGGCAAGCCGCGCATCCCGTATCTCCGTCTTGATGGCATACCCCAAAAGCAGCACCTGCACCACCGGCATGACCAGCAAAATAAGCATGGTGCGCCGGTCGCGGAATATCTGCCGGAACTCTTTTATTACAAATGATTGAAACTGTTTCATCACGTCCTCCTTTCTAATCGCTTTGGCGCGTTGCCCGGCGTGCCAGTTGTTGAAACACTTCGTCCATGGTCTCCGCCCCGAATCGCGTCCGCAGGTTCCGGGGCGTGTCCAACGCCTCAATTCTCCCGTCCACCATGATGGATACGCGGTCGCAGTATTCCGCCTCATCCATATAATGCGTCGTGACAAAAACCGTAATCCCCCGGTCTGCCGCCCGGTAAATCAGTTCCCAGAACTGCCGCCGCGTCACAGGGTCAACCCCGCCCGTAGGCTCATCGAGGAACACCACTTTCGGCTCATGGAAAATCGCCACGGAGAACGCGAGTTTCTGCTTCCATCCCAAAGGCAGGGCGCGGACAAAAGTCTCACGTTCTGCCTCAAATCCCAGATCACGAAGCATCTCGTTGCTCTTACGGGCAAGCTTCCTGCCCCGCATCCCGTAAATGCCCCCGAAGAGGCGTAAATTCTCCCAAACCTTCAAATCCTCATAAAGCGAGAACTTTTGGCTCATGTAACCGATGTGCCGTTTGACCTCTTCCGGCTGGGAAGCAATGTCATATCCAGCTACCCGTCCCGTGCCGGACGTAGGAATGCTCAGCCCGCAGAACATCCGCATCGCAGTGGTTTTCCCCGCCCCGTTTGCCCCAAGGAAACCGAATATCTCCCCGCGCTCCACCTCAAACGAAATGTGGTCTACGGCTGTAAACAGCCCGAAACGTTTGGTCAGCCCGTCGGCATAAATGACGCTATCTTTCATCTCCTGTATTTTTAGACAACAACATAAAACAATCCTCCACCGAAGGCGGTATCGCATAAACCTCCACGCCCGTATGTCCGCGGGTTTCCAAATAAGCTTTCAACTCCTCCGGGTTGCCCTCCCCGCCCAACGTAACGTGGTACGCCGCGCCAAACGAGAAAGAAGAGCGCACGTGCGGATAAGCCTTCAAATCGCCCAGCAAGCGGTGCATCCCGTCGGACCGCACAGCCCACAGCGTTTCCGGGTATTGCTCCATGAGGTGCTTCGGCGTGTCCACCCCCAGGAATTTACCGTGCTGCATCAGGGCTACGCGGTCACACAACGTCGCTTCGTCCATGTAAGGCGTGGAAACCACAATGGTAATGCCCTGCCGCTTCAATTTGAGCAGCATGTTCCAAAACTCTTTGCGCGACACCGGGTCTACCCCCGTGGTCGGCTCGTCGAGAAAGAGCACTTCAGGCTTGTGTATCAACGCGCAGCTCAATGCCAACTTTTGCTTCATCCCACCCGATAGCTTTCCCGCCAGGCGTTTCCGGAACGGCTCGATTTGCTTATAAATGTCCGCAATCAGATGGTAGTTCTCCTCAATGGTAGTGTTGAACACCGTAGCAAAAAAATGCAGGTTTTCCTCTACGGTTAGGTCTTGGTAGAGGGAAAACTTGCCGGGCATGTAGCCGATGACATTCCGCACCGCCCGGTAGTCCTTCACCACGTCGTGCCCTGCCACCTCCGCCGTCCCGCTGTCCGCCAGCAGGAGGGAAGTGAGGATGCGGAAAAGGGTGGTCTTGCCGGCTCCGTCAGGACCGATGATGCCATACAGTTCCCCCGCCTCCACCGTGAAACTCAAATCCTGCAATGCCTGCACCTTCCCGTAGGATTTGCTGAGATGTGTTGCCGATACCGCTGCCATGGCTTAGTCGATTTTAATCTCCCCGTACATGCCCCGTTTGATGTATCCGTCGTTCCGCACCGCAATTTTCACGGCATAGACTAAGTTGGCACGCTCGTCCCGCGTCTGGATGGTCTTGGGGGTAAACTCCGCCTTGTCCGAAATCCAGGACACCACGCCCGGATATTCCCGCCTGCCTTTCTCCCCCTCATCGGCATAGACTTTCACGGATTGTCCCACTTTCAGCCCGGTCAGTTGCGGCGCCGCGATGTAAGCCCGCAAGTACATCCGCTCCAAATCGCCCACCTTGAACAAACTCCTGCCCTGTGCGGCAAGCTCTCCTTCCTCGGCATATTTCGCAAGCACAGTGCCTGCCACCGGGGTCGTCACCACGCATTTCCGGATTTGGTCTTCCACCTGAGCCAATTGTGCCCGCATGCCTGCCAGTTGTGCCTCCACGCCCCGATTGCCCTTTTCGAGCGTCTCTTCCTGGGCTGCCAATTGTTTTTCCAACACCACGAGGCGGGCATCAATGTCCTCCAACTGCTTCCGGTCGGCGGCATCGTCCGCCACCAGGCGGGTGTAACGCTCCTGTTCCCGCCGCTGCTTGGCGATTTCCTCCCGGAGCGAAGCCGTCTGCAACGGAATGTCCTGCCGCCGGCTCTCTGCCGCTTGCAGGCTGGCAAGCAGTTCCGCTTTCTTCAAATGCAGCTGTACGGTATCAATATGCCCCACCACTTGTCCCTCACTCACCGTCTCGCCTTCCGTAATGTAAAAATCCATGATTTCCCCCATTCCTTGGGCAGAAACCGTCACCTCCGTTGTCTCAAACACGCCCGAAGCGTCGTACTCCCCGTCGCCGCCTTTGCAAGCCGACAACACTGCCATCGCGCCCAGCGCGAAAAAAATAGTCTTTTTCATATCTTTCAATTAATAGTTCATGACATATTTCAAATTATAAACCGCCAACAGCCACTCGATTTCATGGCGTATCTTGTCTAACCTTGCACTTTGTTCCGCCCGGATGTCGCGCGTCAGGTCAGTGCCCGACAGGGTGCCTTCCGCCATTTTCTTCTCCGATGCCCGCTTTACGGACTCCCGCAGGGCAATGATTTCATCATCGTATTTCAACTGCTCCGCATAGCGGTCTATCTCGCTGTTCCGCTGCGCCGCGTCCAGCGACGTGTTGAAAAAGAAGGTTTCCCGCTGCGTCTCTACGCCACGGATGCCCGTTTCAATCTTCCGCCGCTCGTTCTTCTTTGTATAGAACGCGCCAAGATTCCACGACAAACGCACTCCCGCCAAGTAATATGCCTTGAAATCGTCCGACAGCATGTCCAGTCCCGGCTTACCGACGCCGCCCCGTACAAACAGCCCCAGCTGCGGCATTACGCCTGCATGCACCCGCCTGTCCAACGCCTCGAACTGCCGGATTTGCGCGTCAAACAAGGCAAGTTCCGGGCGGCAGTTCTCCACCTCCGCCGGCAACGCGGCTTCCGGTTTCACCAGTTCCGTTTCTTCCCCGATGTCCTCGCCAATCAACTGCCCAAGCATCGCCGCGTAAGCCCGCCGCACATGGCGGCATTGCGCCTCGTCCTGCTTGGCTTTCAGCAAATCCACCCGCAAAGCATCCCAATCCGCCTGGCTGGCAACGCCATTCCGCACGTAGGATGCCACCCGGTCGCACTGCTGCTGCAACTCCTCCTGCAACAGGCGGTTTTGCTCCGTCTGCGCCTCTACAAGCAGGATGCCGAAGTACAATTGATTCACCCGCTCGTGCAAAGCATACAGATTTACGTCCAAATCCCGCAATTCGACATCCGCCTGCGCCCGCGCATTCTCTTGTTCCGAGCGGATGGCGCCACCGTCCCAAAGCGTCTGGCTCACTTCCAGTGTAGCGCCATATTGGGCTTTGTCCAGCGTCGGGATGTCAATACCCGCCAGCCCGATTTGCTCAAAATCAATGGGGATTTCCGTCACGTCCGACTGGTAAGTCGCCTGTGCCGAAAATGCAACCTGCGGCAAATATCCCTTCCCGGCATTGGCGACATTGTAATCCTTCGTCTTTTCTATCAAGCCGTATTGCTTGACCAACGGGTAATTCTCCCGCGCTTTCCGGTAGCACTCCTCCAAGGTCAGTTGCGCCAGGCAAGGCACCCACCCCAGGAGGCTCAACATCAAAGTGATTGTTTTTCTCATCATCATGCTAATTTATCTATGTTAGTGATTCGTCTTTCCTGTTCGACAAACCTGTCGATTCCGGTACAAAAAAATATCACGGCCGCAACGCCTCCAGGAACAATTGCAAGTTGCGCTCCTTATACCCCGCAAGCAGGCGGTCTGCCACCTCATCCCCAATCCCTTCTTCCTCCCGGCATTGCGAAATCGCCGTCAACATGGCAACGTCCAAAGTAATCATCATTAAAATCACATTTTCAATCCTCATCCGGCGCATCCTTCCGGCTGCCATCTCTTGCTCCAGCAATTCCCTCAACTTCACCATCGAAGTCCTCGACATCCGCTCCACCAACTGCACCAAAAGTGCCCGGTTTTGCGCATTGCCCATCACCTCCGTCAGGATGAAATAAGCAAACTTCGGATTTGCGGCAAAAAAACGGTCGCGCAGGTCACGCACCTTCCGTAAAAGCCCTTCAAACGTCGTCTCTCCCTCCAACGCTTCCCCTTCCAAGGAAAACATGTCCCGCATTTTCTGCTGCAAAATCCCTTGGAACAAGTTCTCCTTGCTCCGGAAATAATAATGCAACATCGAGTGCGCCACCCCTGCCCGCTGGGCAATCGCCATCATCTTGGCATTGCTGTAGCCTTTTTCCAGAAACTCGGCTTCCGCCGCTTCCAGAATGATTTGCTCTGTGTTTTGTTCTCTGTCCTTCATGGCATTATATTATATAGACAAATATGTTCGACAATCTTGTCGATACAAAAGTAAAGAGAAAAGCGGATATATCAAAATGTCTTTTTGCCATACTCCCTCCCCCCTTCGGGGTACTCCCTCTAACTTAGAGGGAGAGTTTAAAATGTTTGACATTCAAGCTCCTCCTCTAAGATAGAGGAGGTGGCTGCGAAGCAGA
Source organism: uncultured Odoribacter sp. (assembly GCA_944321145.1). GTDB lineage: Bacteria > Bacteroidota > Bacteroidia > Bacteroidales > Marinifilaceae > Odoribacter. Next base: position 10,819 of record CALUKF010000039.1, on the reverse strand, counting down.
CGGAGGAGTATGATGGGTATCTTGGCACACCTGCTTTTTTATGTTTTTTTATGCTTTCACTTCCCCGCTTCAAGAAACAGCCTTGTGCGCAAACGCGCATTTCGTTCCAAAGCCTCCTGATAGAACGTCAGTTCCTGCAAATGGTAATTCCCCGGCTTGAACATAGCTGCCAACGACGGCACAAACAACGTCTCCGGGTCAAACCCCTCCACGAGCAAGACATGATGCTGCCCGTCCACCCGCACCGTCACCGTGTCGTTCAGCGCGGCAGCCGTCCCGTCCGTCCGCCAGTTCAGCGGATTGATGCACACATCGCTGGGCGCAAGTACCGGGCAAATCGCCTCCGCGTCCGCCACCGAATTGTAGCAAATCACCACCCCCGTGTCCGTCGAATCCTGAGCCGCCCGGAGGTTCGGGTACGTCACCAACTCCTCACGGCTGATTTTATAACCGATGGCATACGCCGCCACCAGCCGTCCGTACACCTCCTCCGGCATCCGCTTCAACAACTCCACCACCGCCTTGCCGCCCTGGCTGAACCCCGCCAGGATAAAAGGCCGCCCCTCGTTCAAGTGCGTGCAATAATAATCAAACGCCCGTTCCACATCCGCCATGGCATACGGGAAGCGGGCATTTACCGTATCCTCCCCCTCCATCCACGACTCCAATGTAATTTGCCGGTAATACGGCGCATAGAACCGGCACGAATCCGCAAAAATATCCGCAGCCAACTCTAACGACGGGCGCAATGCCTCCCGCTGTTCCTCATTGTAAATATCCTCGAAATGCACCGTCTCCCCCGCCTCATTCACCCAATCCCACACACACGTCGGCGCCACATAAAACACATCCGCCCTTGCCCCTTCCCCGCCATTCCGCTCCACATACCACGCCTCCCCCTCCGCATACTCCGGCTCCTCCGGCATCACATACCCCTCCCCCTTCTCCTCCGCGCATCCCCCCATCACCATTCCCCCCAACACACACAACCACAATCCCGCAATCCTCAGCAAAAAGTTTTCTCTATTCATCGTTTATCCAACAAAATTTACAAATCCATACTTCTCACTATCAAGGTTCAGAATACAGCGTCTTCCGCTCACCCCACCACCACATTCACAATCTTCTTCGGTACGATAATCACCTTGCGGATGGTTTTGCCTTCCAGCCATTTGGCAGCTTCGGGGGCGGTTTTTACGGCAGTTTCGATGTCGGCGTTGGAGGCATCTACGGGCATGGGCAACTTGAAACGCACTTTGCCGTTGAAGGAAACGGGGTATTCAAAGCTGTCTTCCACCAGATACTTCTCCTCCCATGCGGGGAAGGTTGCCGTAGTCACGCTGTCCGTATGTCCCAAGCGGTGCCACAATTCCTCGGCTATGTGGGGGGCATAGGGCGCAATGGCAATCACAAGCGGCTCCAACACTGCCCGTTTGTCACATTTCAAGGCGGTCAATTCATTGGTGCAAATCATAAATGCCGGGATGGTCGTATTGAACGAGAAGGTCTCAATATCCCCCTCCACTTTCTTCAACGTCTTGTGCAATATCTTCAATTCCTCGCGCGTTGGCTCGCTTTCGCTGACGCGGAATTCGTCGCCCGGCATGAAAAGCCGCCAGAATTTGCGGAGGAATTTATACACACCGTCAATGCCCTGCGTGTCCCAAGGCTTATGCGCTTCGAGCGGACCAAGGAACATCTCGTACAGGCGCAGGGTGTCCGCACCAAACTGCTCAATGATATCGTCCGGATTCACCACGTTGAACATGGACTTTGACATCTTCTCCACAGCCCAACCGCACACATATTTCCCGTCCTCCAATATAAAATCGGCGTCGGCATATTCCGGCATCCAACGGCGGAATGCCTCAATGTCCAGAATGTCGTTGTGTACAATGTTCACATCCACATGGATTTCCGTCGTCTCGTAATCCTTCTTCAAACCGGCAGAAACATAGGTATTCGTACCCACCACGCGATAGACGAAATTGGAACGTCCCTGAATCATTCCCTGGTTAATCAGCTTCTTGAAAGGCTCCGGCTCACACACCACGCCCAAATCATAGAGGAACATATTCCAGAAACGCGAATAAATCAAATGTCCCGTAGCATGTTCCGCCCCGCCGAGATAAAGGTCGACATTGCGCCAATACTCATCCGCTTCCTTGCCCACCAGCGCCTTGTCGTTGTGCGGGTCCATATACCTCAGATAGTATGCAGAGGAACCGGCAAAGCCCGGCATGGTATTCAACTCGATGGGATAGCCTTCCTCCGTCTTCCAGTTCTTTGCACGCCCCAGGGGTGGCTCGCCGCTTTCCGTGGGCAGGTATTTGTCGATTTCCGGCAATTCCAGCGGCAATTTCGAGTCATCCATCATGTAAGGCATTCCCTCCTTGTAATACACCGGGAACGGCTCTCCCCAATACCGCTGGCGGCTGAAAATGGCATCCCGCAGGCGGTAGTTGATTTTGCTCCGCCCGATGCCTCGTTTTTCCACTTCGCCGGCGATAAAGGCAATGGCTTCTTTGACCTCCATGCCGTTGATGATGCCGCTGTTTATCATCTTTCCCTCCTTCGCGTCATAGGAACTCTCGCTGAGGTCGATGGGTTGCCCGTTGTCAATCACGGGAACAATCGGGAGGTTGAATTTCTTCGCAAACGCATAGTCGCGGCTGTCGTGTGCCGGCACTGCCATGATGGCGCCCGTGCCATAGCCTGCCAGCACGTACTCGCTCACCCACACGGGAATGGCTTCCTCCGTAAACGGATTGATGGCGTATGCCCCCGTGAACACGCCGGTCACGGTCTTTACCTCGCTCTGGCGCTCACGCTCCGTGCGTTTTGCCACATAATCGAGGTATTCCGCCACGGCTGCCTGCTGCTCCGGAGTCGTCAATTGGGCGACATACTCGCTCTCCGGCGCCAGCACCATAAAGCTCACTCCGTAAATCGTGTCGGGGCGGGTGGTAAATATCTTCAATTTCACGTCCGAATCCTTCACGTCAAACGTCACGTCCGCGCCTTGCGAACGCCCAATCCAATTGCGCTGGATGTCCTTCAACGAATCCGACCATTCCAGCTGCTCCAGCCCTTCCAGCAGGCGTTGCGCGTATGCCGACACCCGGAGAGACCATTGCCGCATCGTCTTCTGCACCACCGGATAACCGCCCCTCACGGAAAGACCGTCCTTCACCTCATCGTTCGCCAACACAGTTCCCAACTGCGGGCACCAATTGACCATCGTGTCCCGCAGGTAAGCGATGCGGTAATTCATCAGCACTTCCTGCTGCTCCTTCTCGCCCTTGGCATTCCATTCGGCGGCAGTAAACGTCAATTCCTCGCTGCATGCCGCGTTCACGCCTTCCGTCCCGTTGGCGGCAAAATGCGCGGTCAGCTCGCTGATGGGGCGTGCCTGTTGCTGCGTGCGGTCGTAATAATGCTCGAACATCCGGATAAATGCCCACTGCGTCCACTTGTAATAATGCGGGTCGCACGTCCGCACTTCCCTGTCCCAATCGTATGAAAAACCGATTTTGTCCAGCTGCTCCCGGTAACGCGCGATGTTCTTCTCCGTCGTCACTGCCGGATGCTGCCCTGTCTGGATGGCATATTGCTCCGCCGGCAAACCGTAAGCGTCGAAGCCCATGGGGTGCAACACGTTGAACCCCTTCAGCCGCTTATAGCGGGAATAAATGTCCGAGGCGATGTATCCCAACGGGTGCCCCACGTGCAGCCCTGCCCCCGACGGGTAAGGAAACATGTCCAACACATAAAACTTCGGCTTCGACGGGTCGATTTCCACTTTATAAGTCCCGTGCTCGCGCCAATATTCTTGCCACTTCTGTTCGGTTTCTTTAAAATTATATTCCATACGTCATTCTCTCTATAGATTTGCGACATCAGTCATTCCACGCGCAAAGATAATGCTTTTTTTGAATTTTTGGCAAACTCTTTCCAAAGGGTTTCTTGTGTGTTCCTTCCCACTTTCCGGTACCTTTCCAGTACCTTTGTAGTACCTACTTAGTACATCTGAACTCCAAAGGTGCCCCCAAAGTACTCCCCATGTACCGGGAAACCGGAAGGCACCCAAAAGGAAATCCCCGGAAAAACACCCGGAAGGACAGCCCTTAACGGTATTTCCCGCCATCCTCGTCCAGGAGGCTCAGGTAGCTGGCATAGCGGCTCTCGCTGATTTCACCCGCCCCGACGGCTGCAAGCACAGCACATCCCGGCTCGTGCGTGTGGGTGCAATTATAAAAACGGCAGCCCTCCGCACAGGCAAATATTTCCGGGAAAAAGTGCGAAATCTCCTCCTTCTGCATGCCGACCATCCCGAAACTCCGCACGCCGGGGGTATCAATCACGTAGCCTCCCTCCGCGAGGGGAAACATTTCGGCAAAGGTAGTCGTGTGCCGCCCGGAGTCGTGCGCGTCGGAAATGAGGGCGGTTTTCAGCTGCAAACCCGGCTCTATCCGGTTCAGCAGCGAGGATTTGCCCACGCCGGACAAACCGGCAACCACCGTCACTTTCCCCGATAACAGGGCTTTCACGCGCTCCACACCTTCGCCGGTCTCTGCCGACACGCCGAAACAGGCATAACCAATCTTGCCGTAAATTGCCAGCAACTCCTCCAGCTTCGCCTGTTCGCCGGCATCGTGCAAGTCGATTTTATTGAACACAATCGTCACCGGTATCCGGTAAGCCTCCGCCCCTGCCAGGAAACGGTCGATGAAAACGGTGGACGTCGCCGGATGATTGATTGTCGCAATCAGAAGCGCCTGGTCAACATTCGCGGCAAGGATATGCGCCTCCTTAGAGAGGTTCGTTGCCCGCCGGATGATGTAATTCTTCCGTTCCCCGATTTCCGTAATGACATACTCCCCGTCTTTTTCCGCCACCTGCACCGCGTCCCCCACAGCCACCGGGTTTGTCGTGCGGATGCCTTCCTTCCGGAATTTCCCCCGGATGCGGCATTCCACCCTCGTTCCCCCCTCCAGTTCCACCGTGTACCAACTGCCTGTCGACTTGATAACTCTTCCGTATTCCATAAAATATCCCTCTAAAATTTAACTCCACAAAGTTAAGCCTTTCTTCCGCAGAATCATCCAAAATCCGGAGAAATGCATTATTTTTGCGGGGGAGTAAAAGAAAGAAGCCATGAAAATTGTATTTGCCACAAACAACAAGCATAAATTGGAAGAAATCCGCCGCATGCTGGCAGGGAAGCATGAGATTGTCTCACTGGCGGATATTGGTTGCCACGATGAGATTCCCGAAGAGCAGGACACCCTCGAAGGCAATGCCTTCCAGAAGGCTCGCTACATCAAGGAGCATTACGGCTACGACTGTTTTGCCGACGACACGGGGCTGGAAATTGAGGCGCTCGGCGGGCGTCCCGGCGTCTACTCTGCCCGTTATGCCGGCGAGGACAAGGATTCGGAAGCCAACATGCAGAAAGTGCTTGCCGAAATGCAAGGCTGCGACAACCGCCGTGCCCGCTTCCGCACCGCCATAGCCCTTGTATTCCGGGGCGAAGAGCACCTCTTCGAGGGCGAGGTGCGGGGCGAAATCCTCCGCGAACGCCACGGGGAAGGAGGCTTCGGCTACGACCCGATTTTCCGCCCGGAAGGTTTCAGCGTGAGCTTTGCCGAGATGAGCCTCGATGACAAAAACCGCATCAGCCATCGCGGGGAAGCCGTCCGCCGGCTTGCCGCATTCCTCAACCACATCGATGCCTGATGGAAACCTGCCAAGCCATTATTCTGAAAATCATACCCTATTCGGATACGCAACGCATCGTCCACCTGTATTCGAAGGAACGGGGATACCTTTCGATGATATCCCCCGCCTTTGTGTTCAAGCGCAAGGACAACCCGTTGCACCTGTTGCAAATCACGGAAATCACTTATTTTGAAAACCCGAAAAGCGACCTCCACAAACTGAAGTCCGCCACGCCGCTCATCAACCTGCCGAACCTCTACTTCGACATTTTCAAGATGAACATCCTCCTCCTCTGGGGAGAAGTCCTGTCCCTCATCCTCCGCAACGAGGGAAAGAACGAAGCCCTTTTTGAATACCTCCTCCGTTCCGTGGAATACCTCAACGCCGCCGAGGGCGATGCCGGCAATTTTAACCTCTTTTTCCTCTACCGGCTGGCAGCCCCGCTGGGCTTCCGCATCGACGCTGCCACCTGGCAGCCGGGCGCAGTCTTCAACGCCCGCGACGGCAAATTCTACCTCCCCACGGAAACCGCTGCCGCCATCTCCGGTCCCAACACCGCCCGCATCATCCACCGCCTCTGCACCTGCCCCGTCGAGGAAGTCAAAGCCATCCCCCTCAACCGCGCTGCCCGCAACATCCTCATCGACATCATCCTCGCCTTCTACCGCATCCACCTCAACATCGACTTCAACGTCAAAAGCATCCGCGTCCTCCGCGAAATCTTTGAATGACCGCCCGGACAGGCTGCAAGCAACGAGGATTCAATCCTCCCGTTCCGCCCGAGCAGCCCGACGCTCCCGCTTCAGGACAATGCGCAATTCCCCGTCCTTGCCTGCCTTCACGTCTTGTGCCTTGTACCCCGGTTTTGCCACCTTGAAACGCTTCCGCCACAACACCACGTGCGTATTGAATGCTCCTGCCTCGTCCGTCTGGTCAACCAACCGATCACCTCCTTCCTCAATTTGCAGGATTTCTGCACCCTGGAGCAAACGCCCTTCCTCGTCCACCACCACGCCCCGCACCGGCAGGCTGTCCTCCGGCACATCCACCTCCAAAACCATCCCCGCCACAATGGTATCCCTTACGATTTTCGGATGCGGATGGACTATCTCCGCCGCCTCCAATACGGTGGATGCCCGCTGCATCACAATCGGTACTTTCCCCAACCCCGCGCGGGCAAGTTCCCGCACCGTCTTCATTCCCGGATAGGTCAACACCAACGTATCCCCTTCCCAGACGGAAGTTACAAACTTACCATTCTCATCCGTCTTAGTTTCACGCTCAAGCTTTCCCAATTCTTTCACCACCACCCCTTTCAAAGGACGATTATCTTCATCTACCACGTATACCTCCACATCCCACAACGGATTAGTCTCTCCAAACACAGCTATGTCCCATTCCGTCGAATCCTGCGCCACCGCCATGTCCGGTCGGACTTGTACAGCTTCCGCCATCGTCCCTTTCCCCGCTGCGGAAACGCCCGTTGATGCAGCCAGCAACCCGGCGGAGATGCCCAGCAGCGAAACAGCCCGCCCTGCCAGGTGACGGCGTTCCAACGCCTGTTCCAGGTAGCGCACTTCCGCCTCGCACTTGGGGCACGTCCCCAAACAATCCCCCTTGTACTGGCATTCCGACACCAGCAAATCAATGTCGTTCGCGGCGGCAATCTGCCGGCGAATCTCTTTCAAAATACGGCAAGTCTCTTTTCCTCGGCTCATCTTGTCTCTGTTTTATAGGTAAATAAATCAAAATGTTCAAAACCCATCGCCTCCAACTGCCAGCGGCTCTCCCGGCGGTCATCCTCCGTGTTGTAGCCCGGAATCAACGGCAGCCGCACCAGCACGTCTTTTCCCCTCCCCCGTTCCAGCAAAAAGTGCAGGTTCTCCGCCACGATGGCATTGTCCCCGCCCGTGTAGCGGCGGTAAATCTCCGGGTTCATATCCTTGATGTCCACGATGAAACGGTCGACGACCGCCTCCAACCGTGCCACCGATTCCAGCGGCGCCTGCAGCGATGTTTCCAGCGTCAGCAGCCACTCCTTCCCGCAGCATGCCCGGAAATGCTCGATAAACCCCGGATGCAATGCCGGTTCCCCGCCTCCGAATGTCACTCCGCCTCCCGTCGCCAGGAAATACAATTCATCCTTTTTTACCTCCTCGTACAAATCCTCGCACCGCCACCGCCTCCATCGCTCCGGCTCCGCCAGCGTGTGCGGGTTCAGGCAATACCGGCAGCGCAACGGGCAGCCGTGCAGCACCACCAACGTCGACACACCCTCCCCATCCGTCACCAGGCGGTGGCGCGCTATCCCCACCACGCGGGGCAACATCTCGATGCGACCGTTTTCTGCCATTCCGTATTAAAATCTACCCTCCAAAGCTACGGAATTTTTCCCAAAAATCAAAACGGGAACAGGAGCGGCAACACGAACACCATCACTACCCCCATCAGGATTTGCAGCGGCAAACCCACTTTCACGTAGTCCATGAACGTGTATTGCCCCACCGGCATCACCAGCGCGTTGGGCGGGGTGGAGAAAGGCGAGGCGAAACACATGCTCGCCGACACCGTCACCGCGAAAAGGAAAGGCACAGGGCTTACCCCGATTTGCAATGCGCTCTGCAACGCAATCGGCGCCATCAGCAAAGCCGTCACCGTGTTGCTGATGAACATCGTCATCAGCGAACCGGTAAAATAAATCCCCGCCAGCAATGCCAGCGGTCCGTAGCCCCCGATAAAGTCCACCAATGCCCCCGACAGCCATGCTGAAGCCCCCGTCTTCTCCAATGCCGTCGACATGGGCATCATTGCTGCGAAGAGCACGATGGTTTCCCAATTGATGGTTTTGTACGCTGCCTCCACGCTCCTCACGCAGCCTGTCACGACCATCAGCACCGCCGCAATCATCACCGCTGTCACTGCCGCCACGGGAATGAAGTCGAACACCATCATTGCCACCATCAGCACCATGATGGCAGCCGCCACCGGCGCCTTGTAGTCCAGCGTCACCCGCGCCGCCTCTTCTGCCGGGCGACCCAGCACCACCCAGTCTTCCTCCTCGTTCGAGAGGCGTGCAATGTCTTTCCAGTCGCCCTGCACGAGGAGCACATCCCCGTCGTGCATCTTCTCGCTGCCCAAGTTTTGCAGCAGGTACTCCCGCTTCCGGCGGATGCCCAGGACATTGACATTGAATTTATCGCGGAAATCCACCTCCTTCACCGTCCGGTTAATCAGCCGCGACGACGACATCAGCATCACCTCCGCAATCCCGATATCATAGAAATCCAACGATGCGCCCGTTCCTTCCGCCTCTTCCGTCGCGTGCCCGTCCAGCAAGGCAAGCCCGCAATCCTGTCCCCACTGCGCCACCTGCTCCGGCGCCCCCGACACATAGAGCACATCCCCCTCCGCCAATACCGTGTCCGGCGTAGACAATTGCTTCACCGTATGCAGGAAACGGTGCTGCGGATTGCTTTTTCGTCTCACTTCCAAGACATTCAGCCCGTATTTCCGTCTCACGTCCAGGGAGGCAATCGACTGCCCGATGGCGACGGAACCCGCCTTGACATGCAGGCGGAACAAATTTGCCGACAGGCTGTATTCCTTGACCAATTGCGCGAGCGATTTCCCCGTCCGCCCGTCTCCTTTCGCCTTGCCCTTGCCCGAAAGGAACCATTTGGTGAGGGGCAACAGCACCAACGTGCCCACTGCCACGCACACCAAACCCACCGGCAGGAACGAAAAGAACGACAACGCCGGGTAACCCGCCTGCACCAGCGCGTCCTGGATAATCAAGTTCGGCGGCGTACCGATGAGGGTCATCATGCCGCCCATGCTGCTCGCAAACGCCAAGGGCATCAGGAGCCGGCTCGGACTGGTGCCTGCCCCCGCCGCCATGCTCACCACGATGGGCAGCATCAGGGCAACCGTCCCCGTGTTGCTGACAAACGCCCCGATGCCCGCCGTTGCCAACATCACCAGCAGGAACAGCTTCAACTCGCTCTTCCCCGCCAGCTTCAATATCTTGGCGCTAATCATCTTCGCCAGCCCCGTCTGGAAAATACCGCCCCCGACCACAAACAGCCCCACCATCATGATGACCACCGAGTTGGAAAAACCCGCCAGCCCTTCCTCCGGCGTCAATATCTGAAACACAAGCAAAGCCAGCAGCGTGCAAATCGCCACCAAATCCGAACGCACCTTCCCGCTCATGAAAAACAGAGCCGAAAGTGCCAATATGACCAACGTAATCCACATGGTAAATGCCCTATTTATTAAAAACTAACTACCCTGCAAAGATAGGAAAACAATCGTTATCGCCCAAATTTTTCCGGACACCTCCCTCCGTACGAGCATACCCCCTGCCCGGAAGCTGTCCTGCACCCGTGTAAAACAGGGTCAGAACCTATATTTGAGTTACACTTAACTTACACTTGAGTTACATTTCATTTAGAGATAAACCTATTCTCAACCTATTATAAACCTATTATCATCCTATTCCAATATAATAAGAATAGGTCAAAAATAGGTTTTCATATAAGCATCCTGTAACAGGAATCTAACTTACATGTAACTGAAATGTAACCCAAATACGGGCTTTGCATCTGCCTTGACGCTGCCTTATATGGGTACCGGACAGGCTTCGGGGAAGGGCAAGACGGAAGCCGGCGGTGCCTGCCACAAGGATGCAAGTCGTTCGTAATGGCTTTGTTCAAACGGATTTGCAGTCCGTTTGTTTAAAAAACGGGGATTTTTGAAGAAATCGTTTCCGAATTTCATTTAATTTGCCTACTTTGCGGGCATCTAAAAGACCTGTTATGAACTCGATGAAGAATATACACACGGTGGCGCGCTACGAGGCGCGGTTGTTAAGGAGGAGCTGGCTGTTCCGGATTTTTGCGGGGCTGGCGGTGGTGGGGATTTTTTTAGTGGTGGGGAATTGGTGTACGCCCTTGTTCGGGGGCGGCATGACGCGGTGGAACCAGGTGGCGTTGAGCGGGCAGATTCCGTTCTTTGGCACATACCTGTTCCACATCCTGCAGGCGGTGGCGGTGGTGTTCCTCGCGGGCGGCAGGATGGCGACGGGCAGGAAGGCGGA
>CALUKF010000038.1 GCA_944321145.1 uncultured Odoribacter sp. | reverse complement strand
TTATCACCGCCCTCTGACATTACCGCTACGCTCCAAGGGAGGAGGGAGGTGATTGCACTTCTATATTGAATCTATAGATTAATTTCAGTTGATAAAAGAAATAGGTTGTATTTTGAACAGAAATCCTTTTCGGTTTACATCTATACTCGAAAACCCACGGAAATCAGTCTAAAAAGAAAAGCAGCCGCTTCCGCAACTGCTTATATTTCAGAGCGGAAAACGGGACTCGAAAATATGACACAAATTACTGATTTATAGATGTTATCCTCTGTTCTTAATGCTGTTTTCACCGTGATTATACCTGTGCTAGTTTGACAATATGTTTAATAAATGCTTTGTCTCCTTATTTTCCTACCATAATGTGGAGGAAATGGGGTGGGGAGAAATTAATCGTTGATTAGTTATAAACTGGGAGATTTGTTGTTTGATTTCATGGTGTTTAGTTTTGGTTGATGATTGAATACTTGTTGTTAAATTCTTAGATTAATTGACGGAAGTCTTTGGTGAGTTACTTGAGGGCAAAATATACTGAAAATTGATGGGATGTTCAATATGTGCATTGTATATATCATATATATTTTGTACTTTTGCCACAAAGAATATTATTATGGAAGCAGTATTAAAAACAAATAGGCGAAAAGTGATAGATATTCCAGAAGATATATTTCGTTATTTATCTATCAAGGCAGCAGCTCAAGGTACTAATTTAAAGAGGTATATTGAAAATCTATTGGCAAAGGATGTGGAAAATATGGTTGCTGCCATGAGTGACAATGAAGCTTATGCTTGGCTGGTAAAAAATGAACCAGAGGGGTTAGTTGCAGTTGATGAAAAGGAGCAGGAAGAGTTTGAACAAAAACTTGGAATTAAAAGGAGATGAAAGTGTCATATTCTAAGGCTTTTGTAAAAGCTGTTGATAAATTATCTGGCAAAATATTGCTTTCTGTGAGGGATGCCATACAGGAAGTGATAGATGCAGATAGTTTGAGTGGCATAACAGATTGCAAGAAATTAGTGGATTATAATTATGTTTATCGTATTCGCATAGGGCATTATAGGGCATTTTTTACTTTTCATGTTCAGATAGTAGATGATACCGTGATGTTCCAATATTTTCTTCCCAGAGGGGAAGCCTACAGCAAGAAGTCAAAAGAGAATCTAAGGGCGAAGGATAAATAACAGGTGAGTTTACGGCTAAAGAAGATGTATTCACTTTCCTATAATTGAAAATAGAAAAGTGAATACATGGTAATCTGAATATCCTTGCTTTTTATTTTATTCTGTTGATTGTTGCTTTTCTTGCTGTAGTGTCCTCATGAAATCTTGGTAAATAGGTGAGGATTCAAGTATTTTTAAGCAACTGTCTTGCTGTGCCCGCATGCCTGCTTTGCCATATAAATCACGCAGTAAGATTACAATGGCGTCTGGTATGTCATTCAAATCTTGATAGCAATTATCAAGTTCTTTTGCTGTGATTATTGCCTTTTCAATGTCATCAACAGTCAAGTAGGCATCTATCAAGTTGTACAAGATTCGGGGATAATAAGGATGAATATACCCTTGCAATGTTTGAATGCTCAAAATATGTGCCTTTGAAAATTCCACCAAGGGAATAACTTTCTGCCAGACATTACCTTTCCCTTTGTAGAACTTAGCATATAGTTCAATAAACAATTGATGTAATGCTATTTCATTATCAATAGTATTATTGGGGTGTGCATAAAAGTTTAATCTTTCCTTTTCCAACAAATTTAGCAACTCACCCCCTTTGTTCTGTTGGGCGAGTTCAATGCCATAATGAACAACAGAATCCAAGTGTGAAATGTTTTCAGTAAAGAATGACGTGTCAAAATCTGTTTTTGAAGTGATTTTGCTGATAGCTTGGGCATTTTCCTTGATTCTTTGCAACTTGGAAGAATCTATAGGGGTGACATATAAAGATAAAATTTCTATTGTTTGTTCTTGTTCTTCTTCTGTCATTTTGATTGAATCTAAAGACGAACTGTTGTTTTCTTCGTCATGGATGGAAGCTTGTTCTTTGAAAGACATTTTTGAGGTTTCTGCCTTTAAGGTGTGAGTGGATGCTAAAAGTGCCATGCAAGTTGCAGCATAATAAAATAAAGTTTTCATGTTGAATTGATTTTAGTGTTATTCTGATATTGTATTTATGTGGTTTGTGCAATGTTTGTATTCACTTTCTCCGACATAATAAATAAAATAATGAATACAAGATAGGAATTAATCTTTTTTGGTGATTCCCAGCCTGCCAAAGTCAATAACAAACTTATGCTTTTTCAGGAAGCTGATGCCTAAAATAGCTGCAATTTTGTTTTTGGGCTTGCAGTAGGCACATAAGCTGGGGTCTATATAAAACAGGTCTCTGTAGGTCTTTCCATCATGCTCAAATTGGATTTTTGCAGAGGAACAGCCTGCTTTAATGCCATTTTTACACTTGATGTCCTTGATCCCTTCCTGTTTTTGGAATACATCCCCAAACGCTGAAAATGGGGATTCAATGGCTCTTCCTTTTGGTTCAGTTTCTGTTGAGGTGAGTGAATCCTCGTGGAAAAAGTCAGCAAAACACGGCGTACATAGGTTGTATTTGCTGCTGGTGTCCAACAGGAATATAAAGCCAATGCCTTTAACGGTAATAAAAATGGTTGGGTAATCTTTAAATTTCTCCATTGGTTCTTACTTCAAGTTTTTCAAAATCAATAATCCATTTGTTTTTAATAAGAAATTCAATGCCTAATATCCCATGAATTTGGATGCCGAACTCATCTTGAACGTTTTTTACTGCATCAGAAGCATTTAGTACAATAAATCTGGAGGTGTAATCTGTTCCTCCTATGTTTAGGGTACCTTCGATAATGGGATTGGTTGTATAATGTCCTTCTATGCCCATTATTTTCTGCTGGAGTGGAAGTAAGGCAAATTCATCCTTGTAGTGATGATATACAAAGTCAAATATAATGTTGCTGTCAGAGCCTGTGTCAATAAGGAAACACAGGTTTTTTAATTTCTCGCCTGATGTTGCAATCAATGGAAGGCTTGCCTTTTTTAAGCCTGGTCTTAGTGGGAAGTTCATGATTCTTAAAATGTTAATGGTTTATATCGTATTATTTCTTTCCTTTCAGTTTTTGCCACCATGTGATATTTCTAAGCCGCTCTATTTCAGTTTTCAAATTTTGATTTTCCGCGTTTAAGTCTTTTACTTGCTTGAGTCCATTTTCAATCATTTGCTCTTCTTTTTTGATGAGATTTGCTTGGTCTTCAATTTTTTGGTTCAGCAAATGGATTGATTGCTCTTTCATATTGATAATCTGTTCTTTCAAGCTTATTTGCTGTTCATAAGTCGATTTGGTTGAGGTAATTTTTTCCTTTAATGCAGCTATCTGTTCAGAAAATTCTTTATGTTCATTATTTTTTTCCGTGATGGCAGTTTGCAGTTCTCCTTGGGTTCTGGCTAATTCTCCTTGGGAAGCATTCAATTTATTCTTTACGTTTTCTAATTCTACGTCAAGTTCGTTCAATTTTGCTTGTAATTCTTTCCTTTTTTGATGCAGGCTTGCTGCCAATTCTTTGTAGTGCTTGAAAGAATGGAGCACTGTATTGCAATATTTATGAAAAGTAGGGGTGTCCCTATCATCCCTGACTCCAATTGCTTCATTGAAAGTTTCTAAGGCTTTGAGCACTTTCCCTTCTTTCAATTCTTCCCTGCACTGTTTGTATAATTTATCTGCTTTGTTTTTTTCAATTTCTTGTACTAACAAGGTATCTGGGGTTTGGGTTTCTGCAAATGCCAATACAGCAGGGTCTGTTGTAATAGCATTGCGTTTGATAGGTGACATTAAATGCAAGCCATTTAAATGCCTACAACGGCTTAATGCCACATATACCTGACCATAGCCAAAACATTCCTCCAAATCAGCATAAATACTGTCAAATGTCATGCCTTGGCTTTTATGGATGCTTACAGCCCAAGCCAATTTTAGCGGGAACTGTGTAAAAGTTCCTTTGACGGTGCTTTCAATGGTTCTTTTTCCATCTTCTTGGATTAATTTATACTCAATGTTTTCCCATGTGACTTTTTCTACTTCAACAGTGTTTTGGTCATTCAGTTCAATTTTTATTTTGTCATTCCCTATTTCACGGACAGTGCCAATATTTCCGTTGTAATAAATAAATTTGTTGTTGTGCCTGTCCCAGTTGTTTTTGGCAATCATGACTTGGGCACCTATTTTGATTTTTAAGTCCTTTTCAGCAGGATATTGTTGAACCGGGAAATCGCCTATGATTTTAGCAGGGAAATCATGTTCTTCGCCATTCAAACGGTTGAAGTTTTCATAATTATATTTGTCTACATTATAGTTGCGGGGGCTTAATATTATTGATGTTTTAGGGATGACTTGATTATTTCCTTTGGTTACTTTTGAATTGAGGTCATTCAATTCTTCATTGGAAATGGCATTAATTCGGATTTTGTCAAGCAAGGACAGAAATTCTTTTTCAGTTTGCCTATATGGCTTGTCTAGTTGGATATAAAAAGGTGAACTTTTTTCATAAGCTTTGGAACTGAAAAAGTAGGTATTAGGGTATGCTTCCTTCAAAATATCCCATTCGGGATTTTTTGCAATAGGCGCAAGTTGGAAAGTATCTCCAATAAGCAACATCCTTACACCTCCAAAAGGCCTGCAATTATTACGGAATACTTGCAATATTTTGTCAATGGCATCCAATATATCACACCTTACCATGGAAATTTCATCTATGATTATCAAGGAGAGGCTATTGATTAAATCCCTTTTTGCTTGGTTGTATTTGAGCCAGTCATAAATATGAGTTTTTTGAAATTTTGAATCATCCGGCAAATGTGGGCTATAATCTAATTTAAAAAAAGAATGGATGGTTTGCCCACCAGCATTTACAGCTGCCAAACCTGTGGGAGCCAAAACAATTTTATTCTCCTTATACTGAGATACAATGTACTTAAGGAAAGTGGTTTTTCCAGTGCCAGCCTTTCCTGTCAGATATATGAGCGGCTTGTCTGTTTCAAGCACAAGTTTTGCTGCATTAAAAAACGTAGTGTTAGTCGGGTCTAATTTAATGCCTGAAACATATTCATCTTTGGGAGTTTCTATCATGTCATTCATTTGTTGAATAGATTGTATGCTAATAAAATTCAATAATTCTCTCTGGGTTAGTCATTTTAAATGTAATCTTCACAATAGTCATGTTCTTTAAAAATAGATGTCCTACGATAGGTTCATTTTGGGCGAATGACTTATATTCTCGCGTATATGGCACGCACCATTCTAAATATGAAAAATATATATCTTCAACATTTCTCTAGCGTGGGGCTATGGTTAGTTGCATTCTATCATGGAGAGTTATGAGCATGTCAAATTCAAACTCACTTAGAATTTCTTTTTCTAAAGTATTGTTTGCGATATAAGTTTTTATAATTCCGTTTTCTTGAGTTTTGCAAATGATTGGCATGAAAATGTTGCCTCGTGAAAGGAGTTTCCCCAGTCTATATTTTTCATACCTTGTAGCATTAAAAACAAAACTGTCAAACCGAAAAATTTGGAATGGTTCAAATCTGTCCATATGTTTAGGTATTTAGTTTTTGTTGGTTTAGCTTGACAAGCTCTTCCTCGTTAAAGTCAAAGCCATATGGGATTCTATAAATTTTCACATTTAAAGTTTTTGGATTTTGAGGCTTTACCCATTCATCCTTAAATCCTTTTGTGATTTTCTGAGCCTCTGCCATACATTCTTCAGAAAGGCAAAAGGAATGATGTAATCTGATTAAATCTTTAATATAACCAGAATCCTTTTTTAATACATCGCCTATAGTTTCTCCTTGGTATTTCCAGCGCAAGGGAAAAATATCGTTTATGTTCCACCCTTTCATGCTCTTATATTTTAAAATAATTTTTATTGGTATCAATTGCTATGTTTTTATAACGGCATCTTTCTTTATGGAAGGGATTTGGAAGATTGAACATGTCCTCCAGATTCATGCTATCTATGTCGTCAATATTATCCTTATGACAGTTATTGCTCCCCCAATACATGTCTATTAGGCTTTGTATATTGTACGCTTCAAGAAGTTTTGCGTGGGAAAATAGTCCTATTTGTATATGACCGTCAGGACAAAATTTCATCAGATATGCAGATTCTTCTTGTTCAATTAGTGATTTGGTAGTTCCAAGAAAAACAGAACCGTCATCCATGAAATGAAATCCCATAAAGCCTAGTTTTACGTAAGGACTTATGGTTTTTCCTTTAAAGCCAATTAAAAAATCTGGATTATTGAGTAAGTCTATCATAATCTTTTCTTTTTGCAGGCATACCACAAAAAGAAGGTGTGATACTTTCTTGCTGAGTCCAAGGTATCACCACAACACCTACAATCACATACAAGCAAAGCTCACACCTACGCTGATGTAAGCATTTACTTTCTTACCGTTGTGATTGTCAGTCTTCAAAGTGGTGATTTTAGGACTACACAAGTAAGAAGCAAACACTTCTTTTTCAATATGTCTTGTTAAACTTCTATTTCATGCTCAATCGTTTTAATTGTTCATAGTGCAAAGTTATGAATTTGCAGTTGAAATCAAAACAAGGATGGGCATATTTTATGGAAGAATTTCAGTCCATATTGCGCAGGTGTGAGTTATTTCTTTGGTTTTTAATGAATTCCTAATAGTTGTGGAATTGATTTTTCTTTTTCCTAGCCTCTTTCTGTCGGCTCAATCTTTCCTGTTGCTCTTTTACAGTTTCCAATGAGATTGGCTGCTTCTTCCAAGAGGCTAATGATTCCAGCGTGTTCTCTATCCATTGCCTGTGAAATTCATTAATGTAAAACCTTTCCATGCTTTTGCTTTTTAGTTCCAGACAAATATAAGCATTTGTCCTAAAAAATCCTTTTATGTGTCCCAAATTCTCATTTTATTTTTGTTTTAGGGGGCTGGGCAATAATCTGCCCAACCCCACGGTTCAACAATCCAACCATGAATCATGATTGTCCTTTTATTCAAAAAGTGTTTTTTAAACGGGATGGATATTCCAGAAGCTGTGATTATGCCCGTTGGGAATATAGGTAATAGGCTGGTAGTTTCACACTTTTGCCCCCACCCCACAAGCCACCGCACGCTACTCCTGTAGTAGTGGTAGATATTATTCTCCCCTTGCTATAGAGACCAATTGATTTTCTGGCTATGGCATTTATTGTATTCATATCCATCCTTTAGCATTAGGGAAGTGAATACATTGTGTTGGATTTTTCTTTTACACCTTGATAAGAAGAAAAATGAGACAAACACGTTTATTTCACTTCTTCTATCGCAACCACACGGAAGGGGTCTGGAGAGGTTGGAAGAATGTGGGGTTCTTCCTCCACTTCCCAGTTGTCATACTTTTCTTTGGCTTCAAAGGCATCTTCTGCTAAAACGTCCACGTAATAAGTGGTTTTGATGGTGTAATAACATCTGAATCTTTTCATGCAAGATTAGTTTTTAATGGTTAGACATAAGATTGCTTTAATTAGTAACTATTCCTTCCCTCCTCCCCTGTCTAGGGCACTTTTGAGAGAAGAGGAAAAGCAGGAGGGGGACTAGTTTAAGAATTTGTCATTTGTAAAACAAATGGTTTTAGGGCTTATAGTCTATTGCGGCTGTAAGAAGGTGGCTATAAATTAGGATTTGAACACCTAACCTTTTTTATTCTATAATAAGATTGGAGTTAGATGTTCATTTCCTTTTTGTATTCACTTGCTGTAATATTATATATGGGAAGTGAATACATTTTTTTATTCCCTACCCCCGCTCACCCTAAAGGTTTTCCAGCCTTCGAGAAGAAATGTCGAATTTTTTAAATACCTTTCCTTATAAGAAGAAAATTCAAGTTTTTCGACAATCCCCCTTTGGGCTTGGACAGTTCTTGGGTAGAATTATAACAATATTCCTCAATTTGGCAACTATTTGATGAACCACGAGTATTCGTTCTCGTCGTATAAAGCCTTGTTCAATCCTTCGGACAATTGGGTGGCATTGTAAGCCCTGTCCAAGAAGTTGTCGATGTAGGAGGACTTGTTGGCTCCCGTGAGGAGGTTGTAGACCTTCCACATGCTGATAGCTTGCTGCCCTTTTACAGGAGAAAAATATTCATCATGGTAATAAGCTTTGGCTATCAATCCTATTTGGGTGTCCGTCATCAGCATGGGAGGGAGCTTTTTCTTCTGGGCTGCTGGAAGGTATTGGTACATCCGGCTTTTCCCCAAAAATTGGGCAAATTGGTGTTCCGTCATAAAACTCTCCTTTAACCCACCTAATTCGTATAAGTGTTTAGCTGCATTGTAATCTTGGAAAAGTTGGCAGGCTGCCTTATAAAGGCTGCCGATGTCCATTACCCTTACTTCTGCTTTATATCCGTCAGTAGATACACACATGTTACAACAGACCATGTTTTTGAAACCAATAAATAGCTTGAATTTCTCCATGCCTTTCCTGCTGTAAAGGTTTTCTTGGTTATATGCCCTTACTCCTCCGATGGTGAGGTTTAGCCTGTTCCCTGAAATGTCCTCATGTATGGAGGGTATTTCAAAACAGAACATCATCCGCTCGTAATACATGGTCTTGTCCTCTTCCAGCAATTCCCGGACAGGCTTGTGGATGGCGTCTGGCGTCCTCCCTTTGATGATGTGGCTGACCCTGATTTCAGGCTCTCCGATGGTTTCACGGGGGAAAACTTTTTGTGCGGCTTCCCATATATTTTCAATGAATTCTGGATGTGAGATGGTGATTTCATTGTCCTTGCTGAATACGGGGACTATGCACTCTTCCTTCAAGTGCCCGATAGCCACTTCTTGGGTGTTGGCTTCAATGAAAGGGAGCTTCTTGGTTTCTTTTTCCCTTTCTGTTGCCGGATGGGTTTCTGTTTTTTGGAGGGGAATTAATTCCATGCCCCTCTTCTCTGTTACAGGGAATATGACATTAGCCCTGACAGGTTGTAATTGCATGTTTGTTTGCATGATTCATGAAATTTGGCTGGTAATTGATTGCTATTTTGTTTTTTCCTTCTAAAAGCTGTGCTTTCCTTCGTGTGAAATCTGGAGCCAGCTGGCTGCCCCATTCCGGGAACCGGTGGTACAGGGCTGCCAGTTCTTCCACGCTTCCTGCTTTCAGGATTTCCTGCCTGACGGATTCCGCGCTGATTCCTTCATTGCACCAAGCCAAGATTTCCTGCCCGGTGGCTTCCGTGATGGTGAAGCCCGGCTTGCCCATGAAAAGGCTTGTCCTGTCCTTGGAAACGGAGGCTTGATGGTTCATGCCAATCTCGAAAACAGTGGTGAACTCGTAATCAATCCCGTCCCTCATGACGGCTTTCAACCCTACCTTTTCCGGCACCATTTTCCCGTTCTTTTCGCTGAGGACATAATCCTGCTTGCTCCTCATGGTGCAAATGACATGGCTTTCGCTCTGGAGGATTTTCCGGATGAAGGAATTGATTCTTGGGGTGACTTTCTGCCAATTGGTGAAAGAATTCCCCTGCAAGTTCGCATGGTACTCCAGGAGATTGTCCCAGCATTGTGAAATGGAATCGAGGATGATGACCTCCATCCCCGCCTTTTCGCAGATGTCAATGGCTTCCTTATAGGTTTCTGGGGTGAAGCTGTCCGAGAGGGGGAGGACATTGTAATTTCCCAAGTGGGAATATAAGTCAGCACTTCCGTTCTCGCTGTCTACAACGGCTATTTTCTCCCACTCCGGACATAACCCGTGTGCCAGCAGCAAGGCTGAATACGTCTTTCCTGACCCTGCGCATCCTTGGATGGCTAATTTGATTTTGACTTGTTTTTTCGATGAAACTCTTAATTGCATCATGGTAAATCGTTTTTTTTGTGGTGGTTATACATTCTAAAAATAAAAGGAATATAAAAAAGGCAGCAGGGACATATCCCTGCCGCCCGTGCTTGCTTGTGTAGTCAGAACACCGCCAAGGTTGGAGCACCTTCTTCCCCTTTCTGGTGAAGGAGGTAGAACATCTCCCCTGTGGCAGGGGAACAGACTTGTGATATGACAGGTGTGGTGATTTCCCCTAAGATGAACCTTTCGCTGACTGCTCCTGTTTCACAGCCGTAGACAAAGAAGCATTTCCCTGTCTGGGGGTTCTGTTTCACTTCAAGTTTTTCCACTCCGTTCTTTGCCTTGAACTCCTCAATGGTCAAGGTCTCTACAAATTTCAACTTTTCCATAATTCATGATATTAAAATTGTTAAACATAAAAGCCGTTTTTTAGGTTT
The DNA here is from genome assembly GCA_944321145.1 of uncultured Odoribacter sp. Lineage (GTDB taxonomy): Bacteria > Bacteroidota > Bacteroidia > Bacteroidales > Marinifilaceae > Odoribacter. The sequence goes on along the minus strand of CALUKF010000038.1, from coordinate 18,636 downwards.
TCCAGCCTTGAAGGGGGAGTAATGAGGGATTGCAATGTACTGGAAAATGAATGCCCACAGGGGGACTAACCCCAAATCCCAAGGGGTGGGGGAGGTTTGTATGGTGTGAATCCCGCTTACGGAAATGAAATTCGGGGGAAAATAAAAAATTTTTGTGGTAAAAAGAGTTATATATATAAAAAGAGGATATGGAAAAACCCCTGCTTCTTTGATGGGAAACAGGGGATGTCAGATAGCGGTGTATTCACTTTTCTATATATAGAGAATGAAAAGTGAATACATTTCGTTTTTACCTTAGTATAGCTTTCATATTCTGGGTTGAAGGTATTTTTTCAACAGGTTCACAATTTAAGCCTAAAACATCATAACTAAGAATCGGGTAGACGTTTACTCTTCTATGATTCCTATATTCTGTAGTTCTGCCTCCGACTTCACAAAATTGAAGTTTAAGCATTCGTACTGCTTCAGAATTGTTCAAATTGTCAGCTGACAAGATGCCATGTACAATGCTATTAATGGCATTAGTTATTTCTTCTGATGTGTAAGAATGCCCTATTGCTAGATGGCTTCTTAGTGTTGCTTTGATGGGATGGTTTTCTTCCAAAGCCCATATACATATTTGTTTTTTCAACTTTTGGTAGGCTTTGTGGGATTTTATTGGTGTGAGCAAGTTTGTTAACTTTTCAATTGGCACATATTTTTGCATTTCAATAAAACGTTTTAAAAATTCCTTGTTTTCATCTTGGCAATTTGTCATTAATCTGTAAGCCAAGCGTTCTCTTTCAGGAATAGAAGTGCATTCCATTAATTGAGTAATAAAATCTTCTCGTTCATTTTCCGTATTTCTTTGATGGTTTTCTGCTATTTCTTCATGGATTTGAGGATTAATGCTTTCATTTTCTGTGATGACCTCGCAGTTAATGCTGTGTCCTTCTGAGATGAGTTTGCTTTTTAAATTGTCGGATGAGTTGTATAAATTTCTGATTATCCTATTTTGAATCAATATATTATCTATATTGAAATACGATATAGCAATGCTTGTAGGGGATTCTTTGATTAAGTGGAGCGGAGAACTTTTCCCGTATTTTTTTATTGAAGATTCGATAATCTCTTCTTTGCTGAAACCCTTGTATTTTTGCAATTCAGGAAATAAACTTTTCATATCATTTTGAAGTTGGAAAAAATTAATCAGGGCTTGAGCATCTTTGACAATTTGTTGTGACAATGCTTCCATGTCTTCTTCCCTATTATGCGCTATATTATATATGACAGTCTCACTTAACAGCCCATTAGAAATCCTGCATCTGCCTGCAATTTGTTGTAATTTCTCAGTAGATAATAGCGTGAAAGGGTATCTTGTGTCTGCTACAGATATTAAATGAAAAGGTTCTTGGATGTCTATGCCCACAAAGTAGGTGCATGTCATGAAAGTAATTTGCTTTGGAAGTTTATTTTCAACTATATCGCAATACATTTCTCCCACATCAGTTTTATTCTTTTCTGCACAGAGGACAGCACATTTTGCCTGATTTTCTTCTGACAGGCTTTTGATAATAGGAAGTATGCCGCGTTTTAGGAGATTGAAGGCAACCAATATTTTTTGATTGGGATAATTGGCTAGCAGATGTTCAATGTGCTTTTTTGTAGTCATTAAGACATCATTGGTTTCTTTCAATTCAATGTTTCTGGGTGCTGGATTGTTGAATACTAGATTAATGACAGGTTCTTCATTTATTCTTGGATTGGTGAACTCTCCTACAGTTGCAGAGATTAGGCATCGGTTGGTTTCTGGGAATTTGAAATAATACTCAAACCCCTTTTCCATGTTAGGGCGGAATGAAGCATCATATTGGTAGCTGTCAATTTCATCAAACATGATAAAGTAATCTTTAAAATTTTCTTCACCAATTTCATTTAATAAAGTTGGCAAGCTGTCAATGACCACAATGAATTTTTTGTGTTCAATGTTGTTGTCATTTAGGTAATTATTTATGGATGGGGGATTAAATCCGCTTATTTGCCCTCCAACATAAAGCACTTTGTATTTTCCTGTCATACTGTCTTTGCTATGCTTTGCTTTTTCATAGGCTAATGCCCTTGTTGGAACTACAACTATGCTGTTTCTTGGAGATTGTAATTCTAAAGTAGTTGCACCTACTCCTGTCCTGTTTTTCTTAATTAATCCATAGGGCAGTTGATTAAAAACATCGCTTAATTTTGCATTGTCATACGGAAATGTAAAATCAATTTCTTCAATTTCTTCCCAAACTTTCTTCCATTTAATTTTGTGCTTGCAATGGTTTTGATAATAACAAATTGCACCATTCAGTTCTAAAGTGACGATGTCCAAATCCATCCGTTCATATTTTTCCGGGTCATCAGAAGGCAGCTGAGTAAATGAGGTTTGGTATTTTCCCAAGTTGTATTTGTAAATTTCATCTTCTAATAATTCCGCCGGAATTAATGCATTCTCGTCTTTTTCCATAAATGTATTTTTTATTTTATAAAATGATTCTATTGTTGTCTCTTCTTTTTTCTACTCAAAAATACGCATAATATATTGAATATCAAAATATTTATAGTTAAAATATATGAAATTCAAAGACAAAAATCGAGAATTTATCATTGTTGTGCCATTTATAAAATTTAATGCTTTACGCTGCTGAACCCTTTATCGGTTCTTGCAATATTTTAAAAATACAATAATGTCTAAAGGAGTGCTTGTGGCTACTTTAAACCCAAATTTAGAATAGAGGATAGGTAAGCCACCATACTTTCCATCCTTAAAAAGGTAATAACAATCTAGTTTACGTCCTCCAGCTAAGATAGCTAGTTGCATAAGAAGTTCTGTCCTATGGTCACCTCCTACACTAGAGAAGAGACTTATTATGTTACCATCAGGAGTAACTGCTATACCAGATTTTCCGTCCTCTGTAAGGAAACAAGTACAAACCTCATAGTTAAATTCTTCATGTACGTCTACCATCCAGCCATTAGGATTTTGGGCTACAGCCTCAGAAATAGCCTTATGGAAATCTGAAGCTGTAGCTAACCTAACATCTTGGGAAGTTACTTTTACCCCTCTTTTCTTTAGTTCTTCTTTTATCTTATGACTAGCCTTAACTACATTCCTTTGTAAAGGGTTCTTGCTATGTATATCATTATATTGAGCTTCACTAAGTTGGGAGTAGCTCATCAAGTACCCTTCAAGGAACCTCTCAAACCTATCTTCTACATAAGCATCATATCTGCCGTATCCTTGGGGGACATACCTCCAACTGCCCCCATCTTCTTGATATACTCTACTTCCTTCTCGGCTTCCTCCTTGTCTCCTGTCGTTTTGAGTATCTCCTGATAATACTCCTGAAGCCATTTCTCCTTTTCTTCTTCTGTCATTTTCTGTGTTTTTGTGTTCGTGTTCATGATATGTTTAATTTGTGAGTCTATATGCTCTAAAAAAGCACTTATTTTTAATGTCTTCCATCTTTAAGTTTGGAGGATTTTGGGGTTCCACCTAATTTCCTTTTGTTTTTAGTCCCTCTAACATGTATTCACTCTACTGTATATGATATATGGAAAGTGAATACATTTTCACGTTGAAGATTAGCTATAGAAATCAAATTCCATCGCATCAGCAGTGTCCGGTCTTTTTTTCAGGGGGCTGAAATTAAAATCAAAGCTGTTGTAACTGATGATTCTATAGCCGCTGACGGGCATAAGCCTCCCCGTTTCCCTTTTGGTAGTCCTTCGGGATAATTTGCAGAAAACCTTGGCTTTGGGGATGGCTTGCCTGTTGCTTAATGAATCACGGGAAAACCAAGTTGTCCAGATGCTGTTGAACCTGCCCGTTATTTCGTCCCCTGTCAGGATTTCATTCAAAGGAAAATTTTCCCTTATGAGAATTTTTAGCGGATGGGTTTCGCTTAAGCTCCAAAATACTGCTGCATTGTAGAAGTCATTGTATTTATCGGGATGGTCATGCTTCTGGAGTTCTTCTATTAAAGCCTCAAAAGGGACATATTCCTGCAATACTAGAAACCTATCCAAGAAAATCCGGTTTTGCGTGCAACAAGCCATCCTTTGGGAAGCCGCCAGTTTTGCCCTTTTTTCGATATTTTCATCTTCTGTTGTTGATTGGCATTCCCTTAGTTCTTGTATGATTGCTTCCCTCTCTTCTTCTATGCTTTGCTTGCTTTCGTTTTTGACCTGCTGTTCTATTTCTTGGTAGATTTCAGTGCTACTTGTCTCTGCTTCTTCAAAACAGACTTGGTGCCCCTTCGCTTCCAGCTGATTGTACAAAGTTTCCGCAGCCCCATATAATGTCGTGCGCAATTTCAATTGGATAAGGAGGTTGTCTATGTTGAAATAAGAAGGCTTGAAACTGCCGTTGTTGTTCCTCCTGACTAGGGGTGCTGTTTTTATGCCGTGATAAATTTGAAAGGAGTTTTTAATTATGAATTTTTTAATCCTGCCGCCATCTGTTTTTTTAGGTATGATTGCCGGGAACTCAGTTTTCACTAACGGGATTAGGTTCGCATAATTTGAAAGCAGGTTTGCTGCTTCAATGGCTTGTTCCCCTGTGTCTCCTATGTTTGCGCTTTGCGCAGGTCTTGAATTGTATACTACAGTTTCGCTTAAGATTCCGCCGGGGATTCTGCACCTTCCGGCTATTTGCTGTAACCGTTCTTCGGACAAGAGGGTATGGGGCTTCCTTACGTCAGCTATGGAAATCAAATGGAAAGGTTCGTTGATGTCTACCCCGACAAAATAAATGCAGGTGATGAAATTTAATGGCTTGGGCAGTTTAGTGTCTGATAGCTTGTCATAATATTCCTTTACAATGGATTTGCTTTTCTCGCTGCACAAGATGGCTGTATCCTCTTTTTCTAATCCTAATGCTTTGATTATTGACTGGATGCCGCTGATTGTGTTGTACGCCACTAGAATTTTTTCGTCCGGATGCTCCTGCCGTATGTATTGTATCTGTTGTTGGGCTGTCTCAACAATATTTTCCGTGTGCAACAAGCGAATGTTTCTTGATTCTGGTTTTTTGAATTGTACCTCGATGACAGGCTCTTCATTGATTAGCGGGTTTGAAAAATCGCTGATAGTGGCTGAAACTAGGCAGCGGAGTTTTTGGGGGAACTGGAAGTAGTAGTCCATGACATCCTCCAATTCGGGTCTGTAAGAGTTGTCGTATTGGTAGGAATCTATTTCATCCACCATGAAAAAGTAATCTTTGCAGCAGTTTTCCCCAATTGCCCTTAATAAACGGGGAAGGCTGTTTGCTACAACAATGAACTTTTTGTATTTGATTTCGCTGTCTGAAAGATAGCTTTTGATGCCAGTTTTGCTGAAGCCGAAGATGTCCCCTCCAACATAACAGGCTTTGCATTTTTGAATTTCTTTGTCCCAATTGCTTTTTGCCTTTTCATAAGCCAAAGCTTTCGTCGGGACTACGATGATGCTGTTCCTTGGGCTGTTTAATTCCAAGGTGGTAGCCCCTACGCCTGTTCTGTTCTTTTTAATTAATCCATAAGGTGTGGTCTCAAACACATCGCTTAATTTGGCAGTGTTTGTCGGCATGGTAAAACATACTTTGTCTATATGGCATGTTTTATGCCAATCGTCAGGAGTGATACTGTATCTTAAATTGACATTTTTATATTTTACTAATCCGCCATTTATAAGTCCTATGGGCATCGCCTCCCAAATAGGTTGTCCTATTTTGTAGTTAGACGATATGCCTATTTCATAATTTCCTGTATTGAAATACACTTCGTAAATGTTAGTAGTCTTTTCTCCTCCGATGTTTCTTGTTGCCAATATTCGTTCTACTTTATCTTCTGGATGATTTTCAATGTCTTCTATTAGTCTTTCAACTTTAATAACCTCGTCTTCTTGCGGATTTTCAATAGTTCCCATGTGTTTGTATTTAAGTTTCTAATTCTGCAAAATTAGGAAGATGTATTCACTTTTCCTATAAAATAAAATGATAAATGAATACAAAAAAGAGCCTTATGGCATTTAGGCATCCTTATAGAATGCTGCCAGAGGCTCTTGTTCCTCTCCTTAATCCTTCACTTCTAGAATTTTGGAAAGCTGTTTCATGTGGTTGCTGATGCTCTTGTTGACCACCTCGGCATAGGACTTTTGGGTGATGCTGATGTTGGCATGCCCCAGTAATTTGCTCACTATTTCGATGGGGACATCGTTGTAGAGCAAAATGGTGGAAGCGAAAGTCTTTCTGGCTGTATGGTGGGTGAGCCTTTTGTGGATGCCGACAATGTCCGCTATTTCTTTCAAATAGCTGTTTATATTGACGTTGCTCATCCTGGGAAGCACATATTCTTGATTTGCGGAAATACGATACTTCTCCATGATTCTTTTGGCTTGCGGGAGCAAGGGAATGTTGATTTCCCTTTGGGTTTTCTGTCTGACCATCTTAATCCAGTCTTGTCCGTCAAAACCTTTGATGATATGCTCATATTTCAGCCCAAATGCCTCATTATAGGCTAATCCAGTATAAACAGAGAACATGTACAAGTCCCTCACCTTAGCCAGTCTTTTTTGTGCAAATTGGAAGTTCTCCAGCTTCTTTACCTCTTCCTCGGTCAAGTAGACCAATTGTTTGACTACTTTCAAAGGCTTATATCCTTTATAGGGATATTCTGCGATGTACTTGTATTTTATCGCTAACATGATGATTTGGTTCACCCTTTGAATGATTTTGTTAATAGTGATTGGCTGGTGCTTCTTTTGGATTAGCAAATACTCTCTAAAGTCCTGTATAAATTTGAAATTTAATTGCTTAAATGAAATGTCCTCCATGTGGTACTCTGTATTCAAGAAATCTTGCACATGTTGATAAACCTCCCGGAATTTCCTGAAAGTCCTGATGGTATATTCTTTGCCTACTAGTTTTTCCATCTTGTCCAATCTTTCTTGGAATAATTTGAGCAGTGTGGGCTGGTTGGCTTCATATTCTCCTTTAAAGACTGAATAAATATCATCCACCGTATAATTGTCTGGTTTTTCTGTCATCAGCCTTAGTTCTGCTTCTGAGATTTTGTTTTGGATTTTGTTTAAGTATTTGTTAATTGTTTCACTGCCAATGGATTTTGGCTTCGCTTTTTGCTTTGCGTTGTCCCAGGCTTTTGTTTCAATGCTAATGCCTGTCACAAATTGCTTTCTGGCATTATTTAATGTGATTCTGCAATAGATTTTTGCGGTCTCTTTTTCACTTGTTTTAGAAGGGATGATATAGAAGAAAATCCTTACTTTTGGTATCATTTTTAGATGGTTTAATGCGCAGTGTATGTGCTGATTACAAAGATTCTGGTATAAAATTTTTTTTGATGCTCATTTTTGACTGTATTCGTACCAGAATATCCTTATTTTGGCAAAAAAAGCACACGAGAAATAGATGCTTGATAAAGTTTTTCCCGTAGAGAAAAAATAGAACATATCTAATAATCAGATATTTATATTACATTCAAAACAAAAAGAAAAGCAGTCACTTTCGCAACTGCTTGTATTTCAGAGCGGAAAACGGGACTCAAACCCGCGACCCCCAGCTTGGAAGGCTAGTGCTCTATCGACTGAGCTATTTCCGCAAAAAAGGAGATTGGTTGTGGGCAGTGATGGATTCGAACCACCGAAGGCTACGCCAGCTGAGTTACAGTCAGCCCCATTTGGCCACTCTGGTAACTGCCCATCTTGAAAAAGAACGCTTATGTTTTGTTTTGCGATTGCAAAGGTAGGCTTTTTTCTTTTACCGCCAAAAGAAATGGGCACTTTTTTTGAAAATATTTTCCTCGCTATTCGTATGTAATTCTGATACTGTCTGTTGTGATTTCCGTTGTATTATAATAAACCGTAATTTCAGCAGGTTTGCTTACCTTTTGGAGGATGGATTGCAGCCGGAAAGAAATGATTTGCATGTTTGCCTGGCGGTTTTCGTCGTCATAATCGTTGTGTCGGAGTTCAAACACAAGGGCGTCGTCCGGTTCCGGGCGTTGCAGCAGGCAAAAAGTGTGTGGCTTGTTGTTATCGACAAAAAGGAGTTCGAAGTTTAGGAAACCATGGGCAATCCATGCCCTGTGGATGTTCACCGGAGCGTTCCCCGCGGTGTTCGTCAGGTTTGGGCTATACGGGATGACCGGCAGGGTGAGGATGGAGTCGAGAGCCATGAGATTGACGTTGGCGGTTTGTCCCTGCTCTTTGAGGATGGTAAATACCGGATGCACCCGGGTGCTGTCGCCGATGCCTTCGGGAAGGTCGAGGATGCCTTCTTGTGGGCGGATGAGCATGTCATTGTCCAAGAGGATAGAAAAGGCGTTGCCGCTCCCTTTTTGCACCATCCCGTATCCTTCATATATGGGCTCTTTGTCGTCGCTGCAGGCTATGGTTGTAAGCAGGAGGAAAAAGAATAATAAGTGTTTTAGCCCAGTCGTTGTTGTAAAGGTTCCCATATTCATCATTTTTGGTTTTTATGATAAAGATGACGGGATGGTGAAAAGGTTGCGTATCTTTATGGACTTTGTGGTATTTTTTTCATATTAAATATCTTAATATAGTTTCTTCCTCAACGAGAATATGAATTCCAGCCCGCCGTCTTTCCTGTTTTTGGCAGAGATTTGCCCTTTATGGAAAAGGACGGCATTTTTGACAATGGAGAGCCCCAGTCCGGAGCCTCCGCTTTTGCGGCTGCGTCCCGGATTGACGCGGTAGAAGCGGTCGAAGATTTTGGTCAGGTGTTCTTCCTCGATGCCTTTCCCCGTGTCGTAGTAGGAGAAGTAATAAAACTCGCTGTCTTCCGTATAGTTTTCGATGTGGATGGTCACATTTCCGCCTGCATAATTGATGGTATTGTCAATCAAGTTGCGGAAAATGGAGTAGAGGAGCGTATGGTTGCCCTCGATTTCCACATTGGGCTGCACGCAGTTTTCGACTTTGATTTTGTTGTTTTTCAGGGGATTTTCCAAGTCGTTGAGGACTTCCACGATGGTGTTGCGGATGTTGATTTCCTCTTTTTCAAAGAGTTCGGATGCCTCTTCGGTCTTGGTAATCAGTGCCATGTCGCGAATCAGGTCTGAGAGTCGCAGCAATTGGGTATAAGCGCGTTCCAGGAAGAATTTCTGTTTGGCAGGATCGAGGTTGTTCTGTTCGAGGATTGTCTCGATGTATCCCCGGATGCTGCTCACGGGCGTTTTCAGCTCATGGGCAATGTTATTGGTCATTTCCTGCTTTAGTAAACGGTTCTTTTCCAGGGAAGAAATGTTGTTCAACAGGATTTCATAACTGTTGTCGTTAAATATGAGCAATTTGACGGCGAAATGCTTCCCGTTCTTGCTGATTTTGCCTTGCCAGATGGGGATGGTTTTCGCCTGGGAATTGACCGGCGTGTTTTTCTCCAGGAACTGCTTTGCTTCCTGAAATTCTTTGAGTTCGAAAATAGAATCCGCGTCGAACAGGGGTTCGTCGGTAATGGTGTTCACATATTGGATGAAATGCGTGTTGGCATAAATTTTCTTGTGGTTGGCAGAGAAAATACAGATGCCTTCGTCGGAATGGTGGAAATGGCGGAGGAGTTTCTCCTGTTCCATCTTCAGTTGGTTTTTGCTCTCTTCCAGCATTTTGTAGTTGGCAACAATCTTATTCCCGATTTCCCCCAATTCGGTTTCGGGGAAACGGATGTTCTGATAGTCGGGGGCATGGTTCTCGGCGGAACGGATGAAATCCTTCAACCCGCTGACCGCTTTGCCGAAACGGTCGGCAAGGTACAGGATGGAAATCAAGGCTGAGAAAAAGAGCAGCAGGATGAAATAAGTGAAAATGTCATCCGCTTTGAGAATGCTGCGCACGCTGCTGTCGTAGGGCATGGCGACCCGCACAAAGTAAGGGGCAAAATAGCGCGCATAATAGAAATAGTCCGTTCCCGTCGTCTCCGAATGGCGAATGTTGGAGCCGCTGCCGGCACTGAGCGATTTGACGATTTCCGGACGGGTCAGGTGGTTCTCCACCTCTTTGAGGCTGTCGATGTCATTGTCGAAAAGCACGTTCCCTTCCCGGTCAATGACGGTAACGCGCAACTCCTTGGGCAGCAGCGGCAGCAGGAATTTCAGCGAGTCGATGTGCTTGCTTTGCAGCAGTTGGTGCTCTTTGATGCAATTGGACACCACTTCGGCGTATGCGTTCAGCCCGGTGGTGAAACTTTCGGCTTTGTACGTCTTTTCCCGGTTGTGCTGGACGGCGATGATAATCACGGTAAAGATGGTGAATACCAATAAGAAGTACAGGAAAATTTTCTTTTTGTAAGTGAGATGCATAGTAAGATAAATGATTTAAAATTCCAGACAATAACCATACCCCGAACGGTTGGCGATGTGTTGTTTGCCATACTCGCCCAGTTTCTTGCGCAGGCGGGTGATGTGCACGTCGACGGTGCGTTCCAGCACGTAACCGTCCTCCTGCCATACTTTCCCGAGGATGTCCTCGCGGGAGAAGATGCGGTTGGGAGCTTTCGCCATCATACAGAGTATTTCAAATTCTTTCTTAGTCAATAATACGGCATGCCCTTTCAGGGTGACGTTTTTGCCGATGGGGTCGATGCTCAGGTCGCCGATTTCGATGACCTGTTGTTGTGCCGGCAACTCCTGTTTGCCCGAACGTTTCAGGACGGCTTTGACGCGGGCTGACACCTCCTTGATGGAGAAGGGCTTGGAGATGTAGTCGTCTCCGCCGATGCTGAATCCGGTGAGCATGTCGTTTTCCGTGTCTTTGGCAGTCAGGAAAATGATGGGCGTATCCAGGTGCAGGTCTTTCCGCACCTTTTCCGCCATCTTGAATCCCGACATGCCCTCCATCATCACGTCGAGCAGAATCAACTCGTGGCTCTTGTCCAAGATTTTCAGCGCGTCTTCGGCTGAGTTTGCCACGTCCACGGCAAAACCTTCGCTTTCGAGATTGAACTGGAGTATCTCGCACAAATCTTCTTCGTCGTCGACTACTAATATCTTATGTCTTTCCATCGTGTTCATGCTTTTGGTTTCTTCCTTTCGGGGGCTGCGTCTCATCCTTCGCTGCCTGCCTCCAGGATTTCTTCATTGTTTTTCTCTTTGTCCCAGTGCTTGATATTCTTGCCTTCCACCAGGTAAATTGCCGATTCTGCAATGTTCGTGGCGTTGTCCCCGATGCGCTCGATGTTGTACGACATGCTGTTGATTGACAGGACGTCGGCAATTTCCTGCTGGCTCAGTTCCTTGCCGGCATACTCGCTTTCCAGCCTCTCGCGGATGCTGCGGTGCAGTGCGTCCACTTGGTCGTCCAGTTCGATGGTGTCTTTTGCCAATTGCAAATCTTCGCACGTGAAGGCAAATATAGCATTTTGTGTCATATTTTCGGCAGCCGCCAGCATTTGGCTCAAAGTTTTTTTGTAATTCCCGAACACTTTGCCTTGGAGGTCTGCCTTTTGCATGAAATTGGAAATATTCAGCAACAGGTCGCCGATGCGCTCCAGATAGGCGGTCATGTCATAATAGGAGATAATCATGCGCAAGTTCGTCGCGCGTGGGTTATACATCACAATCGTGTTGATAACCTCGTCCCTGATTTTCACTTCCAGGCTGTCGATGATTCGCTCGTCATTGTTGATTTCGGCATACAAAGCTGCGTCCTTGTTGTCCTCCAGCAGGCTTTTGATGTGGTGCTGTTGGCGGAGGACGATTTTCGACAACACTTGGAAGTCGTCCGTAATCCTGTTTAAGATTTTGTCTTTGAAGTTATTCATATCTTTTGTCTGTGTTATCCGAATTGTCCGGTTAAATATTCTTCTGTTCTCTTGTCTGCCGGGTTGGTAAACATCTTTTGGGTGCGGTCGTATTCAATCAGTTCCCCCAAGTACATAAACATGGAGTAGTCCGAGATGCGTGCCGCCTGCGACATGTTGTGCGTGACGATGACTATCGTAAATTCCTTCTTCAACACCAGCAGCAGCTCCTCAATCCGGTTTGTGGCAATCGGGTCGAGGGCGGATGTCGGTTCGTCCATCAGCAGCACTTCCGGTTTCAGTGCCAGTGCCCGCGCGATGCACAGGCGTTGCTGTTGCCCGCCGGAGAGGAACGTGCCCTTCTTGAACAGGGCGTCTTTCACCTCGTCCCACAGCCCGACGTTGGTGAGGCAGGTCTCGACGATTTCGTCCTTCTCCCGTTTCGACAGCCGCAGTCCGTTCAGCTTATACCCGGCGAGGACATTGTCATAAATGCTCATCGTGGGGAACGGGTTGGGGCGTTGGAACACCATCCCTGCCATGCGCCTGACATCCATGGGGTTCATCTTCAGGATGTTCTTTTGGTTCAGCAGGATTTCGCCGGTGATGCGGATGTCGGGATACAATTCGTGCATCCGGTTGATGGCTCTCAACAGCGTGCTCTTTCCACAGCCCGAAGGTCCCATGATGGCGGTAATGCTGTTCTTCTCCACCTCGGCGTTGACCGCATTGACCGCGTTCTTGCCCGGCGTGTAGGAAATGCAGACATCCTTTAATTGCAATATCGGGTTTTCTATCATAATGTTTTTAGTTATGTTCTTGATTCATATTGGTTTGTTTATCCGATTCGCCATTTCTTGGCAATGTGCTTGGCAATGATGTTGAGCACCAAGATGAGCATCAGCAAGAAAAGCGACGAGCTCCAAATCATGTCTATCAGGTTCGGGTCGTTGTAAAATTCCCAAATCAGCAACGGCACGGCACTGGTCGGCAGCGTGACGTCCCAATTGATGGCAGTGCTCCCCAGCGCGGTGAGCATCAGCGGGGCGGTTTCCCCCATCACGCGCGAGATGGCGAGCAGGATGCCCGTAAACAAGCCCCCGAATGCTGAAGGCACCAGCACGCGCAGGATGACGCTCGTGTACGACGCGCCCAATGCCAACCCGGCTTCTTTCAGGCTCGTCGGGAGCATCTTCAGCGTTTCTTCCGTCGAGCGGATGATGAGCGGCAGCATCATGATGGCGAGCGCCACGCTGCCTGCCAGGGCGGAATAACTGCCCAGCGGTTTCACGACCCACGCGTATGCAATGATGCCGATGACGATGGACGGCGTCCCTTGCAGCAGGTCGGTCAGGAAGCGCACCACGTTTGAAAACAGGGCTTTCGGCTTCTCCGACAGGTAGATGCCCCCCATAATCCCCACCGGAATGGCAATGGCGGAGGCGATGGCAACCATCAGCAGCGTACCCGTGATGCCGTTGGCGATGCCGCCGGGTATCAGTTCCCCTGTCGTCTTTGCAAGCATGGCGTCCAGCGTGCTGGGGGCGGTCTCTGTGAAGAAACTGAGGTTGATTTGCTTATAACCTTTTTTCACCACTTCCCAGATAATCACCACGAGCGGCACTGCCGTCAGGGCGGACAGCACGCACACTGCCCAGAAAAACAACCGGTCTTTTACGATTCTTGCCTTCATAATCAACTGAGTTTTTTCATAACCATTTTACCGATAAAATTGATGACAGCCGTAATCAGGAACAGCAGCAAGCCGATGGCAATCAGTGAACTCAGCTTTATCCCGTCCGCTTCGCCGAATTGGTTGGCAATGATACTCGCCATGGTGTTGCCCGTGTCCGTCAGCGATTGGGGCAATTGGTCGGTGTTGCCTATAAGCATGGTGACTGCCATCGTTTCGCCCAGCGCGCGTCCCAATGCCAGGATGTAGCTCGCGAAAATCCCCGAGCCGGACACCGGGAACACCACCCGCCGGATGACGTCCAGCCGCGTGCCCCCCAAGCTGTAGGCGCCCTCTTTCAGTTCTTTCGGCACCATCGAGATAAACTCCGCGCTCAGCGAGGCGGCATAAGGCGTAATCATGATTGCCAGCACCAGCGAGGAGGTCAGGATGCCGAACCCCTGTTCCGACAGCCCCAAGTCAATCATCAGCGGGCGCAGCGTGTAGAATCCCCACAACCCGTAGACGATGGACGGGATGCCCGCCAGCAGGTCAATCACCGAACTGATGACGGTCGCCGCTTTCGTCCCCCGGAAGTATTCCCCCGTAAAAAGGGCGACCGGCAACGAGAAAGGCAGGCAAAATGCCAACGCCAGGAAGGAGGTTGCCACCGTTCCCACCATGAACGACAAAGCCCCGTAATGCTCGTTCCCCGCCGTGGGGTTCCATTCCGCCGAACCGATAAAGCCGAAGAACCCGAAGGCTTGGAATGCCGGCACCGCCCCGCTCACCAACGAGTAGACCATGCCCCCGCAAATCAGCAGCACAAGCAGCGAGCAGAGAAACAGCAGCCGTTTAAAAATGAAGTCGCGCATATCGAATCCAATGGGTTAAAGAGAAGCAAAGGCTTGCCAGCCTTTACTTCAAAATAGGTTGTCCGTTGTAAGTTACTCCCTTCAGCAATGCCTTCGCGTTCTCGATGGCTGCGGCGGGGAGCGGCGAATAATGCACGTGGGTCGTCAGTTCCTGGGCTTGTGCGCCGAGCATCCAGTCCAGCAGGCGCACCGTTGCTTCGGCTTGTGCCTGGGTGCGGTCGCCGTATGCCTGTTCCTTGTAGAGGATAATCCACGTGAAGCAACTGATGGGATAAGCGTTTGCCTCTGCCGGGTCGGTAATCATGGTGCGGGTGTCAGCCGGGATTTCCGTAGCTGCGGCGGAAATGCTCTCCGTGCTGGGCACGATGAAGTTGCCGCTGCGGTTCTGCAGGCTGGCAGTCGGGATTTTCAGCGCGAAGGCATATTCCGACCCCACATACCCGATGGCGCCGGGCGTCTGGCTGATGGTGCCTGCCACGCCGGGATTGCCTTTGGCAGCAAGCCCTGCCTGCCATTTCAGGGATTTCCCCGTGCCGACCGTGTTCTTCCACTCCGCGCTCACCTTCGAAAGGTAGTCGCTGAACACGTATGTCGTTCCGCTGCCGTCCGAGCGGTACACCGGGCTGATGGCTTTGTCCGGCAGTTCGCTGCCCGGATTGGCGGCTTGCAGGCGCGGGTCGTTCCAGCGGGTGATTTTCCCTAAGAAAATGTCAGCCACGATGTCCGGTGTCAGCCGCAGGTCTTTCACTTCCGGCAGGTTGTATGCCAGCACCACCGCTCCCATGCAGGTCGGGATGTGGACGACCTCCGCCGGCATTTCTGCCAGTTCCGCGTCGCTCAGGTAAGCGTCGCTGCCGCCGAAATCCACGATTTTGTCCTTCAGGCTGCGGATGCCGCCGCCGCTGCCGATGCCCCCGTAGGTGACAGCGACCCCGGTAGAGTCACGGTATGTTTTGAACGCAAGGTTGTAATAGGGGAGGGGGAAAGTCGCACCGGCTGCCGCGATGGTTACGTCGCCGCCCTTCTGGGTGCCTTTCTTCTTGGAATTGCCACACGCTGCTATGCAAAGTGCCAAGGCTAAAATCAACAGTTTATTCATATCTTTTGTGTATTATAATTTTACGCTGCAATATTACAACCTCGTTGCTACATCCCTGTTACAAAAATGTTACAAAATTGTTACGTTTTGTGCCGCTGAAAACCATCGCCGGGCAGGGCATAATCCCCTTCCGCCGGCGAGCTGTTTCGCTGCTGTTCCTATGCTGTCGGGGCGCTGTTGCGACCGCGAGCGCAACACCTGCCCGGCAGCAGCGCAACACCTGCGGCAAAGGGGTAGGGAGGATAGGGAGAGACTGGCAAGGGAGGAATGGAATTAACGTTCAATCGGATTTGCAAATCCAACCCGAGATAATATCTATTTCAATTATTTTTCGTTGAATATCAGGTCAAGCCCTTGGTTGCGATAGAACCAGAAGCGGGTGTCGCTGGAGATGAGGGGCATCCGATTGGTAATGGCATGGGCGATGATGACATGGTCTGACGGATCTTTATGTCCCTGTGCCTCATTTATTTCCATACGTGCATAGGTCTCCATGTGTTCCTTCTTCACGGGGAGGATCTGAACGTAAAATTCATTCTCGATGGCCGCCACCATGGCATCCACCGTCTTCCATCGTTTGGAGCACAAGCCTTTGTTACGGTAACCTACTATCAGTTCGCGCACAGACTCAGCACTGATGTAGAGCAGGGTGTCCGGCTCTTTCAAGAGCGACAATACATCCCAACTCAGATATTCGGGATCGGTACTCATGTACACAAAAATATTGGTATCGAGAAGAACCCTCATACTTACAGCAGGAATTTCGGATCATTTACTATCAGACTACCTTTCAGCCGCATCATAGCCTCCCACGTCTTGCTCACCTTCTTGCCTTGCTTCTTAGCCTCTTCGTCCAGTTCTTCCATTTTACTCTTTTTCGGTTGCTCTTGTACCTTTTCTTCTTTCTTTTCCATAACTAACCTCCTTTATATGGTTTTACTTTTGCAAAGGTAGCAAGATTTTTCTGATTTTCAAAGGGTCGCATAGTTTTTCGTTCAATCGGATTTGCAATCCGACCTAACGGAGCGAGTTGAGGGGTATTGGGTTTCAACAGGAGGTTTCGTTACTTTACAGCAGGGCGATGATGGCTGTGGCAGGTATCTCTAATTTGGAAAAAGCGAACATTTTTTTGCCGAGGTCTTTCAGGGATGCTCCGATATGATAGACTTCTGTTCCGTCGATAATCAGGAAACGGTCGTGACACTTCTTGTAGGTATGGATACCTATCGGGGAATATTGGCTGTTGTGCTTCTGCAAGTCCAGTTGCAGTTGGTGGTTAATGGTCTGTGTATAGATGTCGGCTTTTACGTCGGCAGTCCGCTTGCTGAGCATTAGCAGCACAGATTCGTCCACATAGTTGTCTATCAGTAGAATGGATTTCTTTGCAGAGCGTATCAGGCCAGTGGCGAATTTATAGGCATCGAATATCTGACCATCGTAGAAAATGCCTTCCACCGGAGGTAGGGAGGTGCGGACAAAGAAGTCTATCTTCCGTGAATGTTCCGCTACTGTATGCTCTAATTCCGTCAACCGTCGGTTGACAGAATAGCCTTTCAGTAGATATTCCTTCAGGACACTGTTCGCCCAACGGCGGAAAAGGGTAGCGTTCCGGCTGTTCACACGATAGCCGACAGAAAGGATGGCATCAAGATTATAAAACTTCGTGACATATTTCTGCTTTTCATCGTTTCCCATATGTTCCAAAATGGAACATGTGCTTTCCCTGTCAAGTTCACCACTGTTGTATATGTTGTTCAGATGCTTGGTGATAGCCGGACGCTTTATCCCGAAGAGTATGGCTATCTGCTCTTGAGTTAGCCACACCGTTTCTTCCTCTAGTCGCACTTCCAGTTTTACCTCACTATCGGGCTGATATAATATGATTTCTCCTTGATTTTCCATGAGTATCCTTTTCTTTTTGACTCAACAAAGGTACGACATTTCTTCGTTTCTCACTCCATGGCTTTGGCTTTTCTTCCATAACTCCTTTCTTAATCTGCTAAAGAATGTGCAGCCGTTTTTGTCAAACGAGTGCTATGTCGTTTCAGGTAGCAGTGCGGACTTTGGAGTTTCCGTTCAATCGGATTTGCAATCCGATTGTGTTGAATATGAGGATTTTTAATCCGATTACAAATTACTTTTCGGATTTACAAACCCTGATACCCATGACCGGCAGATAGCATATCCGCCGGGACGGCGGAGTTATTGTTCTTTTCCTTCGCCATTCTCATCAAATTCTACGACACCCTCCGGTGTGGAAGTGTCATATAAACCGTCGTACAAATATTTATACACAGTAGAACTTGTTATGTCGCCTTGTATTTGACCACCCTGATATTTATAGTCTCCTACCCGTCCGATGTAATCAGCGTTACTTCCACGGTAGGCGTGGATTTTCGATTTTTTTATGGTTATCTCCGGAACGGAAGATTCTGCACCAATGGCAGGTGCTTCATCAGCGCCTTGTGCATGGACGATAGCATCGGTAATGGTTATTTTGCCGCAAGCATCGCCTGTGCTTCCTATAGCGGGAGGATAGCTTACAACGGCATAGAAAAGAGCATAAGCATATACAGTTACGTTATTTATAGTGATATTCCCACAAGCGTAATCAGTACCAGAACTACGATACCCACCAATAGCCGCTCCGTCTGAGCCACCGGTCACGGTCAAAACGTCATCTGTCCCATTGCCGCAAATTGTGACACTGCTTTTGTCATCTACATAGATGCCCGCCATTCTGAGATTGTTATAACTATAAGCCGTTATATTGTTGCTTCCTACTACATGGATAATCGGATTTGCGCCATTGGTTATGCTTATGGGATTTATGATTTGGCCGTTACGGCTAAAATCCATGTTGACATTGTCAAGATAAATGTCCGGGCTTCCTCCCGTAATCGTAATGGAATTGTTGAATGCGCCTTTGACAACATACTTGCCGCTATTGATATTCTTGCAATTGTCTGCCGTCATTAAGGTGGCGTCATTGGGTATATTGTCGTTTACATTGATATTCACCTCATGCACATGCCCAGCCTGCGGCATGACTGTCTGCGTAAGCTGGCAATCCACATTCCCATTCAGACGGAAGTCCTTGATTTCCACGCCCGGCACTACGTTGGCTTCCCAATAGACCTGGTCGTTGTACGTGGCTTGGCGCATGGCGATGTACCCCTCATCGGTGCCTGCCGTCACGTTCCCCTCGGCGACGGTGCAG
>CALUKF010000037.1 GCA_944321145.1 uncultured Odoribacter sp. | reverse complement strand
TGCCGACGTGAAGCCCATTTGGCAAAACGGGCAAATCATACGCCGCAATGGCATTTACACCATTACCGTCCGCGCCGACCTGTGCCGAGGAGAAAATGGAACTGAACAAATGGAAAACATCCTTGCCCAGCTCCCCACACTCCACCTCTCTCCCAGCACGACCATCACTCCCGGCGGAGACATAGAGGATACAAATAATAAAATACCCTCCATACTTGCCGGTTTGTCCTTGGCAACCGTAGTTATCCTTTTCGTCCTCATTGCCCACTTCAAACGGGTAGGACAAGCACTGCTTATCTTTGCATCCATGCTGCTTTGCCTTTTTGGCACAGCGGCAGGAGTACTGATTCAAGGCATAGACTTCGGCGTAACCTGTTTCCTTGGCATTGTCGCCTTGATGGGCATTATTGTACGCAACGGTATCATCATGTTTGATTATGCCGAAGAGCTACGCCATACCGAAGGTCTTCGCGTCCGCGAAGCAATCTATCACTCTGCCCGCCGACGCATGCGTCCCATCTTTCTAACTTCGGCAGCCGCCTCTATGGGAGTTATTCCCATGATACTGGGCGGTTCGGGTCTCTGGATGCCCATGGGGACAGTTATTTGCTACGGCACGCTGATTACCATGCTTTTCCTTCTCACCGTCCTGCCCGTTGCCTACTGGCTTTGCTTCCGCGGCTCCACAGAACGCAGGGAAAAAGCAGTCCAATTAGAATTACAATAATCTCATTTCAAATCTTATAGACATGAATACCATCACAAATCAATTACCACGGCTATGTGCCAGCCTTGTTTTATGCCTTATCCCTTTTCTCCTCTCTGCCCAGACGCAATACACATTGGAGGAATGCATTGAAATGGCATTACAAAATAACGTCCGCATCAAGAATGCAGCCAACAACCTCCAAGCTGCAACCTTGACAAAAGAATCCGCATTCACCCAATACTTTCCCTCCATCAACGCCACCGGAACCGGCTTCATCGCAGACAAAGCATTCGTGCAAATGGACGTGGCACCGGGGCAAAACATCTCCTTATTGAAAGACGGCATCATTGGCGGCATCACTGCCGTCCAACCCCTTTTTGCCGGAGGACAAATTGTGCAAGCCAACAAACTCGCAAAAATAGGCGTAGAAACCAGCCGCCTCCAACTCCACCAGACCGAAGACGAAATACGCCTCACAGTGGAGCAATATTTCTGGCAGATTGTCATGTTGAAAGAAAAACTCCGCACGCTTGACTTCCTTCAAAAGCAATTGCAGCGAATCCATCAAGATGTCGAAGCTGCCGTTGCCGCAGGAGTCACCAACCGTAACGATTTGCTTCAAGTGCAACTCCGCAACAATCAAACATGCAGCAATTACCTCTCCGTGAAAAACACCCTTGACATCTCCCGCCGCCTGCTGGCACAATACATCGGGCATCCTACAGACAGTATAGAAGTCGCTATGGATATTAGCAAACAAGTCCCCACCTCTCCCGACAGCCTTTTCCGTTCACCAGAACTTTCCCTACCGTCCACCACTGCCTATCATTTATTAGAAAAACAAGTCGCTGCCCAACGCCTGCAACACCAAATGGCTATCGGCAAAAACCTACCCACCATTGCCATTGGAGGCGGATTCTTCCATGACAACCTGAGCGACCGCGACCGACCTTTATGGTTAGGCAGCGTCACGGTCAGCATCCCCCTCACCCAATGGTGGAGCGGTTCCCGCGACATCAAGCGCCAACGCCTGCAACTCCGCAATGCCGAAAACCAAATGGCAGACCAAAGCCAATTGCTGCTCATCCAGATGCACAACACTTGGAACACGCTCAACGACGCTTATCAACAAGTTGCCATTGCTGCAGAAAGCATTTCCCAAGCAACAGAAAACCTTCGCCTGCAAACCGACTATTATCAAGCCGGCACCTGCACCATGAGCGATTTGCTTGAAGCTCAATCCCTCTACCAGCAAAGCCGAGACCGCTATGTGGAAAGTTATGCGCAATACGAAATCAAAAAACGAGAGTACCTCCAAGCTACCGGAAGATAGCGGAGGCTCCGCCCCTCACATTTCCGCATAACATCAAATCCCCGCAATCTTCTTAATCTCATTGAGCTTGTTGAGGGCATCCAGCGGGGTGAGGCTGTCGATGTCGAGACCGGCAATCTCGTCCCGAATTTGGGAGAGGACAGGGTCGTCCAATTGAAAGAAACTGAGCTGCAAGCCTTCGCGGGCATCCGCAATGTGCTCCACGTTTTTCTGTAGGGCATTGTTGGTATCGCGGTCATTTTCCAGTTGCTTGAGGATTTCATCTGCCCGTTTTGTCACGGATTGCGGCAAACCTGCCATCTTGCCCACCTGGATACCGAAAGAGTGGTTGGAGCCACCTTTGACCAATTTGCGCAGGAATATCACCTTGTTGCCGACCTCCTTGACCGAGACGTTGTAGTTCTTGATTTTCTTAAAAGAACGCTCCATCTCGTTCAATTCATGGTAGTGGGTGGCAAAAAGCGTCTTGGCATGATAACGGGGATGCTCGTGCAAGTATTCCACAATCGCCCAGGCAATAGAAATGCCATCGTAAGTGGAAGTGCCCCGCCCCAATTCGTCAAAGAGCACAAGGCAACGGTCGGAAATGTTATTCAGGATATTCGCCGCCTCGTTCATCTCCACCATAAAAGTAGATTCTCCTTGCGAAATATTATCCGATGCCCCGACACGGGTGAAAATCTTATCCACATAACCGATGGTCGCCGCCTCCGCCGGAACAAAACTGCCCGCCTGTGCCAAGATGACAATCAAAGCCGTCTGGCGCAAAAGGGCAGACTTGCCCGCCATATTGGGACCTGTGATAATGATGATTTGCTGCTTGCGGTTGTCCAGATAGACATTGTTTGAAACGTACTTTTCGCCGGGAGGAAGCTGTTTTTCAATGACGGGGTGACGTCCCTCGCGAATGTCGATGGCATCCGAATCGTTGACCACCGGACGGTGATAGTCGTTCGCCACGGCAATTTCAGCAAAAGAACGCAGCACGTCCAAGGCAGAAATCAACTTGGCATCCGCCTGCAAGGGACGGATATAAGCAGCCGCTTCCTGCAAAAGCGCATTGTAAAGGGCGGTCTCGATTTCCAAAATTTTATCCTCCGCCCCTAGGATTTTATCCTCATACTCTTTCAACTCGGGCGTAATATAACGCTCGCCGTTTACGAGGGTCTGTTTGCGAATCCACGTGTCCGGCGCCTTGTCCTTGTGGGCTTTCGTCACTTCAATGTAATAACCGAACACATTGTTGAACCCGATTTTCAGGGAGGGAATACCCGTCTGCTCAATTTCGCGCTGCTGGATTTCCAAGAGTTTCTCCTTGCCATGGACAGAAATATTGCGCAATTCATCCAATTCGGCATTGACCCCCTCGGCAATCACGCCGCCCTTGGCAACCTGATGGGGGGCATTCTCCTGCAATTGCCGCCGGATTTTCTCGTACAAATCGGCACAAGGGTCTAAATGCTCCGCCACCTGCTGCAATACAGGCGAAGCCGCCCCGGCACAAAGCTCCTTCAAAGGGGCAATGCTCGAAAGCGCCACCTTCAGCTGGTTCATCTCCCGGGGCGTGAGGCGCCCCACGCCAATTTTAGAAGCCAGCCGCTCCAAATCGCCAATGCTCTCCAAGAGTTCCTCAACGCGGAGGCGCTCCTCTTCGCAGGCGACAAAATGCTCCACCACATCCAAGCGGCGGTTGATTTCCACTGTGTCCTTCAAAGGCATGGATATCCAACGGCGCAACGTCCTGCCTCCCATGGGGGTCACTGTCCGGTCTATGACGTCCACTAAAGAACTTCCCCCCTCGTATGCCGGATGCAGAAGCTCCAGATTGCGCAGGGTAAACTTGTCCAACAGCACGCAATGCGACTCGTCTATCCGCGAAATGGTCGTGATATGCGAAATCATGTCGTGCTTCGTCATCTCCAGATAATAAAGGGCTGCACCGGCAGCAGAAATGCCGCAATTCATGCGCTCAATGCCAAAACCTTTCAGGGAACGCACCTCAAAATGCTTCATCAGGCGGTCGGTTGCGGCATCGCGGTCAAAAAACCACTCCTCCACCGGGTAAATGTAAAACTTGTTGCCAAACAATTCATGGAAACGCGCCTCCTGCCCCTTGGGATAAATCACCTCCTTCGGCTGGAAACTGTTCAGCAACTTGTCAATGGTGGCAGTCGTCCCTTCCGTGGTCAGAAACTCGCCGGTCGAAAGGTCTAAAAGCGCCAAACCCGCCTCTGCCTTCGTGAAATACACCGAAGCCAGAAAAACATTGCTCTTCGTATCTACCGAATACTCGCTGTAGGAACATCCCGGCGTCACCAATTCAATAACCCCCCGCTTCACCAAAAACTTGGTCTTTTTCGGATCTTCCAGCTGCTCGCAAATGGCAACACGCTGCCCCGCACGCACCAATTTCGGCAAATAAGTATCTATGGCATGATAAGGGAAGCCCGCCAGCTCCACCGTTCCGGTCGAACCGGACGACCTTTTGGTCAGCGTAATGCCCAAAATACGCGATGTCGTAATGGCATCCTCGCCAAAAGTCTCATAAAAATCGCCCATCCGGTAGAGCAGGATTGCGTCCGGATACTTTGCCTTCGTAGCGTAATATTGTTTCATCAAGGGAGTTTCCGTCCCTTCCTTTTTTGCCATAACCTTAAATTTTCTTCCTAAAAACCATTTCTATTAAGAACAAACAAAGGTAGGAATTTTCTGGCGTAAAAATTTAAAATCTTCGAGGACATTGCGTAAATTTGTCCGCGTGAATAGCAAGGATGTAACTGAATATTGCAAGCTTCTTTCGTCCACAACGGCTGATTTCCTGTGTGTCAAACACTCCCACACAAGACAGCAAGGCACAAAGAGGCAAAAAATTAACGACTAACGATTAATGAATATGAGACCTATACAAGATATTTTAAGCGCATTCAACTCTGCCAATCTTGAAGACCGCATCCGCTACAACCTGGACAGTGTGGTGGAAAAAGAAGTCAAGGCAGCCTACAATGCCAGCCATCTGGAAAACGCAGCCCGCTGCATGGACTACACATCCCTGCGGCTGACAGACACGGCAGACACCATCCGGAACTTCGTCACCGACCTGTTGAAGAAACTGAAGAAATTCGAACTGCCGGCAGTTGCCGCCGTTTGCGTATTTCCCAAGTACGCAGGCATCGCACGCGAAATGCTGCAATCCACCGGTATCCGGACTGCCGTCGTGGCAGGCAACTTCCCTACAGCACAGACTTTCACGGAAATCAAACTGGCAGAATGCCGCAAAGCCATAGAAGCCGGGGCAGAGGAAATCGACACCGTCCTATCCGTTGGCGACCTTTTGGAAAAGAATTACGAAGCTGTTTATGAAGAATTGTGCGCCATCCGCGAAACCTGCCAAGGCGTCACGTTGAAAATCATTCTGGAAACCGGCGAACTGAAAGACATTGAGACCATCTTCAACGCCTCGCTCATCGCCGCATACGCCGGAGCCAATTTCATCAAAACCTCCACCGGCAAAGTGCCGGTAAACGCCACTCCCGAATCTGTCTACGCGATATGCGAAGCCATCCGGCAATACCACGAGCAGACCGGCAGGCGCGTCGGCTTGAAAGCCGCCGGCGGCATCAGCAAAGCCCAGACCGTCATCCGTTACATGACCATTGTCCGCCATGTCCTCGACGAAAGCTGGCTCACTCCCGCCACTTTCCGCATCGGCGCCTCCCACCTCATGGACGACTTAGTAAAGGAAATCAAGGCGTTGCCTAAGGAAGAGCAGGGAATCAATTTGCGTATGCTCTAAACTCGCAATTTCAACCGCTTCCCCTCGGAACGCCCCCCAATAAACCGCTCCCCAAGTCCCCCAACAGACGAAAGGCAAAACCATCTGAAAAGTGATTCCCACACCTAAAAAAATGCCCTGAGTTACAACTTTATCTCGAAAAAAGATGAGGATAAAGTTGCAACTCAACACCTAAAATTTTGCTATTCGCCACAAAATGAACACTATCGCAAAAACTCCTCCATCGTATTCCGAAACAAGTTGCCGTAATGCTCCGCATTATAAACAGTGGCATGGGAACCGGTAGTGTTGCGTGCCAAATTGTAATACAAGTCCCGCAACGATATGCCGGGATTCGCATCAATGGTCTCTTGGAACACGCGGGTGAAGCCGTTGGAGAGCCAGATTCCCATTTCGGAGTCCATCATGTCCGCCTTGGAGGTTTCGTAGGCATTCGCGGCGGTGATGAAGAGTACACCGGGCACACCGGTACAATCCTCGCCAATCGTCCCGCTGTAGCAGGCATCCATGGCAAACAACATCTTACGGTATTTGCCTTCGTTGTGCATCGTCTCAATGATGTCGCGCACCTCATAGCCGTTAACCACCTGGTAATCGCCCCATGCCAACCGGCTCTGGTAACCGTGCCCGCACCAGAAAACAATAACGTTATCGCCCGTTCCCGCTTCTATCACTTCGGGCAAAGCCTCGGAACGGTTGCCCAGCATGATGTCCTTCAGGTCGTCAATATCCACCTCGCTCAGCCTATAATCCACCGTCACATCCTCATAAACATTCTCCCCATCGGGGCGCACTTTGATAACACCGGGGTAAAGATTGCGCTCATCGTATGCCAAATTGTCCTCGATAATCAGGATGATATGGTCATCATCATAACCGTGCCGTTTAAGCAGTTGATACATCGCCAGCGCATCCGCTTGATGGCGGTAATATGCCCATGTGTCGGACGTCCCGATAACCACCGCCCAATTCCCCGTCTGAGGCGGATAGGCAAAGTCTGCCTGGTCGGCGGAAAACTGCTGGAGATACTCTGCCTGCACGTCCCACGCTTGGAGCGTCGAAGTCGTGCGGCTGCCCCCGTCGGTGGAAAGGTACTCGATGGTCGTGTACTTCCCGTCGCGGAGAATCCAATGGCTGTAAATGGTGTTCAGCACCCCGGAATGGTTGCGGGCATCAAACGTCCAGTCGCCTGTCACGCCCGCCAAGTCCGGCGTTCCGCCTACTTGCAGGGCAGCAAAGGTGTCATGCATGTCCGCCGGCAACCAACTGCCGTTCCAGGAATCCCTGCCATCCACCACCTTCCGTAGCGCATCGTTCAAATCTCCCTCTCCCTGCGCCATCAGTCCGTATGCCAGGAACAGGAACGCATCGAACAGATGTGCCTCCCCATTGCCCGGCTCCTCGCCGTACCGCGCCTTGTATGCGCTCACAAACCCCGATGCGGGATTGGCACAAGGCGACACGCCCTCATACATCCGGTGCAGCAGCCTGCCTGCCAACAGCGGGGAATTTACCACATCCGAGCACAGCACCGGCGGGAAATCCCGTTGTCCGCCCTTTCCTTCCGGCAACGCCCCGTATTCCTCATCGAAAGCCACCGCGTCCTCCTCACCCGAGGGCGCGAAGAGCAGCATGCGGTTATAGCCCTGCAACGTGGCAATTTCCCGCACCGCCTCGCGCAATTCCGCTTCTGAACGGTAGATGAAAACCTCCCCGACTTGCAGCCCCAGTTCCACCGCCTGGTAGGCAAACCAGTCGCTGAAACTGCGCCCGTAATCGTCGTCCGAAGTCAGCAGGCACACCTCCGAATATTCCGAAAGCACCGCCTGCGTAAGCAGGATTTCGCATTGCGTGATGTCCGACTGCACCAAGTTCCACACGTTGCCTGCCCCGGCAAACACCCGCTGGAACTCCGTCGACGTGGCAATCGGCAGCACGAGCGGCTTCCCGCTCTCTCCTAAAATCTCCGCTGCCGCGTAAGCTTTCGCCGAACTGTAGGGACCCACCACCGCCGCATACGTCCCGTCCTTCGCCACCCGCAGCAGGTAGTCCTCCCAATCCGCCGCCGCCTCGTCCTTCCATTCCAATTCCAGGCGCACCCCACGGAGCAAACCCGCCTGCGCCTCGCGGATGTTCTCCAACGCCCAGTCCGCCACGCGCTCCCAATGCTCCTGCCCTGCCGCGGGCATCACCACTGCCACTTTGTAGGTCGTTACCTCTCCTGTCTTGCCATGTCCCCTGTCATCTTCCCGGCAAGCCCCCAGCAACGCCAGGGCTGCCACCCAGCCGAAAATGCATTTATTTGCTTTCATAATAAGCCTCCTCCCTTTCTAAAGCCACGGGCAGGTAAGCGTCCTGCGCCTCCTCCCAGTAATGCGGGTCTTCGTAATACTCCTCCCACGCCACCATGTCCGTATAAAATGTTGGGCTGGACACGATGCTTATCGCCTCCCCCAACCCGTACTCCGCATGCCGCGGCAGCTCTTCCCCCGCTAACCAATCCGCCAAATACTTCCCCACCAGCCCGCTCATGTCCGCCACCACCGAGAACGGGATGCGCGTGCTGTACGCCGAGCAGTCCGCGTCCATCCCCGCCACCAACAGCAGCGAGAACATGTTGTCCCGCGAATATTTGTAAATCCCGTTATTCGACCCTCCTGCCAGCGGGAAAACAAACGTGCGCTCGTCCAGCTCCCTGGCAACCCGGTACGCCTCGTCCGGCAGGGCATAGCCCGTGTAATCGTCCGCCAAATAGGTCACGCCTGCCTCCTTGCCGCCCTGCTCCGCATAGCCGTCCGCGAAGCCTTCCACGGCATCTTCCACCACCGCATCCCCCGAGCATGCCGCTACCACGGCTGCCGCCGGGCATTCCCGCGCGAGGCATCCCGCCAAATAAGCCGCCCCGTAACGCCGGAGGAAGAAAGTATGCACCCCCCCGGGCAGCCCCTCTTTCCGGCTTTCAAACAGCAAAATCTGCCGCCGGTCGCCTGCCTTCCCCTCCATCTCCGCAGCCAACGCCTCGTAATCGTTGGAAGCCAGCACCAGCAATTCCCGCCGCGTGCCGTCGTCCCCCTCCGCCCATTGCCGCAGCACAGCCCTCCCCTCGTCCATCGACTCCGGTGACACCAACGAGAGCGCAAAGCCGCCCTCCTCGTAGGCGCGCATCACCCCGTCGAGGATGCCGTCGTTGTATCCGTTGTCCCCCACGCCGCCCAATGCGGTGACCATCGTGACCTTGGGCAGCAATTCCTCCTCGCCGCCCTCCGTCTCGCCGTGGCAAGCTGCCAGGCAGCCCGCCAAGCAAAGCCAGTATGCCCCTTTCAATGCCTTCATTTCTTATATTCGTTTTCAATGTAACGCTTCACTTCTTCCCCTTTCTTCGCGTCCAATGCGCCCACCAATTCGTGGATAGGCTTCACCTCGAAATCCACCATGGTCAGGTCTTCGTCCTTCGCGTCCGCGCCAAAACGGTCTATCCACGCCCCAATCAACGCTTCCCCCTCCGTCAAGGGCTGCCCCTTCTTCATGGCGTCCGCCAAGGCTTTGTTCAGCACGTCGCCTGCCGTCCCGCCACCCGACACCTCGAAATTGCCCTCAAAGTCCTGCTGGATTTCGCTCCACGTCTTCTCCGACACGCTCGTCGATGCCGACGCGCTCCAGCACAGGAACTTCACCGTCACCGTCAGCGCAATGCTTTCAGCCGATGCCTTCACGCTCTGGCTCACGGTGAAATAGTAGTCCATCCGCCCGCCCAACCAAGCGCGCGACACCCAATGCGTCCCGTATTTGCGCACGATGTCCCGTGCCGGCAGCGTCGCCACCGCCTGCCGGAAGTCCGCCGTCACGCACTGCCGCACCATGTTGTCCGTCGGGACGCGGGCAATCCACGCGTTTTTCACAATCCGCTTGTCGCGGTACCAGATGTAGAGCCTATCCTTGTGCTCTGCCATCTGCTTGGCGTATTCCATCTCCACCTTCGCGCTCGCAATCCCGATGTCCAAGCCGCCCCCGACCTTTGCCTTGAGGCTGCTCGTCAGGTCTTGCGCCGTGTGCTCGCTGAGGGTCTCCGTCTTTACGGAGGTTTCCGTGCTCGTGGCAAGCACGCGCTCGCCGCCGTACTGCCGCAACAAGGCGGCGTCGAACACCTGCCCCCGCAGCCCGTCCGGGTCTGCATAGTCCTCCGTCAGGTCATATCCCCAGCCTAAGCCGAAAGTCCGGGGCAAATCGACCAGCGTCCCCATGCTGTTCTCATCGCTGTCATACTGCGTCAGCCGCACCGCGAGCGTGTCGCCCCCTGCCAGCCGCACCGTCACCCGCGCCTCGCGTGCCTGCTCCCCGTCGTTCTGCTGGATATAGAGGGGCACTGCGCCGTCGCCCTTCCCCTCCGCCAATTCCAGCGTCACCCAAGGGCTGTCCGCCACGACGCTCCACGCCCCCTCCGCCTCAAACTGCAGCGTGTCCCTCTGGCACGCCGCAGTGTAAGTGGATTGCGCAGGACTTAACAGCACTGCATTGCTGCCATCCCCCTTTCCATCCTCCGTGCAGGCAAAAGCAAGCCAACACAAGCAACAATATCTAATGAATCTCATTTCCTCATTACCTTTTGTTTGCGTATGGAGGGATCACCTCTTTTCCGGGTGCATATAATTCCATATACAAATCGAAGTCCCAAAAAATGCCCCAATAACTCTCTGCATCACTGGCATATTCATTCTTCATATAGGCAACAATTAACCTTGTCCCCTTGGGGATTGAAACCTTGTACGTAGATTTCAAAGTCATCCGATCTTCATTGACACTAATTGTACTACTGGAAATCAATGTGTTTTTATCATGGGCACTATAAAACTCCAACACAATTTCATTCAGATACAAAAACAACCCATCCGTCTTACATCCGACTTCCAGTATAGCTTCAACATTCCCTTGGTCAATGATGTCTCTCTGAAAGGACAAATCCTTGCTAACGCATCCCAAGCATGCCTTTTCTTCTACATAGTACCATGTTTTAGGTCCTTCAATGCCATTAGAGAAATAAAAGAAATCATCAAAAGGAGTGGATTCACCCCAAATTCCAGTGCTGCAACTGTGGTCATTCTCATGTCCGGGCGCATGCAATTTATCGGACAACCAATCTTCTCTGGCATCTTCAGTAATCACCTCAAACTCTCGGTCTGTGTACACCCCATCCTCCAGCGTCTTCGGCGCAATGGTCACTTCGCCCGACGCATCCACATACAACTCCGAAACCAGTCCCCGTTCCAGCCCCTCGAACGGCTCGAACTTGTACGACCCGTCCCGTTGTTTCCGCAATTTGCCCGGCTGCACCTCGTCGCTGCCGATAAAGAAACCACAGTCGTAACTCATTTCCCCCTCCGTGCCGGAATACACCACCGTGGAGGGCTTCGTGGCGGAAATCTCCGGAATCAACTCGCTGTAAGCCTCTAGGCGGACATCAATCTCCGGAATATACAGTTCCCCGTAGTACAAATCCTCCCGGTCAAACCCGCTCACCGCGTACAATTGCGGCGTCTGCCCCGTCACCTGCTTCTGATAGTCATTGACAATGTAGTCCTTCACCGCTTCCCGGATTGCCGGGTCGGCAATGAGGTCGTAAATCGGGATGGTCTGGATGTCTATAATCGCCACGGCGCCCCCATTCCGCACGTCCGACACCCACTTATCCAATGCTGATGCCGAAAGCGTCTCGCTCAGCAGGGTCTCGAACGGCGAATTGGGCGCAATCCGGAACGCCCGCGTGTCCCCGCCGTAAGCCTCCAGCGACACCTTCGTGCTCTCTGAAATGTTCTTCTCCGACTCGCTCATGTCCACGCTGCCACCCCCTCCGATGACCTTCACGCCCAATTCCAGCGCCGCGTGCAGGTCGCTCTCCTTCACCGTCTCCGTGCTGTGCATCTCCATCGCGATTTGCATCTCGCAGCCCACTGACCCATAAGTCACCAAATGCGTTCCGAAATACTTCACGAGATCGGCGATTTTATCCTTTGTCATGCCTCCTTTCAGCTCATCGACGTAGTATTGGAAATCCGCCGTGAAAATGTCTTCCACGCCCTCCTGCACCAACGAGCGCACCATCCCGCTCCGCAGGTAGCGCGACCCCGTCACGTGCTTGATGCTCTGCATGGCATAGCCCGACTTTTCGTTGGAGGACATGTGGCTGCTGTACGCCGCGTCCACCGACACCTTGAAGCCCGCAATCTCCACGTCCACGCCCGCGTTCACCGACAATTGGTTGGAAATGGAACTGGTCGTTGTGCCCACGTAGGAATCCGTCCGCGAGGTATATTGCGGTTCCTCGCTGTAAGCCTCGCTCTCGCCTCGTTCTGCCAGGGCTTTTGCCAGCTTCTCCGGGTTGATGATGTCAAACAGGATGTTGTATTTGCCCACGCTGGACGGCGCGAGCACGTCAATGCCGAAGCCCACCCCGTAGGCATAGTCCAAGCAGCCGCCCTCGATCGCGCCATTGTCCTCCGCGCTCAAGCTCCCCTCCTGCCGCAACGCCACGCAGAAGAGTTTCTCCCCCTCCACGCGGATTTTCAGCGTGTCCGAGCGGTCGTCCTCCCGCGCGTTGCTCTCCACGTAGAGCGAGAGCTTCGTGCCTGCCTCCCCGGCATCCTCCGCCGGGGTAGCCCAGGCGGGCGATGACTCTACCTCCCACGCCCAATTGCCGGGCACTTCCACCTCGTAATAATCCGCCCAACGCCCCAATTCCAGCGTCTGCGGGTCGAACCGTTCCGGCAGCTTCAGCCCGCCGTCGTCCTTGGAACATCCGGTAAACATCCCGGCTGCCAGCCACATCCCTGCCAGCACCGCCGCTTTGATATGCTTGTATTTCATGTGCTACGTCCTCCTTTAATTTTGAAATGAATCCTGGTTGCCGCTGCGGGTCACCGGCAGGTCGTTATAATACATCACCCGCTCAATATAATTCCGTATCTTCGTCTTGATATCGCTGGGGAACAGCTCGTAAATCCCGTTCACCTCGAAGTTAATCAGTTCCAGGCGACCCTGGTCGTCCTCCACCCCGCCGAACGAGGCGAGCCAGGCGTCCAGCGCGGCATTGTTGATGGTCTTTGCCACCACCGCGTTCGTGAGCGTAATGGCATCCCCGCCCTTCACGAGGAAGGATTCTATCTTGTCCTCGCCGAAGCTCTCGAAAGCGTCCTTGTACTTCACGTCGGCATTCAGGTTGAAGGTGGTCGCATACCCGAAGCCGATTGTCGCGTCCACGTCCAAGGTGTCCGAAATCTTGTCCACCGACGACGAGAAGTAATAGTCCAGATACCCCCCTAAAGTGGAGGTTGTCACGTAATGCGTGCCGTAGCGCGAAAGCAGCTGCCGGATGCTCGCGTCGCTGCCTCCTGCGTCAATCACCCGCTGCCATTCCTCGGCGAAATCCTGGGTGAACAGGCTGTTGTTCTGGGCGGCGATGGGGGTTACGTTCATCCGCACCAACCGCTGCTCGTAGATGCCCCGCATCCACGAGAACACGCGCTTCGAGCTGCTGAGCGTGTTCTTCCCGAACGTCCCGTTCAGGTTGAGCTTGAAGGCACTGATGTTCAAGTCCAATTTCAAATTCACCTTCAGGCTTTCGTTCAGCTCCTCGTAGCTCTCGCCGTAGCTCATCACCACGCTCGTGTGCGTTGAGGGCGTGTTGGTCAGCGAGTTCTGGCGATAGTTCAGCACCTTCTGCGTGTTGAAAATCTGGTCTTTCACGCCGCGGCTGTCGCGGTAAGTCGTCACGTCAAAACCCCAGCCCACGGCATACGTGCGTTGCAAGTTCACTTCCGGCTGCGCGTCCGTCTGCGTCACTGCCACGTCGCGGCTCGTGCCGTTCGCGTATGCCACCTGGACTATGCCCGACCGCGTTTCCGGCTGCCCGTTGCTCTCCACGTACAATTCCAGCGGTTCGCCCGCATTTCCGGACGACTTCACCGGCGTAATCCATGCCGGCACTTCCACCACCGACCAAGGAGCCGCCTCCGCATGCTCCACCGTATAAATCTCACATCCGCCGTCGACATTCAATTCATTAGACAACAGCGTCACATCGCGGCTCTCCACCTTGCTACAAGCAACCGCCGCAAAAAGCATCATTGCCACCGGCAAATAACGCACATTTTCACTCCGAAAAATTCTCATTATCCTCTAAAATTATACATATAATAATACTTACATAAGTGAAGTACAAAATTATAAAATGCCACTTACAAAAGCAACCCCCTTTTTAATAAAAATCCATCCACAAAATTTTCACCCTCAACGCTCCAGTTTCAAATCCCCAGAAACAGCTCGGAACCCGTGCAAGGCAGGTGCAGAAACGGGTCAAAGCCTATATTTCCCTTACATTTTACTTACACGTAAGTTAGATTTCTGTTACAGGATATTTATATGAAAAACTATCTTTGACCTATTCTTATTATATTGGAATAGGATGATAATAGGTTTATAATAGGTTGAGAATAGGTTTATCTCTAAATGAAATGTAACTCAAGTGTAAGTTAAGTGTAACTCAAATATAGCTTCTGACCCTGCCTTGCACAGGTGTAGGACAGGTGTGGGAGGGTTTCCGGGAAGGTTTGGGAGGGGCATAAAAGAAGGGGATGCGCCGGACGGGCGCATCCCCTTCGGGAAGCCAAGCACGAAAAAGGCTTAGCTTATCGGGTTTTTGGGCTTTTTAGGGGCGGGGGCAGGCTTGGCGAGGGATTCGCGCATTTTGGGAGCCGCCTTTTTTCCCCGCTATCCGTTATCCAACGGCTTCTGCATCTCCAACTGCATCTCCAATTGTTTGATTTTCTGCTGCAATTGTTCTACGCTCGGCAATTCCCGTTCGATATCTGCAATCTGAACATTGTCATAAGTGGCAACCCCTATGGGAGTGGACAAGCCTTCAAAGCTATAACGCACCTCTGTCTGTTTCATGTCACTGCATATAAGCAAACCAATCGTTGGATTGTCGTTTTCTCCGCGCAAAATGCCATTCACTGCATTAACGTAGAAATTCAATTTCCCCGCAAATTCCGGTTCAAACCTGACCGCTTTCAATTCAACAACAATATAACAATGCAACCGCACATGATAAAATAGCATGTCAATTCTCCGGCTTACCCCATCCACGATGATTTCTTTTTGTCTGCCAATAAAGGCAAATCCATTGCCAAGCTCCATCAAAAAGCGGGAGATATGCTTCTCCAAAGCCAGTTCAAGATTTAACTCCGTATAATCTGCGGGAAGGGTTACAAAGCCGAAGTCATAATTTTCTTTGGTGATTTCCCGGACAAGCTCTGCTTGTTTTGCCGGAAGCTGCTCCTTGAAATTGTTTATAGCCCCACCCTGTTTGTCATACAATCGGGCTTTCAAATAACGTTGCAACACCGGGCGCTTCCAGCCCTCCTGTATGATTTTTTTGATATAAAATACAGCCTCCGGCAAGGTATCCGCTAATCGGATGATGTCCAAGTGGTGTCCCCAGGGCACCAGGCTGAACAGGTCGGGGAATGGAACAAATTCCAGGGTTTCTGCATGGATGTCAGTCCGGTACAATTCTTGTACGCAGCGTACAAGTTTTTCATCCCGGATTTTATCCGCATAAAAAGAGTACCACCGTTTCATCGCCCAAAGATTGTCAGCACTAAAGCCTTTGCTGTCCGGAAACTCTGCCTGCAAGTCAAGGCTAACCTGTTCCACCACGCCAGTCCCCCAACGTTCTTCAGCCTTGCGCATGACAAGTTCTCCGCCTGTATGCCAATACCACTTTAACTTCTCAAAGTTAGTTTTCAATACGGCATTGGCTTGCGCATTGCGGTACGCTTGTTTCAAGCCTTCCACCCAAACGGAATATTCGTCATCACAAAGCACGTCATGGGTACCCACGATTATCTGCTTGCCTTTCATTGCTTTCTAATCTTAATAGCTAAGCACGGGCGGCTTAGCTTATCGGGTTTTTGGGCTTTTTAGAGGCGGGGGCGGGCTTGGCGAGGGATTCGCGCATCTGGGTGTCCGCCTCGATGTTTTTCAGCCGGTAATAGTCCATCACGCCGAGGTTGCCGTTGCGGAGGGCTTCCGCCATGGCGAGGGGCACGTTAGCTTCCGCCTCGATGACTTTGGCGCGCATCTCTTGGGCGAGGGCTTTCATTTCCTGCTCGTTGGCAACTGCCATGGCACGCCGTTCCTCGGCTTTCGCCTGGGCAATCTTCAGGTCGGCTTCCGCCTGGTCGATTTGCAGCCCGGCACCGATGTTCTTGCCCACGTCGATGTCGGCGATGTCAATGGAGAGAATCTCGAATGCCGTGCCGGAATCCAAGCCCTTCTGGAGGACGACTTTGGAAATGGAATCGGGGTTTTCGAGCACCGCCTTGTGGGAATCGGAGGAACCGATGGAGGAGACAATGCCTTCGCCTACGCGGGCGAGAACGGTCTCTTCGCCGGCACCGCCGACAAGGCGTTTGATGTTGGCACGCACGGTCACGCGGGCTTTTGCGATGAGCTGGATGCCATCCTTTGCCACGGCGGTGACGGGCGGGGTATTGATGACCTTCGGATTCACGCTCATTTGCACCGCTTCAAAGACGTCGCGCCCGGCAAGGTCGACGGCGGTGGCAATCTGGAAGGTGAGGTCGATGTTGGCTTTGGATGCCGACACGAGGGCATGCACGACCTGGGGCACGTGGCCGCCTGCAAGGTAGTGGGCTTCGAGGAGGTCGCGGTAAAGCTCAATGCCTGCCTTCTTGCCCTCAATCATCGCGCCGACGATGATGGTGGGCGGCACTTTCCTCCAGCGCATGAGCACCAGTTGGAGGAGGGAGATTTTCACGTCGGAGACCAACGCCTGAAACCACAACCCGATGGGGATGAAATACAAAATAATCCAGAGGAGAAACAGACCTCCGGCAATGGCTACGCCAAGGAGAATAAAATTGGAACCGTCCATGTTTACTGAGTTTTAAGTTGTACAATGATTTTATTTTTCAAGACTTTCAATACTTCGACTTCGCTGCCGGCGTCAATGTAGCCGGAGAGGGATTCGGCTTCGAGAAGGGCGGAACCGACGCGGACGTTGCCCATGGGGGCAAGGCGCCCGACGGCGATGCCCGTGTCGCCGGGATGGACGGCGGTCTCATCGACGCCCTCGACGGAATCGCCAACCTCGGCGTGGAGGCTGAGCCCCTTCCATGTGTCGGAGCGGAGGGCATACCAAGTGACCGCCCCCGCAAAGACGGCTGTCCCCAGAAGAATCAGGTGCCCGGTGGGCGCGCCGTAGAATTCATAACCAAAATAAATGCCCGCGATGATGCAGACAAAACCGATGATGCCCGCGACGTTCACGCCGGGGAACACGAGAAATTCGAGGATGACAAGGACAATCCCTATCAGAATCAGCATTGTTACGATTAACCACTCCATCATGTCAAATTAGCGGATTTTGCAATCCAGGTTTATAAAACGAGGATAAAGGTATGAAATTCCTTCCGAATTTCAATAGTTATTATTTACTTTGTGGCGTTTTTTAGAGGCAATATTTTGCCTGATGTCTGATATAAAGGAGTATAACATGGATTCAGCAATCTACGGCGAAGAACCGTTTTACCACAAAGAGGAGCATTTCGACGCGGAGCGGACGAAAGAATTGAGTTACCATTACCACGAAATCCTGCGGCTGCTGGGCGAGGACGTGGAGCGCGAGGGGCTGTTGCAGACCCCGCTGCGGGTGGCGAAAGCGATGCAGTTCCTCACGCAGGGATACCAACAGAATCCGGAGGAAATCCTGCGGTCGGCTCTGTTCAAGGAAGACTACCGGCAGATGGTCATCGTGAAGGACATCGAGATTTATTCGATGTGCGAGCACCACATGCTGCCGTTTGTGGGACGGGCGCACGTGGCTTACATCCCGAACGGATACATCACGGGGCTGAGCAAGATTGCGCGGGTGGTAGACGCCTACGCGCGGCGGCTGCAAGTGCAGGAGCGGCTGACGCAGCAAATCAAGGATTGCATCGAGCGCACGCTGCACCCGCTGGGCGTGGCTGTAGTCATCGAGGCACAGCATTATTGCATGATGATGCGGGGCGTGCAGAAGCAAAATTCGGTGACGACCACGTCAGATTTCAGCGGTGGATTTGAAAAACTGGCGACGCGGGAGGAGTTTATCCGCCTCATCAGCTCGAAACTCCGTTAAGGCAAAGAGAATAAAACATCAAATAAAAACGCGGGCAACCGCATAAAACTGTAATGAGTATGAAAAAAGCATTTGTATTTCCCGGACAGGGAGCGCAATTTGTAGGCATGGGCAAGGAGCTTTACGAGACTTCGCCCAGGGCTAAGGAACTGTTTGAGAAAGCCAACGAGATATTGGGTTTCCGCATCACTGACCTGATGTTCGCAGGGACGGACGAGGATTTGAAGCAGACGAAAGTCACGCAGCCTGCCATTTTCCTGCATTCTGTGATTTTGGCTGACAGCCTCACGGAAACGCCGGACATGGTGGCAGGGCACTCATTGGGAGAGTTTTCGGCACTGGTGGCTGCCAAAGCCCTGGCATTCGAGGACGGCTTGCGCTTAGTGCATGCCCGCGCGCTGGCAATGCAGAAGGCTTGCGAAGCCAATCCTTCGACTATGGCTGCCGTCATTGGCATGGC
Source organism: uncultured Odoribacter sp. (assembly GCA_944321145.1). Taxonomy (GTDB): domain Bacteria; phylum Bacteroidota; class Bacteroidia; order Bacteroidales; family Marinifilaceae; genus Odoribacter. Next base: position 12,736 of record CALUKF010000037.1, on the reverse strand, counting down.
AGACGAGCAGGTAGAAGAAATCTGCCACGGCATCGACGAGGTGGTCGTGCCTGCGAACTATAACTGCCCGGGACAGATTGTAATTTCGGGAAGCATGAAGGGCATTGAGCTGGCTTGCCAGAAACTGACCGAGGCAGGCGCCAAGAGGGTATTGCCCTTGAAAGTGGGCGGCGCTTTCCACTCGCCGCTGATGGAGCCGGCACGGCAGGAATTGGAAGCTGCCATCCAGCACACGAAATTCGCTACGCCGGTGTGCCCGATTTACCAGAATGTGGACGCACAGCCTCACACCGACCCGGCAGAAATCCAAGCCAACCTGATTGCACAGCTGACGGCTTCGGTGAAATGGACGCAAATCATGCAGCGGATGATTGCCGACGGCGCGGATTCATTCTTGGAGATTGGTCCGGGCAAAGTGCTGCAAGGACTGCTGAAAAAAGCCGGGACTGGCATTGAAATCAGTGGCATCCAGTAAAAAGTCATCATAACCGATAAGTTCGATGCAGCCTATAAAGTGCACAGGACAAGAGCCTTGCAAACTTTATAGGCTATTTTCGTATCTTTTAGCGGGGGAAATGAAGGATTGCACAAAGTTATTTTGTACTTTTACGCTTGATAATTATACATTTTTCAGCTATGCCCAACAAGAAGACAAGACGCCGGCTGAACTTTGCGTTCAGGTTATTGGTGATATTCGTTATCTGCGCTGTCACAGTGTATTTGTTCCCAAAGGTGGGGACATTCCAGTACGAATATCAGAAGGGCATGCCGTGGCAATACGAGACGCTGTATGCGCCATTTGATTTCCCCATTTACAAGACGGAAGAGGAACTCCAGGAAGACCGCGAGCAGGTCATTGCGGAACAAGAGCCGATTTACAAGCGCAACAATGAGACTGCCGCGGCGGAAGTCGAGAAATTCAACACTGCCCTCCGCACCTTTGAGACGCCCAACACCCGGGAAGGGCTGCAAACGGTGGCACGCCGCCTGCAAGACATTTATGCCGCCGGCATCCTGCAAGTGCCCGAACGGATGAATGCGGAGAAGATACGGAACGTCCGCATCGTGGAGAACAACATTGCGGAAACGGTGGAATTTCAGAAAACTTATACGCTGAAAAAGGCTTATACCACCTTGAGCGAGGAAATCGACCGGGCGAAACTGCCGAAAAGCGTCAAGGAACAGATACTCAGCCTCAATCTGAACAACTACCTGCACGAGAACCTGGAGTTTGACCTCAACAAGACGATGCAGGCGGAAGTGGGAGCACTGAAAGGCATCAGCCTGACGCAGGGCATGGTGCAACAGGGCGACCAGATTATCGGCAACCGGGAGCTGGTCACTGCCGAGAAGATGAAAATCCTGGACTCATTGAAGAAAGAATACCGCCACAACCTGGGGGCGGCGGATTCCTACATGCGCACCATGGGCGGGCAGACGCTGCTGGTGCTGGTGGCACTGGCAATCTTCACCGTATTCTTCTATTATTCGAAACGGCGGATTTTCTACCACACGCGGGAATTCATTTTCCTCTACGGCATGTTTCTGGCAACGATTGTATTAGGAAGCCTGGGGTATCACCAGCACATTGAGATGTTTTCGGTGCCGGTGCTGTTCTTCCCCATCATCGTGAACATCCTCATCGGGAGCCGCTCGGCGCTGTACTTGCTGCTGGGGACGACGCTGCTGATATCCTATTACGCGCCCAACAGCTATATGTATGCCTTCATGCAGGTGGCGGCGGGCATCGTGGCAATCTTCAGCCTGACGCATTTGCAACGGCGGGGGCAGTTGTTCCTGTCCATCCTGTGGGTGTTCATCACCTACTCGCTGGTCTACACGGCATTCATGCTCGTGCAGGAAGGGGAACTGCGGGTAGCCCACCTGTTCGGTTATTTGTGGCTGCTGGTGAACTGCCTATTGCTGATGCTGACTTACCCGGTGATTTATATTTTCGAACGCATCTTCGGCTACACCTCGGAAATCACGCTGATTGAGTTGTCGAATCCGAACCATCCGGCACTGCGCAACCTGACGAAGAAAGCGCCGGGCACGTTCCAACACTCGCTGATGGTCGCCAACCTCGCAGAGGAAGCCATCTACCGCATCGGGGGCAACCCGTTGCTGACGAGGACGGGGGCATTGTACCACGACATCGGGAAAACCTACGAGCCGATTTATTTCATCGAGAACCAAAGCGGAGGCATTAACCCGCACGACAAGTGTGAGTTTGACGAGAGCGCCCGCCACATCATTAACCACGTGACGAAGGGAGTGGAAATGGCGAAAAAATACAACCTGCCGGAGTGCATCGTCGATTTCATCCGCACCCACCACGGGAAGAGCAAAGTGAAGTATTTCTACAATTCGTTCAAGAATAAATATCCGGACAAGGAAATCGACGAAGCCGCTTTCACATACGCGGGTCCCGACCCGGTGACACGGGAATGCGCGGTGGTCATGATGGCGGACGCGGTGGAAGCCGTATCGCGCACGCTGAAGGAAAAGACGGTCGCCAATATCACGAAGGTGGTCAACGACATCATCGACGGGCAAGTGAGGGACGGGCGGTTTGCCAATGCAGAGATTACCTTCAAGGATATTGCCATTGTGAAGAAAGTATTTATTGAGATGCTAACCAATATATATCACTCCAGAATTGCCTATCCGGCACTGGAAAAGAAAGAAGAAAACAATCCAAAAAACTAAACGACATGACACAAAAAGCTGTTACAATTAAAGACTTAGCGGAAAAATTAAACATTTCAGTCTCTACCGTATCCAGGGCTTTGAAAGACAACCCGGAAATCAGCCAGCAAACCCGCCAGGAGGTGCAGAAATTGGCAAAGGAATGGGGATACAAACCCAACCCGATTGCAGTAGCCCTCAAAACCCGGAAAAGCAACACCATAGGCGTGGTGGTGCCGCAAATCGTCAATACGTTCTTTTCCACCGTAGTCAAAAAGATAGAGGAAATTGCAGACGGGTACGGGTATAACGTGCTGGTCAGCTCCTCCAACGAAAGTTTTGAGAAAGAGAAAAAGTACATCGATGTGTTCCTGGCAAACCGCTGCGACGGGATTATCCTCTCGCTGTCGAAGTCGACGACTTCCTACGAGCACATTAAGAATATCCTGGACTCCGGGGTGCCTTTGGTGCTTTTCGACCGCACAGTGAAGGAACTGAACGTGTCCAAAGTGGTAGCAGACGATGCGGACGCCGCGTATAAAATCGTGTTGCACCTGATTCACGGCGGAGCGCGGCGGATTGCCATCCTGACAGGTCCCGAACATTTGTCGATAGGCAAGAACCGCATGAAGGGCTATCTGAAGGCATTGACGGAGAAACAAATCGAAGTCGACCAGCGTCTGATTGTGCGGTGCGACGATTTCTCAGTGGAAGCCGCAAAGGAAGCCGTGAGCAAATTGCTGGAAAGCGATAAGCGCCCGGACGCCATTTTCGGCATCAACGACGATATGGCAATCGGAGCATTGGAAGCCGTGAAGGAAAAAGGGCTGCGGATACCGGAGGATGTTGCCATTTTCGGATTCTCAAATAGCAAACGTTCCCGCTATATGACGCCTTCAGTGAGCACCATCAACCAGTTTCCCGAGAAGGTGGGCGAGCGCGCTGCGGAGCTGTTGTTCGAGCAGATTCTTGACCCGAAACACGCACGCATCCGGGAGGAAGTCATCAATTGCGAGCTGATTGTGCGCGAATCTTCCGACCGTTCGTACTTGGAAAAATAACATTCAAGACAAGGCGTTCCCATGGATGTGATTGTAGAAAACCTGACCAAATCTTTCGGCATGCAGAAAGCCATCAGCGCGGTGAGCTTCAAGGCGCGCCAAGGGGAAGTGCTTGGATTTCTCGGTCCCAACGGGGCGGGAAAGACTACTACCATGAAGATTATAGCAGGCTTTCTATTCCCGGACTGCGGGGAGGTGTACTTCGGCAAGGATTCCATCCGCAAAAATCCGGCAAGGATAAAGCAATCGACGGGCTACCTGTCGGAACACAACCCGCTGTATGAGGAGATGAATGTGGTGGATTTCCTGACTTTCATCGCGAAATTACACCGCATTCCCCGCTATAAAATTGATTCGCGGGTGGTAGACATCCTGCAATTGTGCGGGCTGGAACACGAGAAGCATAAGAATATTAAGGAATTGTCGAAAGGCTACCGCCAGCGTACCGGCTTAGCCCAAGCGCTCATCCATGACCCGGAGGTATTGATTTTAGACGAACCGACCACAGGGCTCGACCCCAACCAGATTGCCGAAATCAGGGAATTAATCAAACGCATCGGGCGGGAAAAAACGGTCATCCTGAGTTCGCATATCTTGGCGGAAATTGAAGCGACCTGCGACCGGGTGCTGATTATCAACAAAGGCAAGATTGTCGCCAACGGGACTTCTGCCGAATTGCGCAGCAAATCCAATGCCGGAAAGACATTGAGAGTCAGGATTGGCAGTGCCGGCGAAGAGGATATCCGGCAGGCTCTGGGCGCACTTCCGGGGATACAAAAACTCAACCATCCGGCGGGCAGCCCGTTTTTTGAGCTGCAATCCGACCGCGAGACTGCAATTGAACAGCTCATTTTCGACACTTGCGCCCGCAACGGTTGGTATATTCAAGAACTCACACCTGTCGAAACCCGCTTGGAAGACATCTTCCGACAGGTCACACAAAACTGAATGCGTATGGGTACAATCAAGATTCTCATCGGCAAAGAACTGGGCAATTACTTCAATTCCTGGAGCATTTACATCGGCTATGTCGTGTTCTTTTGCGTTTGCGGGTTCTATGCGTGGCTGTCTGCCAACAACCTGTTCTATATCGGGCAAGCCACCATGAAGCCGGTTTTTGCCGTCATCAATTGGCTGCAATTCCTGATGATTTCCGCCTTGACCATGAGAAGTTTCGCCGAGGAGAAACGCAACGGGACACTGGAATTGATGCTGACCAAGCCGGTAAAGACGTGGGAATTGATAGACGGCAAGTTCTTTTCCTGCCTGCTTATCTCGCTGATTGCGCTGCTGCTCACATTCCCTTACTACGTGACCCTTGCGTTTTTGGGCAATTTAGACCACGGGACGGTGCTGCTGGGCTACTTCGGGTTGCTGTGCATGGCAGCGGGCTACATCAGCATTGGCATTTTTGCCTCCGCGCTTTCGCGTACGCCGGTGACGGCATTCTTCGTCCATTTCGGGATTGCCATTTGCTTCCAGTTGTTATTTGGCATGCTTGCGGAGCAATTTAACCAGGGGTTCATGAACAGTTTTTTCAATTATCTCTCCATGGAAGAGCACTTTGATTCGCTTTCGCGGGGGATTTTAGACTCACGGGACATTCTGTATTTCTGCTCGATATGCGCCATATTTCTGTCGCTGTCGAGGTTTTGCATTTATAAGAACAGGTATTAATAGACGACTATGCACCAGATGACTAAAAATATGCTCACCACATTCAGCATTGTGCTGCTGCTCAATGTAGTCTCTTATTTTGTCTTTTTCCGGTGGGACTTCACTTCCACCAAGCGCTATTCGCTCAGCAAAGTCAGCAAAAGCATTGTCCAGGCAAACCAAAAGCCGGTAGTCATCGACTTCTATGTTTCCGACAACTTGCCCCAAGACATCCAGAAACTTGCCAACGAATTCTATTCCCTGCTCAAGGAATATAAGTCCCTAAGCAACGCCGACTTCATCGTCAATACCATCGTCCCCGACACCAAAGCCAAGGAATTCCGGGCGACCAAGGCAGGCATCAAACCGATTTACAAAGAAATCCGCAACCAGGATTTTGAGAAAATACAGCGCATTTTCATTGGCGCCGTCTTCCATATCGGCACACAGGAAGCCATCATCCCCAACATCAATTTCGATACGCCGCTGGAGTATGAAATCACACGGCTGCTGAAACAAGCCAACGACCAGCGCAAACCGACCGTAGGCTTCGTGAAAAACCACGGGGAGGCACGCTTCAACACCATGCCGCAATTCATCTCCGAAGTGGCACACCTCTCGCAAATCCAGCGGGTGGATTTAGACTCCACCGCCGATTTGAGCGACTGCAATGTCCTCTGCATCATTGCCCCCCAAGATTCCTTTACAGCAAAGGAAATCGCACAATTGGAGGAATACCTTGCCAATGGCGGGCGCCTTTTCGTTGCCCTCAACCATGCCATCGGACAATTGGGCAACCGCAACAGCGGGTTCATCAACCGCACCGGCATAGAGGACATGTTGGAAAAAAAGGGGTTGAAAATCAAATATGACTTCATCATAGACAACAACTGCGGCACCATTGCCATCCACCAACAATACGGCTTGCTGAATTTCCAAAGCAACATCAGCTTCCCGTACATCCCCATCATCACCAACTTCAGCACGCACACCGTCACTTACGGGCTAAATTCCCTCCTGCTCCCCTTTGCAAGCAGCATTGAACAGACCCGCACCTCCAGCGGTTACGAGTTCTCACCCTTAGCCCGCACCTCTGCCATTTCAGGTGTCCAGCAAGCCCCGATATTCTTCGATTTCCAAAAACAATGGACGCAAGACGACTTCAATCACCCCAATAACATCGTGGCAGCCCTCCTGACCCACGGCGGCAACAACAGCGCGATTATTGCCATCACCGATGCCGACTTCGTCAAAGACGACATTGTCACCTCCAGCCCGACGGACAACATCAAGTTTGCCGTCAATGCCATCGAATGGCTGGCAGACAATTCCGGGCTGATACAATTGAGAAACAAATTCACGACTTTCTCCCTTCTGGAGCCGATAGACAGCAACCTCCGCGAGGCATTGAAATACTTGAACTTCTCCCTGCCGATACTCCTCATCGCCGCTGCAGCCCTGTGGCGTTACAGGCGCCAAAGGCACAAACGGCTCGAACGCTCGGAACCGGGGCGCGCTGCCTAATCCAATCAGTAAGACAACGCCTGCATCAACGCCCGGATGCGGTCGTACAATCCCTCGCTTGCCGGCAGCAAAGGCAGGCGCAACGTATTGCAACGAATCACGCCAATGGCATGCAAAGCGGCTTTCACGCCGGCAGGATTCCCTTCCTCAAAAAGCGCCCGGCACAAATCCGCCAAAGCCAGATGCACCTTCCGGGCAGCTGCCAAGTTCCCGTTCCGCAGGCTCTCCACCAATTTTACGCATGCGCCCGGCACCGCATTCGCCAACACCGAGATAACGCCCTCGAAGCCCATCGCCATCAATGGCAGCGTCAAAGCGTCATCTCCCGACAGCAATGTAAAGCCTTCCCGCTTGCATTTCAACAACTGCGTTGCCTGCTCCAAATCTCCCGAAGCCTCCTTCAATGCCATGACACCCGGGCACTCCGTCTCCAACCGGGCAACCGTCTCCGTCCGCATATTAACCCCTGTGCGCCCCGGCACATTGTACAGGCACAACGGCAACGGCGAAGCTGCAGCCACCGCCTTGAAATGTGCCAGCAACCCCTCCTGGTTCGGCTTATTATAATAAGGCGTAATGCTCAGCACCGCCTGGAAATCCTTCAGCCACGTATATTCCTTCAGCTCGCGGACAATCTCCTGCGTATTGTTCCCGCCCACGCCCGCCATCAGGGGCAGCCGCCCTTGATTTTCGCGAACGACAATATCTGCCACCTCTGCCTTCTCGGCTGCCGTCAAAGTCGCGCTCTCCGCCGTCGTGCCCAGCACCACCAAAAAATCCACTCCCTGCGTAATGACATAATGCACCAAACTACGCAACGAATCCCTGTCCAACGCCCCGTTTTCGTCAAATGGAGTGACCAATGCGACTCCGGTCCCTACAAATCTTTTCATATCAACCTTTTTTTATATGTTCAAGTATCTCTATCAACTGGTTCACAAAATCTGCGGTATCCACCGTCGGCGCGACGACCACATCCGCAAGCGTGCCTTCCTTCTTCCTTCCGGCAATAAAAGCCGCGCGGGAATGCGCAAGCACATACCTGCCCAGCACGCTGCTCTCCGCCGTCAAATCGACCAACAAATCATATTCCCGGTCTAACACCTCCTGCAAACGCCCGTTCTTGAGCTTCCCCCAAAACGAGAAATCACCGCCCCTCACCACCAAGGCATCCGCCTCCTCCATCGTCCCCTCCTTCCCCTCTGCCAGGTACACCCCCTCCACCTTCACGCCCTTCATCCTGCCTGCCAAACCCTCCACCGCCCGCTGCCCCTCGGCATCCGCTGTCACCAACGCAAGGCATACCTTCATGTCTGCCAACTCCTTATACACCGCCTCCCGGTGCGTTGCCCTGCTTCGCTTATCCAAAAAACGCTCTTTCCATCTGTGAAACATACCGTCTGTTATTTTATCATTTCTCTAATTGCCCCACAAAAATAATAATAAAAAGACGAAACCGCCATTTTTGTTATATCTTCTACAAAATTCAATTGCCATGAAAAAAAATGCCCAAATACTTGCACCGTATCTATTTTCTCCCTATCTTTGTCGCGCTTTAGAAAGAAAGGCAACGGTCTCGTAGCTCAACTGAATAGAGCATCTGACTACGGATCAGAAGGTTGTGGGTTTGAATCCCGCCGAGATCACAAAGGAGAGGACACAGGTTCTCTCCTTTTTTCGTTTACACCCAAGGCTTTACGCTTTAAAATCCCTGCACACAATCCCCTACCCCACAAACAAAAAAGAGGAGCTCACAACTCCTCATTTCCATCCGTTTCCCCTTTCTTCCTGAATCACGCAAGCGGCTTCACCACCTCCACCCGCATCCCCAAAGCAGCCATAATCCTGTAAAAAGTAGCTACACTGGGAACAATCACCCCCTTTTCAATGCGGGAAATATAAGATTTGCTCGCATTGATGCGCTTGGCAAGCTCTGCTTGCGTCACCTTGGCTTCCTTTCTGGCATCCAGCAAAATCTGGCTGGTATAAAAAGCATACGCCTCCTCATCGAACTTTGCCCGCTCCGGCGTCCCCGGTTCCCCAAACTCCTTATCCAATTCAGCGCTGATGTCAGTCAGCATGTTGTCTTTTGTATTCATAATATTCTTCCCTTATTTTTAATGCTTTCTTTATCTCTGAGCGCGGAGTTTTCTGCGTCTTTTTCTGAAATCCATTGAACAATATGACAATATTTCCCTCATCGAAGATAAAGAATATGCGATAAATATTCCCTTCATACGATATGCGCAATTCATACAAGCCATCTTGTATCAACTTTATAAATTTCACCGGCATCCTGTCTTCTGTCCCCAAAAGTGAAAGCACATACTTTACTTTCTGCACTTCCCTCTCCGTCAACGAAGACAGAAACTCATGGTAATATCTGCCGTATGCTATAATTTTTCGTCTCATGACACAAAGGTAATAAAAGTTTCAATATCATGCAACACCATGCCTCACTTTTCTCGTATCCAAATTTTATGCAGCAAACCAAACAATGCCAGCTATACAACACAGCCAAGACAAGCACTTGATATTCCAAAACGGAACATCAAATTCCAACTTTAAATTTCCCATTTGGAATCTTAAATACAAAGCAATATCCACCCAAACCCTTTGTCCCTAAAAAGTTTTGCACTACCTCTGCACCGGAATGACATGAGTTTGTGGTGAACCAAGAAGGCGTAGGTTGAAAGTCTGCGCTATTTTTATGTGCCGCAGCCTTTTCCCATACATAGAACAAAAGAAAAGTATAACGTATAAATTAAAAAGTAAGATTATGAGAAAAACCATTTATTTCATCGGCATCTTCCTCGCCATGCTCGCCTGTTCAAAAAATGACAATGAAGGACAGATAGCAACAATAGAAGAAAACTCCTTAGAAAGCCGACTTCTAAAAGCCATATCCGACACTACCGGATTAAAAATGTTCGGGGCAGGGAACGCCTACAGCCATTCAGACACCTTGCTCTGCATCTTAGGAACCAAATACGACAAATTATGGTGTGGCTTCTTTTCCGGTAACGACAGCATCGGCTTCAAAGAAGAGTTTGTTTACGTCAGCCCAGAAAATATGCAAACCTCTTGGGAAATTGATGCCGGATATGGAGAAACCGAAACAATAACATTGCCCATTGACGGAGGATTAGGAGCTATAAGCATTCGATGCAGCCTGCTCGACAAAAACAAGCTTGCCATCGCCAGTTACTTCCCTACAAGGGCATCTTACTTGCCCTGCACCATAATCGTAAACCAGTCCGAAGTCCTTTACAAAGACATCTACATTGGAAACATTTGGTATGACGGATACTACCAAGGTACTGCAGGAGGCAACAACTACGTATTCGACTTGAACGGCAATAGTGTCTTCATTCCGCAAACCATCGCCATTTACGATGCAATCCCCATTTCACTCTATGAATGCCTATCTGTAAACTGCGATGGATTCACTCCCCGAATAACAATCGCACGAATCGACGTCTCCAAAGCAGAACCCGAATCCACCCTCTGGAGCTACGAGCTTGCCATCGGCAAAGTCATCAACAACAACGCCCCGCGCATCAGCTACACCCGCTCCTTAGACGGCAACATCTTGACCCTCGAAGCCTCCGCCACCAACTACGATGGCACGCAGGAAACCGGCTTTTTCCAAATCGACATTAACACGGAAGAAATCATCGCGAACGACGGCTTCACTATAAACGAAGTCCAATAACCCCTCGGGGAAAAAACTTGAAATCACAAATTGTGACATCAAAATCAACTCATTCATAATATTTTTCCAGGCATGGCATCACAATTTGTGATGCCATGCCCTCCGCCGCCTACACCACCGTTACCTTGATGCCGCGGTCTTCCAGTTCCTCCACCATCTTGGGCGGGACGCCGGAATCGGTGATAATCTGGTCGACAACCTCCAGGTTGCAAATCCTGCCGAAACCGCGGCGCCCGAACTTCGAGGAATCCGTGAGCACAATGGTCTTCTGCGCCGCCTCAATCATCGCGCGGTTCACGCTCGCCTCCATCGCGTTGGTTGTCGTCAGCCCATACTTCAGGTCGATGCCGTCCACCCCGAGGAAGAGCTTGCTGCACGAGAAATTGGCAAGCATCCGCTCCGTCTCGTCCCCCACCACCGAAGTAGACGTGTGGCGCACAATGCCGCCCAACTGGATGACCTCCACATCCCGGCAATTCAAAAGAGCCATCGCCACATTCATCGCCGAAGTAATCACCGTCAGCTTCGCCTCCGGGTCAATACACTGCGCAAAAGACAGCACCGTCGTCCCCGAAGCAATGATAATCGCATCGTTCGGCTGCAACAGCTCCACCGCCTTGCGCCCGATGCGCTTCTTCTCCTCCGGGAAAAACTTCGCCTTCTCCAGCACATGCCGGTTCGCAATATAAGGGTCAATCAATATCGCCCCGCCGTGCGAGCGGTAAAGCAACTTCTTCTCCTCCAAAAAGCCCAAATCCTTGCGGATGGTCACGGACGAAACGTCCAACAGGCGGCTCAACTCGTTCACCGAGACCGTCCCGTTCAGTTGCAACATCTCCAATATTTTCTGGTGTCTTTCCGATAACGTCATAACATAAATGAATATGAGACAAAGATAGCGAAATTTTCGTATATTTGAAACGGGAAGAAATTCCCTAAATTTGCAGGAAAATAAATACATACACAAACAAACATAACACACACGCCATGAACATCGTATTCATCGAACCCCTCGGCACCTGCGGATGCCAATCCGAAGCCGCCGTAGCCGCGCTCAAAGCGCAAGGACACCACATCACCTTCTGCCCCGACCGCCGGGAAGACGAAGACACCCTCATCGAATGCGCCCGCGAAGCCGACATCGTCGCCGTCAGCAACATTCCCCTCCGCCGGCGCTTCTTCGAGCAATGCCCCCGCCTCCGGATGCTCTCCGTTGCCTTCACGGGCGTTGACCACATCGACCTCGACGCCTGCCGCGAACGGGGCATCACCGTCTGCAACGCCGCAGGCTATTCCACCCACGCCGTTGCCGAACTTGCCATAGGCATGATGATTGCCGTCTACCGCAAAATCGTGGGTGCCGATGCCATCACCCGCCTGCCCGACAACCGGCAAGGCATCCTCGGCTGCGAACTCCACGGCAAGACCGTCGGCATCGCCGGGCTGGGAGCCATCGGCAGCCAGGTAGCCCGCCTCGCCGAAGCCTTCGGGTGCACCGTCCTCGGCTACAACCGCAGCCGCAAAGACCTCCCCGGTGTCACCCAGGTGGACAAAGACACCCTCCTCTCCCAATCGGACATCATCACCCTCCACCTGCCCCTGACCCCGGAAACCCGCAACTTCATCGACGCGCCCGACTTCGAACGCATGCGCCCGCACGCCATCCTCATCAACACCGCCCGCGGTCCCGTCGTCAACCAAAACGCCCTCTACAACGCCCTCCGCAAAGGGCACATCGCCGGCGCCGCCCTCGACGTCTACGACTGCGAGCCGCCCCTTCCCGTCGACTGCGAGCTTTTCAATGCCCCCAACCTGCTAATGCTTCCGCACATCGGCTATGCCACCCGCGAAGCCTTCGGCATCCGCTTCGGCATCGTCGTCCGGAACATCGAGATGTGGCTCGCCGGCACCCCGCAGAACAAAATCTGCTAACCGCCCCTCAACACCTCCGGTACAAACGCCGGGGCTGTGGCGGGATGCCTTTTTTCATACTCCCTCCCCCCTTCGGGGTACTCCCTCTATCTTACCTTATATTTGCATCGTGAAAATATAAATGAATAATTAGATGAATATTGGGAAAAGCGAGCGGGAA
>CALUKF010000036.1 GCA_944321145.1 uncultured Odoribacter sp. | reverse complement strand
AACATGCCGGTGTTCATCGTAGACGGTTTTGAGATGAGCGCGGAGAAGGTGTATGATATGGACCCCTACCGCGTGGCGAGCATCACTTTGCTGAAGGATGCGGCTGCGACGGCAATCTACGGTTCGCGGGCATCCAATGGCGTGGTGGTTATTACAACGAATGCGCCGGCAAACGGGAAGATGCAGGTGAGCTATAATGTGGATGCCACTTTTTACATTGCTGATTTGAGCGATTACAATTTGTGTAATGCGGAGGAGAAACTGGCGATTGAGAAGGCGGCGGGGATGTATGACGGTTATAGTGTAGGTTCTCAACTCACGCTGGATGAATGGTATAATGAGAAGCTGGCAAATGTGAAAAGAGGGTATGACACTTATTGGTTGGACAAACCGCTGGATGCAGTGGCTGTGGCAAACAAACACACTTTGCGCCTGGATGGCGGCAATGACTATATCCGCTACGGCCTTGAGGTGGGGTATAGCAATACGCCGGGCGTGATGAAAGAGTCCGGACGACGCCGTTTGTCTTTGGGCATGGAACTGCAATATATTTATAAAAGTTTGACTTTCAAGAATAATTTGACTTATTCGAATGTGAAGGCAATCAATTCCCCGTATGGTTCTTTCAGCACTTACACGCAGTTGAATCCGTATGTGCGTTATAAAGATGACGACGGGAATTATATTTACGAGGTTGACCAATATATACCCGTCGGCGGTGGCGGATTGGGAAAGACTTATTACAATCCGCTGTATAATACGACGCTGAACACGACCGATGAGGAGAAGTATAACGACATCACGAATAATTTCGGCGTAGACTGGACCATACTCGAAGGGCTGCGCTTAAAGGGCAATTTCTCTTTCACGCACCAGAATACTTATACGGACAAATTCAAGCCTGCCCGCCATACGGATTTTGCCGACTACAGCGATGAAGATTTTGACCGGAGGGGGTCGTATGTGGGAAGCCGTGGCGAGAATTACAGCTACGATGCCAACCTGGTGCTGACGTATTTCTTACAAATGGACAAGCATGTGATTAATGCCAACTTGGGATGGAACTTGCAGGAGAGTGTGGACAGGGAGTTTACGGTAAAAACGGAAGGTTTCCCAAATGAGAGTTTGGATTACATCAGTTTTGCCACGCAGTATGAGAAGGATGGTTCTCCTTCCGGTGATGAATATACTTCCCGCTTGGTGGGTTTCCTGGGGAACTTGAACTACAGTTGGGACGAGCGTTTCCTTGTAGACCTCTCTTTCCGTGAAGATGCATCGTCCCGCTTTGGTGCCGACAAGCGTTGGGCTCCGTTCTGGTCTGCGGGGTTGGGCTGGAATCTGCACAAAGAGAAGTTTTTTGAAGGAATCGAATTTGTCAATCAGTTGAAAATTCGTGGTTCATACGGTTTGACGGGTAGCCAGGATTACAATCCTTACCAGGCAATGACAACTTACGAATATTTGACCGGGGAGCGTTATCACCATACTGTCGGGGCTGAAGTGCTGGCAATGGGAAACGACAAATTGAGTTGGCAACGGACGTTGCAGCAGAACTATGGTGTCGACATTGACCTTTGGGATGAACGGATTAATTTTACGGGCGACTATTATATCAAGCTGTCAAAGGATGTGCTGACCTCTGTAACATTGCCTCCCTCTTTGGGCTTCAGTTCTTATATGGACAATTTGGGCGAGGTGAAGAACGAAGGTTATGAGTTGAACTTGCGCGTTGCCATCATGAAAAATCCCCAAAAGCAATTGTATTGGAGCGTGAACGCGACGGCATTGCACAACAAGAACAAGTTGATGAAGATTTCCAATGCCTTGCGGGCTTATAACGACGAGCAGGACGAGGATACCAGTTCCGGCAGCAAGAGCAAGGAAGCAAACAAGCCGAAGGTGCGCTACATTGAGGGCGAATCCATGAATTCCATTTGGGTAAACCGTTCTTTGGGCATCGACCCTGCCACGGGAAATGAACTTTTCTTGGCTAAAAACGGGGACATCGTGACGGAATGGAGCACGGACAATTACGTGATTGGCGGCTGCACGGATTCCAAGCTGGAAGGCACGTTTGGGACAAATTTCTCTTGGAAAGGCTTCCAGTTGAATGCCACTTTCCGCTACAATTACGGCGGACAGGTTTACAACCAGACGTTGGTGGACAAGGTGCAGGATGCGGATTTGCGCGGAAATGTAGACCGCCGGGTATTTGAAGACCGCTGGATGCAGCCGGGCGACCAAGTGATGTTCACGCGTTTTGGTGACGGCACTACTGCCAATGCGACGAATACCACGAAACCGACCTCCCGTTTCATCGAGGACAATAACTATGTGGAGATGGCAACGTTGAATATTTCCTACGATTTCAACATGCCGTGGATGAAGAAGGTGGGCTTGAAGCGTTTGAAAGCGACGTTTTATATGAACGACGTGTTCCGGGCTTCATCCGTGAAACAGGAACGTGGTATCGATTATCCGTTTGCCCGTAATTTCAGTGTAGGGTTACAGGCAAGATTCTAATGTTTTATGAATAAAATAAATAGGAATAGAAATATGAGACACAGGATTTTAAAATATGGCTGGCTGATTGGAGCATTGGCATTGGCGGGATGCAATGATTGGTTGGATGTAAACCCGAAATCGCAAGTGAAGCAGGAGGCTCTGTTTTCCTCTGAGAGCGGATATCAGGATGCCTTGACGGGGATTTATACGATTATGGCTCGGACGGACATGTACGGCGGGAATGAAACGATGGGCTTTTTGGACATGGTGGCGCAAGTTTATACGGAAGTAGCTTCCACTTATGAAGGTGCTTTGAAGTATGACTATGAAGCGAGTGCCATTGAAACGATTATTGATGCCATTTGGAGTGGAAATTACAATGCCATTGCGAATTGCAATTATATCTTGGATGCCATTGACGGGCAGAAGGATATCTTCAGTTCCGGGATCTACGAAGCGGTAAAGGCGGAAGCTATGGCATTGCGTGCGTTCCTGCACTTTGATTTGTTGCGGGGATTTGCGCCGTCCTACACGGTGGGTGCCAATGAAAAAGCCATTCCTTATGTTGACCATGTGACCAACAAACCGATTGCACAGTCGACGGTGGCAGAGGTGATTGACAGCGTGATTGTCGAATTGGAAGCAGCACGGGAGTTGATTCGGGACGTTGACCCGATAGGTCCTGCCTACGAGGAGTATACAGAGAGCGGTTACTCTACGGATGACTATATTCAAGGCGGCGGCTTTTGGTTGTATCGCAAGTCGCATTTGAATTATTATGGCATGACGGCATTGTTGGCTCGGGTATATTTGTATAAGGGCGACATGGCAAATGCGTTGGAATGTGCAAAAGAAGTGATTGATTGCGGGAAGTTCGCTTTGATTGAAGAAGATGACTTGCAATCCGATGATACGTGGGGGTATTTGTGCAGCCAGAGTGAATATATTTCTTCCCTGTATGTATATGACATGGAAGAGGGGCGTTCGGATGTGTATTTCGGAGAAGAGAGCACGACAAAATGCTACATCAATGACACTCGTCGGGGCACGGTGTTCGGGACACCGGGCGTGGACATCGATTGGAGGAACCAGAACCAGTTTGTGCTGAAAACCGGTGAAACGAAATACTATATTGGGAAATATACCGGCGTGAACCGCATCCCGCTGTTGAAATTGTCGGAGATGTACCTGATTGCCGCAGAGGCATCCGGCGACAAGAGTTATTTGCAGACGTTGCGCGACCATCGGGGCTATGTAAATTATCCGTTGGACGACGATTGCGATTTGACAGTTGAAATCGAAGCGGAATACCAGAAAGAGTTTATGGCTGAGGGACAATTGTTCTATTATTACAAACGCCTGAATTATGAGAAGTTGCCGAACATGTCGGATGTCATGTCAGGCTATTACGTGTTCCCGATGCCGGACGATGAAATGGAATTTGGTGATATCGAACAATGATAATAAATGCTGATTATGAAGAAGTTATTTTATATTTTTCTTTTGTGTTGTGCGGCAGTAGCTTGTGACGACAATGCGGATTATCCTTTTCAGGGGCAAGATGCCGTGTATTTTCAATTAGAATCCAATGTGTATTATTGGAAACAGACGCTGGACAGCATGGTCTATTCTTTTGCCGCGAAAGGCGTGGATGAAGACACCCTGTGGGTAAGGGTGAATCTCGAAGGCAATACCAAGCCGGAAGACCGTCCGATAAAAGTGGTGGTGGACGAGACTAAAACCACTGCCGAAGTCGATTTGCATTACGAAGCCTTGAAGGATAATTATGTATTGCCGGGGGATTCGGTATACACCCAGATACCGGTGATTGTTTATAACCAAGACACATCGTTGCAAAACAGGCAGGTGGAAATCGTGCTTGCTTTGCAGCCTACGGAATCTTTGGGTTTGGGCATCAGCGATCGCCGGACTTGCCGTTTGATTGTCTCTAATATGCTGAAGAAGCCGACTTATTGGGACGGCGTGATTTCTTGGGATTTTGGCGATTATTCCCGGAGGAAGCACGAGTTGTGCATCCAGGTTTTGGGTGTGGATTTCCCGGACACTAGCGGCGAATATTATGAGAATGATAAGATGTGGGACGTCTATGGGGCTTACATGAGCAATTATTTTGAGGAGAATTACCCGGTTTATGACGAAACGGGGGCAATTATTGAACCTTGGTAAAATAAAGAACAGATATGAAAAAGATAATATTATTTTTAGCGGTTTTGCCTTGGCTTTTGGTTTCTTGTTTAGAAGACAAGGGGAACGATGTTTATGTGGAATTGAACGATGTGACTATTTCGGGATTGCCGTTTGAGACAACGGTGGAGCAGTTTTCGCGTTTGCAAATGACGCCTGAAATTACAACGAGTACTGGGGAGTTTAATCCGGATAATTATGAGTATTTGTGGCACATGTATCTGCCCTATGCGAGTCCTAGTGCAACGACTTCTGACACTTTGTCTTTTGAAAAAGACTTGGATGTGGAAATAAGCAGTATTCCGGGATATTATGCCCTTGTGTTTGAGGTAACAGATAAAGAAACCGGTATTCGTTATATTTCGAGTAGCGATGCTTATCTTGA
Source organism: uncultured Odoribacter sp. (assembly GCA_944321145.1). Classification (GTDB taxonomy): domain Bacteria; phylum Bacteroidota; class Bacteroidia; order Bacteroidales; family Marinifilaceae; genus Odoribacter. Next base: position 26,311 of record CALUKF010000036.1, on the reverse strand, counting down.
GGTTATTAATACTTATTCAAAAGGCATGTTGGCATTAAGCGATGTGAATGGAGAAGCAAATGTCACGTTTGTCAATATCGTTGGGTCGGTAGTGGAAGATGCTTATCAAAAAGTGAATGGCGAAGTGGCTGGCAAAAATCCGACGGGGATTCGATACATATCAGGAATGTTGTCCAGTGCAGAAAAAATGGTGGTGATTATGACGGATGATGAGAAAGGGGGAACAGTGGTAAAGCCTTCGGATATGTCATACGTGATGGATTTCAAGGATATGTTTTGGTTTACTCCTGAGGTAGTAAAGCCGCAATCTTTTGGAACAAGCAATTATGCATTCTTTGAATATGTAAATAACAACGGTATCATATATCGCAGGGAAAACCAAGAATCTGGTTATCCCAAATATGGCATTGCTGTGGGGGGAGAATATGACAAAATCGCTCCGTTCGATTTTTATGCTGCTGTCAGTACTCCTCAGGTCGCTTGGTTTTATGACCAAGGCAGGGAGCGTTTCGTTTACATGAATTGCCCGCTGCAAGGTGATGAGGTTATTACATTAGCTGATGTATCTGGGGAGTTTAATCCGAACAATGTGGGAATGCAGATGCTGTGGGGTGGATTATTTGGAAGTGAGTTTGCCATGACCAATGGACGTTGCGTAATGGAAGATGATTCAGGTGAACGTTATGCGATTTCTTTCACTGGAGGCTCGAATGGTGATGTACCTGTAATAACTCCAGGCAAGAAGATTCATTTGACCGGCGCAGGTGCCAATGAGGCGCATACTTTCACAACTGCACAAAATGCTAATTTCCTGTATTATGCTTACGATAACAAAATTGCATGGGTTAGTTTTGCAACAGGCAATCTTTATGGACCTTATGAAGTGGAGGGTGGCAATGTAGATTATATCGAATGCGACCAAATTGGGGATGTCAATCAAATGTGGGTCGGCATTAGCGATGGTTCCGGTGCGGAAGATTCCGGTTCGATTGTAGTGTTGGAAATGAGTACAGACGGATCGTTGAAAGAAGTTGCCCGTTACAGCAATGTATGCGGCAAGGTGGTTGATTTTGAATACAAAAACGAATAAGGATGATAAGAAAAATGTTGATTTGTGCCGCACTTTTGTGCGGCACCATTTTTGGGGTGCGCGCCCAAGGCGTGGCATTTCAGGACTTGACTTTCCAACAAGCCTTGGATAAAGCTGCAGCGGAAGATAAGTTGGTGTTTATGGATTGTTACACTTCTTGGTGCGGTCCGTGCAAGAATATGTTGAACAATGTGTTCACGTTGCCCGAAGCGGGTGAATTTATGAATGCGGCTTTCGTTTGCGTGAAATATGACATGGAGAAAGGCGAAGGCGTGGAATTGCGGAAACGCTTTGGCGTGCGTGCTTTCCCGACCTTTTTTATCATTCGCCCGGATGGAACGGTGCAACATAAATTGGTCGGCGGCAGCCAATGGGAATATTTTCAAACACGTGTGGAGCGGGGATTGAACGAAAAGACCTCGTTGCATTATTTGGACGGGCGTTACCAGTCCGGCAAGTTGTCTGCAAAAGAGTATGCCGATTATGCGCAAGCCTTGCGGGACGCTTCGGAAGACAAGCGATTGGAGGATTTTTGCCTCAGCGTTTTCGGGAAACTGAATGACAAATCCCGTTGCCAAGCCGGGAATTGGTTTATTTTCGAACAGGAAATGCAGCCAACGGATGAACGCTTTGTTTATTTGGTGGAGCACAAAGCAGCGTTTGACCGTGCAGTTGGTACAGAGACGGTGGACAAACAACTGAATGCTGTTTATGGTTCTGCCTTGCCTGCTTTGCGTTCTGCCCAACAATGGATAGAACCTTGCGGCGTAATTGCAGGGCAATTAGAAAAGGTGGAATTTGAGGGCAAACCACAAATCCTCGCATTATTGAATTATGTGGTAGCTGCCCAGAGCCGGGATGTAGAAGCGACTTTGGCATGCCTGGAAGCAGACCGCAAGTTGTTACCGCCTTTTGTGACTTATGATTTGTTTGGGGCTTTGGAGTTTGTGGTCAACGATGGAACTAACGAACAAGTGGAACGCTTTATCCGTGTGGGCAGGCAGGCAGAAGAAGAAGCGGAGAACGAAAATGTACGCCAATTGCTTAAAGCAACGTTCGACCGTTACCAAGGGGATTTGGACGAACGCATGCATTATGCAGAAGTCAAAGGACGGGTAACGCGGAGGCATTTGGAAAAAATCAATTTGTATGAGGTCGTTGATGGCAAGGAACATTTGATTTCCACGACTGAGCTGGGGAAAGACGGGTATTATGGTTTTGCTTTCCAGCCTGCCTATGAAGGTTTTTATGTAGTGGGTGGCAAGGAGAGCAAGGAAAAGATGCGCCTGTATTTGAAACCGGGCGATTCTGCAGAACTGAACTTTACGGAAGACTCGATGCTCATCACGAGCAGGAATACGCCTGAAAACCTTTTGCTGGCACGTTGGGAGGCTTTGATGATACCGGTACGCGCACGGGTGGATGACACCCAATATGCCCTTTTTGATTACCGGGATTTCTTCCCTTATTTTATGGCATTTTTGCCTAAAGCCAACGAGTTCAAAGAGAATCTCCGCTTTCATGACGAGGATTTTGCTGAATTAGTACGCCAAACGGTGGATTTTGATTTGGATTATTACGCTTTCCGGATATTGAATGCCTTGAAGGCGGGGAAAGAAACTCACAAGCCCAGCCGCCCGACTCCAGCGGATTATCCGGCATATTACGATAATATAGTGGAAAAAGGCAAGTTGTCTGATGCTTCCTTGCTGAAACAGCCTTACGGTTATGATTTCTTGTTACGCTATACGACTTTTGCCTGTGGAGGTTTTCAAGCAAAGATTTCTCTGGAGCAGCGTTTGGAATGGTTGCCGGATGATTTGTTGAAAGCCGAAATCATTTTATGGCAAATGGAACATTGCAGGAAATACGAAGATTACATTGCTTTGGCGAATAAATATGAGGATTACTTGACAACCGAAAATCATCATAAACGCATGGAGGCAGTGTCTGCCAAATTATATAAGGGAACAGTAGGTACGCCTGCAGCGGACTTTACTTATCCTGACCGCAATGGCAAGATGGTATCGCTTTCTGATTTCCGAGGGAAGGTGGTTGTGGTTGATGTATGGGCAACTTGGTGCGGTCCTTGCCGGCAGGAAATTCCCCATTTGGTGAAGTTGGAAAAAGAGATGGAAGGAAAAGATGTTGTATTTATTGGCGTTTCAGTTGATGAGAAAAAGGATTATCAGAAATGGTTGGACGTTTTGGAGAAGGAAGGCTTGGGAGGCGTGCAACTTTTTGCTGACGGTTGGGGTAAGAAAATAACCAATGATTACAAAATCACGGGTATCCCTCGTTTCATGGTCTTTGATAAAAAAGGGAATGTGGTGGCAACCAAAGCTCCCCGTCCTTCGAGTCCGGCTTTGAAAGCTTTGCTGGAAAAAGAATTGAAGAAATAAAAACATTTCCTCAAAAAGGCGGTGACGCACCTGCTTGTAAGGGCAAATCGTGCGCGCCGCCTTTTTATTTATGTGGTGAATGTTGTGTGTTTTTGTCTATTCGGCATATTATTCCTATCTTTGTGGATATAAAACCAAATGACATCACCATGAAATACCCGATAGGCATCCAAGATTTCGCGAAAATAGTTACAGGCGATTATGTTTACATAGATAAGACAGATTTAATTTATTCGCTTGTGAAAGAAGGAAACATATATTTCCTGAGTCGTCCCCGCCGCTTCGGGAAGAGCCTTTTGGTTTCTACGTTGGAACATTATTTCCTAGGACACAAGGAACTGTTCAAGGGCTTGAAAATTGACCGACTGGAGCGGGAATGGTTGGAATATCCGGTGTTCCATATCGATTTTAACAGTACCAACTTTATGGATGGTGGCGCATTGGAGCGGAAGTTGGAAGGTTATGTGGCGACTTGGGAGGGGGAATACGGCAGTGCCCCGCAATGGACGGACTTGGGTGACCGTTTTGCCTACGTGCTGAAATGCGCCCATGAAAAGACGGGGCGTCGCTGCGTGGTGCTGATTGACGAATACGACAAGCCGATGCTGGACGTGCTGGACAGCGGACGTGAGACTACGGTGGACGGCAACCGGATACCGCTGGAAGAGCGGAACCGCGAGGTGTTGAGGGCATTTTATTCCGTGTTCAAGGCAGCGGATGCCGACCTGCAATTCGTGTTGCTGACCGGCGTGACGAAGTTTTCGCAAATCACCGTTTTCAGCGGCTTCAACCAACCCAAAGACATTAGCATGGACAAGCGTTATGACACGCTTTGCGGCATTACGCAGAAGGAGTTGGAGCATTATTTTGTTGAGTCTATTGCAGAATTGGCGGGAGAGTATCGTTGTGATGTTTCGGAAATAAAGGAAATGCTGAAGTCGCGCTATGACGGCTACCATTTCAGCACGCGGATGGTGGATGTTTATAATCCTTTTAGTTTGTTGAATGTTTTCGATTCCATGCGGATGGCAGATTATTGGTTCAAGAGCGGCACGCCGACCTATTTGGTGCGTTTGCTTGCCCGCACGCGGGAGAACTTGGACGAAATGACAGGTCGTTATTACCGCGAAGAGATGTTCGTGGATTACAAGGCGACGGCGGAGATGCCTTTGCCGATGATTTACCAGAGCGGTTACCTGACCATCAAGGATTACAACATGCGGCGGAATACTTTCCTGTTGGATTTTCCGAATGATGAGGTAAAAGAAGGGTTCTTGACAGTCATTGCCTCCGATTACTTGAAACCCAAATCGGACATTAACAACAGCGTCATGGACATGACGGACGCTTTGGAGGCGGGCGATTTGGAAACCTTCCGCAAGCTGCTGACTTCTTTCCTTGCCAGCATTCCTTACAGCATGCGCCGCAAGAACGACGAGGTAGAGCGCGAACGCTACTTCCAATACACTTTCTATCTCATCCTCCGCCTCATGAGCGTTTACACGGTCTACACCGAAAAAGAGCAAAGCCAAGGGCGGGTAGACTGCATCGTCGAAACCGATAAGTACGTCTATATTTTTGAATTTAAATTAGATGGCACGACAGAAGCCGCCCTCAAACAGATAGAAGAGAAAGGCTACGCCCGTCCATACGAAGCAGATGCCCGTAAACTTTACCGTATCGGAGCCAACTTCTCTTCCGAGACTGGCACCTTGGACGGCTGGCAAGTAGTAGAGTGAAGCAACGCCGGGGATTTTTCCGGAAATGGGGGAGGAGGACGGGATGGGAATTTGCATTCCCCTTTCTGGAATGTTTGGGCTCGGAATTGTTTTTTGCGGCATGGGCATCCATTTCTTAAATACTTTTCTTACCTTTGCTCACAGAGTATTAACTTAAAAATTGAATGTAATGTCTCGACTTTTGATTATTGGTGCCGGTGGTGTCGGCACGGTTGTGGCGCATAAAGCTGCAAAAAATGAGGTTTTTACGGATATCATGTTGGCAAGCCGCACAAAGGCTAAGTGCGACGAGATTGCGGCTGCCATTGGCGGCAACCGGATTCAGACTGCCCGGGTGGATGCCGACAGCGTGCAGGAGTTGGTGGAATTGATGCGTTCGTTTAAGCCGGATATTGTCATCAATGTGGCGCTCCCTTATCAGGATTTGACCATTATGGATGCTTGCCTGGAGTGTGGTGTGAATTATCTGGATACGGCGAATTATGAGCCGAAGGACGAGGCACATTTTGAATATAGCTGGCAATGGGCTTACCACGACCGCTTTAAGGCGAAGGGATTGACTGCCATTCTCGGCTGCGGTTTTGACCCGGGGGTTTCTGCTATTTTCACGGCATACGCTGCAAAGCACCATTTCGATGAAATCCAATACTTGGACATCGTGGACTGCAACGCCGGGAACCACGGGAAGGCGTTTGCCACGAATTTCAACCCGGAAATCAATATCCGCGAAATTACGCAGAATGGACGTTATTGGGAGAATGGGCAATGGGTGAAGACCGGTCCTCTGGAAATCCACAAGATGCTGACTTATCCGAACATCGGGCAGCGGGATTCTTACCTGCTTTACCACGAGGAATTGGAGTCGCTCGTGAAGAACTTCCCGACCATCAAGCGGGCGCGTTTCTGGATGACGTTCGGGCAAGAATATCTGACCCATTTGCGTGTGATTCAGGACATCGGCATGGCGCGTATTGACGAGGTGGAGTACAACGGCGTGAAGATTGTGCCCCTCCAGTTCCTGAAAGCCGTGTTGCCTGACCCGAAGTCCTTGGGCAGCAATTACCACGGGCAAACGTCCATCGGTTGCCGCATCCGCGGGCTGAAAGACGGCAAGGAGCGGACTTATTATATCTACAACAATTGCGACCACGAGGCGGCTTACAAGGAAACGGGCACGCAGGCTGTCAGCTATACGACAGGCGTTCCTGCCGCATTGGGGGCTGCGATGTTTGTGCGGGGCTTGTGGAAAGGCGCAGGGGTGTACAACGTGGAGCAGTTCGATCCGGATCCGTTCTTGGCAGAGTTGGGCGAGCAGGGATTGCCTTGGGTGGAGAAATTCGACATTGATTTGGAAGTATGATTGACAAGGACAAGATATTGGGGGAGTGGGATGTTTCCGGCATCCCCTCCCCTGCATACGTGTTGCACGAGACCTTGTTGGCGGATAACCTGAAGACCATCGACAAAGTACGCAAGGCTACGGGGGCGGAAATCATCGTTGCCTTGAAAGCTTGTGCCATGTGGAACATTTTCCCCGAGCTCCAGAAGCATTCGGACGGGGCGACGGCGAGTTCCCTTGCGGAAGCCCGCCTTGTTTTCGAGGAGTACGGCAGTCCGGCGCACACATACGCTCCTGTTTATACGGAAGGGGAAATCGACGAGCTTTTGAGCTACAGCAATCACATCACCTTCAATTCCTTGAGCCAATACGAGCGTTTTGGCGCGCGTGCCCGCCGGGCAGGCGTTTCGTGCGGTTTGCGGGTGAATCCGGAATATTCCACGGTGGAGACAGATTTGTACAATCCTGCCAGCCCTTCCTCGCGTTTGGGCATCCCGGCAGCCGGTCTGGCGTCTTTGCCGGAGGGCATCGAGGGGCTGCACTTCCATTCGTTGTGCGAGTCGCGCCCGGAGGATTTGCGGGGCACTCTGCAGGCTGTGGAGGAGCGTTTCGGGCATTTCTTTCCGCAAATCAAATGGCTGAACATGGGTGGCGGGCACCTCATGACCCACAAGGATTACGATGAGGACGAATTGATTCGCATCCTCTGCAATTTCCGTGCCTGTTATCCGCACTTGCGGGTGATTTTGGAACCGGGCAGTGCATTCACGTGGGACACCGGTTGCCTGATTGCCACGGTGGAGGACAAGGTGTGCAACGGCGGGGTGAACACCCTGATGCTGAACGTCTCCTTTGCCTGCCACATGCCGGATTGCTTGGAGATGCCCTACAAGCCTGCCATTCTTGGGATGCATGAGCCGCAGGCAGGCGAGAAGCGTTGGCGCATGGGCGGAAACAGTTGCCTCGCAGGGGATTACTACGACGACTGGGCTTTCGACGGCGGGCGCGAGCCTCAGGTGGGCGACCGCATCGTTTTTCGCGACATGATTCACTATACGATGGTGAAAACCACCATGTTCAACGGCGTGACCCACCCATCCATCGGCATTTGGAACGAAGATACCGGTTTCCGTCTGGTGCGGAAATTCGGTTATGAAGATTACAAAGGACGCATGTCCTAAACCAAGAGCCGGGCAGCTGCCCGGCTCTTCTCGTTAATCGTTCATCATTAATCATTCATCGTTCATCTTCTTGCACTCTTTTCTTGTGCCATAGTATTTTGAATTTGGATGATTGAAACAATCAGGAATAAAAATACTGCTTTTTTCATACGGCTGCCATTTTTATGTTTTTACTCCTGCAAAAAATAACTGGCTTTTTGCCCAAAAGCTGTATCCATATTACAGATGCTTCAACCCATTTTACGGATTTCCTTTTGCCGGCCTGGCTTCCCCGTTGTCGCTGCCGCCTTTCTTGCCGCCGGGCTTCAATTGCCCTGCCGTAGCGCCTCCACAAACTCCCTCGGCAGCACGATATTCTCGTCCCCCAGCGTGTCGGCGAACAAGGGGGCGATTTCCTCGTCCGTGAACCCTGCAATCCCGCACCCGATGCGCGTGACATAAAACGTCAGGTCTCGCCTCTCCCGGGCAAGGCGGATAAACTCCTCTACATACGGGCGGATGGTCTCCACGCCGCCCTGCATCGTCGGGATGGCATAACTCTGCCCTTGCAGCCCGACGCCCTGTCCCCACACGGCTCCGAAATGCCGCAAAGCCGCTGCCGCAGCCCCGCCGCCATGAAACCCCTGCAGGTTGCTCCCGAACACAAACACCTCGTTCGGTGCCAGCGTCTCGATATATTCCGGCGTATATTTCTTTTCCATATTAAAAGATTGGTTTAAGATTCTCCTTTCCAATGGCTTCGCACTTTTCCCGCTCGAAATGGTACAACAACCCCCGCTTGCCCGGCCGGTTGCTCCCTTCCCTGCGCGTGACCCCTATCGCTTCCGCCCGGAGCAATGCGCCTACCACTTTCCCTTTCGTCAGCGGCTGCCCGAACAGCGCCACGTAAAACTTCAGCAACTCCACGCCTGTAAACGGTTCCTTCAATGCCTCCATGCCCATCGGCTCAAAATACGCCTGCCGCCGGGCAGCTTGCAGTGCTTCCTTTACAATGCGCGTATGGTCGAATGCCAATGCCGGCAGCTTTTCCAAATCATGCCACGCTGCCCGTGCCGCGTCGTCCGCCCCCTTCACTTCCTGCACCTGCACGAAAGCATAATAGCCGATGCTTACCACCCGTTCCCGCGGGTCGCGTCCCGGCTCCGTGAACGCATGGAACTGCCTCATCTCCTTTACCTCCAGCCCGGTCTCCTCCTGCAACTCCCGCCGCGCGCCCGTCTCTCCGTCTTCCCCCATCTCCAGGAAACCGCCCGGCAATGCCCACATCCTCCGGTGGGGCTCCCGTCCCCGTTCCACGAGCAGCACATGCATCCTCTTCCCGTCCCATCCGAACACCACGCAGTCCGTCGTCACCGCCGGATGGGGATACTTATAGCAATACATACCCTTTCCCTGTTCCATCGCATTCCTTTTTTAATCCGTCAGATTTTCCGTTGCCGCAGCCTCCTCCTCCGGCGCTTCCTCCTCGCCGATGGCGCCCAGATAAAAGCTGTCCGACACATCGTTCTGGTAATACTTCCCCCGGAAAAAGCCGTACACATACGCCACGCCCGGCACCTCGGGCGGCTGCCACAGGTACTGCCCCTCCTTCCTGTACGCGGCATTCTCGTCCGTCACCACAATCTCCTCATACTCCCCGCCGATTTCCGAATGCACCGCAATCTGCAGGCGGTCATAATAAGCGTCCGAATCCCCGCCGTGCGACTTATCCCACGTAATCAGCATCTTCCCCTCCTCCGCCGGCTCCATCCTCACCCATTGCGGCACCTCCAAATCCCCTTGCGTGATGCACACGGCATCCCGTTTAATGACCTTCCCCTCGCCGTCGATATTCTTGATATTCCGGCTCATAAACAGGTTATACCCGTTCATCGTCGTCCCCTCGGTCAGCATCTTCCAGTCGGCAACAATCTGCGGGTCGAGCATGCTATATAAATCTGCCACGCCCCTGACCCGTGCGCGTTGCGCCAATTGCTTCGGGCTTTTCTTGTCCTTCACCTGCCTGGGCTTCATGCGCACACGCAGCTGCCCGCCCACCTTGTAGAAAATCATATCCCCCAACTGCCCTTGCGCCTCGCCAATCGCTGTTGAATGAATAATCGCCATATCTATTTATATTTTAAATGTTTATATTTCTCTTCGCCTTGCCCGCCCCCGTGCTTTGCGTCCGCCTGTCCTTCGTCCTGCCTGGCGACCGCCCGCACCTTCTCCGGTAGTTTCCTTAGAGCTATCTCCGGGGAAACTAAGGGAAGACTCCGGGGCGAATATCAAAAATTTATTTGACATTTCCAAATGATAGATGAATTATTTATATCAGCTGTTATCCATGATATAACTGTAAGATGAGAATAAGCACAGCATAAGAACAAGATTTAGTAGGGCTTTCCCCTGCCTTTCCCGGAGATAGCCCCCGGAAAACCATCGGGCGATTTGGGGAAATGTCCTGGGGATTGCCGGGGGAGTTTTGGGCGGGGGACGGGGAGGGGCGTGGCGCGGCAGGATGGAAAAAAGCGCGAAAAAATCCGTGGCAGGGACTTGCAAAAAAGGCGGAGGGATTGTATCTTTGGGGACAGACTAAAAAATATAGATTATGAAACACGGTATTTTAATCATTGCATTGGTGGCGGGGATGATGGCATCCTGCGGCAATGCGCAAAAGGAAAATGTTATGAATGAAAATGTTGCACTCGAAAATTTGAAGACGCGCCGGGCAATCCGGGCTTATCAGGACAAGATGCCTGACATGAAATTGATTGAACAGGTGACGGAGGCAGGGACGTATGCGCCGACAGGGATGGGGAGGCAGTCGCCGATTATTGTGGCAGTGACGGACAAGGCGACGCGCGACCGCTTGTCGCAGCTGAATGCCGCCGTGATGGGAGGGGAGAATGACCCGTTCTACGGGGCGCCGGTGGTGTTGGTGGTGCTGGCGGACAGGGAGGTGCCGACGTACCTTTATGACGGGGCGCTGGTGATGGGCAATTTGCTGAATGCGGCGCATGCCGTGGGATTGGGGAGTTGCTGGATTCACCGTGCGAAGGAAGTGTTTGACAGCGAGGAGGGGAAGGCGTTGCTTAAGGAATGGGGCATTGAGGGGAATTACGAGGGCATCGGGAATTGTATTCTCGGTTATCCGGCAGGGGATGCGCCTGCGCCGAAGCCCCGGAAGGCGGATTATGTGCGTTTCGTGAAGTGAGCCGCCTGCTTGCGGCATCCGCAATGGGAAACCGCCGGACGGGTATAAAAGAAAATCCTGCAAGTCGTTGATTTGCAGGATTTGTTGTTGTTTCCGTGATCCAGCTGGGATTCGAACCCAGGACCCCAACATTAAAAGTGTTGTGCTCTACCGGCTGAGCTACTGAATCGTTGGTGTGTTTGTCGGATTTGCGGGTGCAAAGATATGAAAAATGTGGAAGGAGGCAAAAATAATCGGAGGGTTTTTCTAAAAATCTTTTCCGTTTGGGGATGTGTCGGGGAAGGTGAGGGATTCCACTTGTTCGAGGCGGGCAAGGAGGGAGGGGTAGTCTTTTTTGCGGATGGAGAGGAGCATGTCGCATTCCATTTCGAAGCGGCGGGAGAGGATGTCGGGGTTTTCTTCTTTGATGATGCGCATGACGTCGTTCATGGCGAAGTAGCTGAAGTGGATGTGGATGCGGAGGTCGACGGTCTTTTCGATGATGTCGGCATGGCGGAGGGCATCGGCAGCGGCTTCGCGGTAGGCGTTGATGAGCCCGGGGACGCCGAGTTTGATGCCGCCGAAGTAGCGGATGACGACGATGAGGATGTCGGTGAGCCCGTTGGAGAGGATTTGCCCGTGGATGGGTTTGCCGGCGGTGGAGGAGGGTTCCCCGTCGTCGTTTGCGCGGAAGCGGGGGTTTTCAGCCCCCAGTTGCCAGGCGTAGCAGTGGTGCCGGGCATCGTAGTATTTTTCTTTGAGCCGGGCGAGGATGGCACGTATTTCTTCTTCGTCCGTCACCGGGAAGGCGAAGGCGATGAAGCGGCTGCCTTTTTCTTTGTATAGTCCTTCGGAGGGGGCAGCGATGGTTTTGTAGGTGTCAGTTTCCACAGTAGAGTTTGCGTTGGATTTCTTCTACTTGGAGCTTGAACTTGCGGTCGGTGTCCATCAGGTCGGAGATGGCTTTGCAGGCGTAGAGCACGGTGGCGTGGTCTTTTTTGCCGATTTGGTTGCCGATGTAGGACAGCGAGTATTTTGTGAGGTTTTTGCTGAAGTACATGGCGAGCTGGCGGGCTTGTACGACTTCGCGCTTGCGGGTTTTGGCTTGCAGCAGTTCTTCGGGGATGTTGAAATGTTCGCAGACCACTTGTTGTATTTTTTCCAAGGAGAGTTCTTCGGATTGTTTTTTGACCATTTTGCCGAGGAGCCCTTGGACGGTGTCGAGGGTGAGCTCGCATTTGTTGAAGGTGGATTGGGCGAGGAGCGAAATCATGACGCCTTCCAGTTCCCGGATGTTGTTGTCTACGTTTTGGCAGATGTAGTCGATGACTTCGTCCGAGAAGTCGATGCCTTCTTTGCGGGCTTTGGTGGTGACGATTTCTTTGCGGGTCTCGAAGTCCGGCATTTTGACTTCGGCAGCCAAGCCCCAGCGGAAGCGTGAGAGCAGGCGGTCTTCCAGCCCTTCGAGTTCGGCGGGGGCTTTGTCGCAGGTGAGGACAAGCTGTTTGCCGGACTGGTGGAGGTGGTTGAATATGTGGAAGAATGTTTTTTGCGTGCCTTCTTTGCCTGCCAGTTCTTGGATGTCATCGAGGATGAGCACGTCGATGAGGTAGTAGAAGCGCAGGAAGTTGTTCAGTTCGTTCCGCCGCACGGCTTCTGTGAATTGGGTTTGGAAGAGGTGCGTGGGGACGTAGAGGACGATTTTTTCGGGGTGGCATTGCTTGACTTCCCAGCCGATGGCTTGCGCCAGGTGGGTTTTGCCCAAGCCGGAGCCTCCGTAAATCAGGAAGGGGTTGAAGGCGGTGCCTCCGGGGTGTTGCGCGATTGCCATGCCGGCAGAGCGGGCAAGGCGGTTGCAGTTGCCTTCGATGTAGTTTTCCATCGTGTAGGAGGGATTCAGGTTGGAATCGATTTGCAGCCGATGGGGGGCATGGTCGAAGGGGTTTTTCACCTCGGTGTCTTTGGGCTGGTTAAAAACTACGGTGTTGCCTCCGTCCTTCGGTTTTTTGTCGGAGGACAGGGTTTGGGTGACAGGGTCTTCTGTTTTGGTGCGCTCGACGATGACGGCGTATTCCAGTTTGGCTTTGGGACCGATTACGTGGCGCAGGGCGAAGCGCAGGATGTCGATGTAATCGCCTTCCAGTTTTTCGTATACATACGCAGTCGGCACCTGGATGGTCAAAACGTTGTTTGCGAACTTCACTGCACGAATGGGTTCGAAAAGCGTTTTGAACTTTTCAGGAATGACTTTCTCTTGAATCAGTGCCAAGCACTCTGCCCATATTTCTTGATACCCTTTTTCCATAGTTTATTATTAGTCAGGTGATTTTTCCCCGAGCGGTTTCTATTTTATTTTCGCTGCTAAATTCGGCAAAAAAAACTCAGAAAAAAAATGGTTTTCCGCTTGGTTATTCGCAAAAAGTTTTTCAGCCTATTTATCAGTGTGTTAAATGCAATGTACTGATATTTAATTTATTGCTTCTATTCCAAAAGAGGTTTTGTTGTTTTATTGTTGCTTATTTTAAGCCTCGTTTTTGGGGTCGGAGCAGGGTGTAAAATTCGCTCTAAGCCGTTTGAATTAAAGGTTTGTTTCCCTGCTTCTATTTACATAATTGCAATTTTGGGCATTGAATTATGTAAATAGTTTTTTGGGAAACTGCATTCTTGTTTAGAATGATTCTTTTTAGTGGATTAGTCTATTTTAACAATGTAGGCATCGGGGAAAGATTCCTTGACTTTTTCCAAATCTTTCTTCGCTTGCTTCAAGGTGGAGCGGGCTGAAAGCAGGTAGAGGTATTTGCCGTTTTTGCGGATTTGCTTCAATTCGGGGTAGCTCAAGTAAGGCTCGGCATTTACGGGGAGCGGGGTGGAACTTTCGGCAATGGCAATCCCGTAATGGCTTTCGTTGGCAGCTTTCCCCGAACCGAAATCGAAAACCGAGAGATTGATGAAGCGCTTGGGGTCTTGGCGGAATTCCGTCAGGAGTTTGTTCAGGTTTTCACTGATGGCAACCAGGTTGAAGTATAGCTCCTCGTCGTTCACGGCACCTCCCAATGTGCCTTGCCCGTGGTTGATTTTTGCCATGATGGAATCGGTCTGTGCGAGTATGCCGTCGAGGTGGCGGAGGGTGTTTCCCAGATTGGCTGCCCGCAGGGAATCGCTGATGTCTACGATGTTGTCCATGCCGCGGGAAATCTTTTCGTTGTTGCTTTCCAGGTTGGCGGTCAGGCTGTTGATGTTCTCAATGATTTCGGAAATGTGATCGGATTCCCGCGAGAGCAATTCGTTCAGCGTGCCGCTGGCTTCCTCGACGTTGTCCAATGTGCGCCCGACGCTTTGCAATGAGCTGCGAATGCTGCCGCTGGCGTTCTCGGTGAACATGTCCTGCAGGGCGAGCAGCACCGTGTCCAGCGACACCATGATGTTCTCGGCTTTCTGTTTCAATGGCTCCAACTGTTCGTTCAACTGGTCCATCAGTCCCAGGGACAGCTGGCTTTGCAGGGTGTCGCCGGTTTGGGCGTGCTCCGGAGCGTCGCCCGGAATCAGGTTGATGGCTTTGGAGCCCATCAGGTCGGCACTCTCAATGGCGGCAATGGTGTTGGTGGGGATTTCCAAGTTTTTACCCACAGTGAATTGCACCAGCACTCTGTCGAATCGTTCGCCGATAAACTGGATGTTGGTGACTTGTCCTACGCTGTATCCGCGGTAGATGACGCTGCTGGACACTTTCAGCCCGTCCACCCGTTCGTAAATGCCGTAAAAGACATTGTTCCGGTCAAACAGCGCTCTGGCTTTCAAAAAACTGATTCCCCAAATGAGGATAAAAATGGCGGCAATGGCCGTCAGGGCTAATTTTACTTCTCGTTTAATGTGTATCATCATAATTGTTATTTTTGTTCTATTTTGCGGGCTTCTGCCACTGAAATGATATTACCTTTATATATAGCAATGACAAAGCAGTCTTTCACGATGTTTCGGATTTTGCCCAGCCGGGCTTTGACTTCCTCCAGGTTTTCCGACGGGCAGACGTAGTAGCGGTAGCGTCCTCCGGTGTGCAGTTCGTTGACTTTCTCGCCTTTGCACAGGCGGGCACTGTTTTGCTCGGGGGTGACGGCGGATGCCACTTGGATGGCATAGACCGGGCGTTGGCTGCCTGTCGTGGCGGAACTTGAAGGGGTGCTCCCTGCCGGTGTCCCTACGCCAATGGGGGCAACGATGTTCTGCTCGACTTTGTTTTTATATTTTTGGAATCCCCTGAAGATGGCTTTGGCTATCTGGTCTTGCCCGCTGGCAGATGTCATGCGCCGTTCGTCCTCCGCGTTGGTGATGTACCCAATCTCGACTAAAGTCGAGGGCATGGCAACATCTTTCAGCACCCACAGGGGGGATTGCCGCACTTCGCGGTCTGCCATCTTTGCGGTGCTCACCAATTCCTCTTGAATCATGGAAGCAAGGTTGACACTGTTTTCCAAATGCAGGTTCCGTATCATATTAAATAAGATGTAGGATTCCGCCCGCGAGGGGTCGAAGCCGGCATATTTCACGGAATAGTCGTCCTCGTAGTGGATAACGGAGTTTTCCTTCATGGCGACTTTCAGGTTGTGCTCCGAACTGTTCGTGCCGAGGACGAAAGTTTCCGCCCCTTTGATGTTCCGGTTGCTGGGGCGTGATTTCACGTCCAGCGAATTGGCATGGATGGAGATGAACAAGTCCGCCTTGTTGTCGTTGGCAATGCGGGTGCGGTCGCGCAATTCGACGAACACATCCTTTTTGCGGATGTAAATCACTTTGATGTCCGGGTAGGCGTTTTCGATTAATTTGCCCACTTTCAGGGCGACTGCCAAGACCACATTTTTCTCGTATCCCTTTGAGCCAATGGCACCGGGGTCTTTGCCGCCGTGCCCGGCGTCAATGCAGATACACTTGATTTTGCCCAAATCTGCCTGCCCGGCGGATGGATGCACGAAGCCCATCAATAAGAATATCGACAAGATTCCTGTAATTCCATATCTATTTATCATCGCATTTAAAAGTTTATTTCTTACATTTGCACACCGAATCCGTTAAACGGGATGCGATTTTTGCATCACAAAAATAGTATAATAAATTGCGAATTAGAGCATACATAGTCCATTTTATTACATTTTCTGTCATTTTAGGAATGGCAGCCTGCTCAGTGGCCTCGCGTGTAGGGCAAAGCGAAGCGGTTGTCGCCGGGACAGAAGAGAGGGGGGATACCTTGGCGCAATCTCCTCAGGAAGAGGTGCGTGTGCCTCAGGACACGCTCCCTGCGCCTGTGGAAATCAAAGAGGAAAAGCGGGATTCCCTGGCTGCCGGAAAGCCGGAGGGGGAACCTTCCCGGCGGGATACGCTTGCGCCTTCTGTGGGACGGGATTCCACGTTTTTGAGCCGGGATAGCGTGGCAATGGACTCTACGGGCGCCGTTGTCTCCCAAGATTCGCTGCAGCAAGATTCCGTGCCGCCGCCTTTGTTTAATGACGTGGTGACCTATACGGCGAAAGATTCCATTAAGTTGTCTGTGCCGACAAAAGAGATGTTCTTATATAAGGAGGGGTATGTGAAGTATATTAATACGGAATTGACAGCCGACTCCATTGCCATGAATATGGCGACCAACATTATCTTTGCAACCGGCATGGTGGACTCCGTGGGAGGGTTGTCCGGCAAACCGATATTCAAGGACAGCGGGCAGGAATACGAGAGCGTCAGCATGAAGTATAACTTCAAGACAGAGAAAGGGTATATCAAGAATGTCATCACCCAACAAGGGGAGGGATATGTGCAAGCCCGCCTGACGAAGAAGATGGACGAATCCATTTTCAACTTGCGCGACGGGCTTTACACGACTTGTGACAACCACGAGCATCCCCACTTCTACATCCGAATGAGCAAAGCCAAGTTGATTAAGGACAAGAAAGTGGTCTCCGGCTTTGCCAATATTTATTTGGAGGACGTGCCTTTGCCTTTGGCGATACCCTTTGGCTTTTTCCCCATCACAAAGAAAGGGACTTCCGGAGTGCTGATTCCGACTTATGGCGAAGAGCGGATGCGTGGGTTCAATCTGCGTGACGGTGGATATTATTGGTATATCAGCGATTACATCGATATGGCATTGACGGGCACCATTTACACCAATGGCTCGTGGGCAGCCAACCTGACTTCCACTTACCGCAAGCGCTACAAATTCAGCGGGAATGTCAATGTCAGCATCAGCCGTAACCACACGGGACAAAAAGGAACGCAGGATTATGCGCAGTCCAAAGACTGGTCAGTACGCTGGTCGCATACCCAGGATGCCAAAGCCAATCCTTACACCACGTTCTCTGCTTCGGTGGACATGTCGTCATCCTCCAACAATTACTACCAGAACACGACCAATATTTACGACATTGCCAACCAGCGCAAGCAGTCCAGTATCTCGTGGAGCAAGAAGTGGCCAGACCGTCCTTTCAGCATTACGGGCAGTTTCACCCACAACCAGAACAGCACGGACACCACGATTTCGCTCTCTTTCCCGAACCTCAATTTCCGGATGTCACAAGTCTATCCTTTCCGCAAGAAGGAGCGTGCCGGGAAAATGAAATGGTACGAGAACATTGGCATTACTTATTCTGCTGAAGTGAAAAATACGCTCCAGACCAAGGAATACCTCCTGATGGATGCCCTGCCCCACATTTCCAAAGACTGGAACAACGGCTTCCGGCATTCCATCCCCCTCAGCCTCAGCCTGAACATTGCGAAAGATTTATCCCTGACCCCCTCAATTAATTACGAAGGGGTGGCATACCTCAGTTCCATCCGGCGGGGCGACTGGGTGGCGGATTCTACCATGTCGGGCTATGGCTACAACCCGGTGGATACCATCTATGGCTTGCACTATGCCCATGACTATTCCACGAGTTTGAGCCTTTCGTATTCCCCGACGATTTACGGTATGTACCAGTTCCGCCCGCATAAGCGGATTCATGCCATCCGGCATGTGGTTTCGCCGAGCATTTCGGTTTCGTATGTGCCGAACTTTGGCGTAAATCCCGATAAATATTACAAGACCTACATTGACCGGAACGGCAAGGAGCAACGCTATTCCATTTTTGAAGGCAAGGTCTACGGCACGCCCACCAGTGCCGAGCGAGCGGAGCAAAGCGGCTCGGTGAACTTGAGCATTGGCAACAATGTGGAAATGAAAGTCCGAAACGATGCGGACTCCACCGGGACGGAGGAGTTCAAGAAAGTGAAACTCTTGGAGAGTTTCAGCATCTCTACCTCTTATAATATATTTGCCGATTCCATGAACTGGTCGAACATATCCCTGTCCGCCCGAACCAAGATATTCAACAACAAGGTGAATATCAACCTTTCGGGAACGCTTGACCCTTACGCTATCAATGCCCAAGGGCAGCGCATCAACAAATACAATGGCGGCATCGGGCGCCTGACCCGGGTGTCTGCCTCCACAGGTGTCCAGTTCTCGTCCGACAATGGCAAAAAGAAGGAGGAGAAAAACGAGATTCTCGGCGGGCGATACGATGATTATTGGGATTTCGAGGTGCCTTGGAGCATCAGCTTGGATTATACATTCAGCTATTCCAAGAGCTATTCCGCCAATACGGAGCCGGGGGCGACCAAGCCCATCAGCCGCAATACCATTTCGCAGATGTTGCGTGTCAATGGAAACCTCTCGCTGACGCCCAAATGGAAGTTTAGCTTCAGTTCGGGGTACGACTTCCAGCAGAAGGAAGTCACGTCTACGAGTTTTAACCTGACGCGCGACCTCCATTGTTGGGAGATGACCTTCTCCTGTATCCCGTTCGGTACCCACCAGTCCTACAATTTCCAAATCAATGTGCGGTCGAGCATGTTGCGCGACTTGAAGTTGACGAAGAAGGACTCTTGGTATGATAGACATTTCTAATACAAAAAAAGCATACGTCATGAAATACCTGTTAGCATTATTCCTTTTGGCAGGGTTGCTGCCGGCAAAGCCCGCAACTGCCCAATTCAGCCAATATTTCTTGGACAAAACCTTGCGTTTCGATTACTACCATTGCGGCGACAGCCGGACGGAAGAGTATTATTTCGACGAACTGAAGTCCGAACCTTATTGGGCTGGTTCGAAAACCACCCTCGTGGACGATACGGGCTACGGCGTGCAGTTGTTTAAAATCATTGACATTGCCAGCGGCAAGGAAATCTATTCCCGTAGTTTCAATACCCTCTTCAACGAGTGGCAAATGACGGAGGAGGCTGCGCACGTCCGCAAGGCGATGCCGGAATCGGTCGTATTCCCCTTCCCGAAAAATCCGGTGCGGCTGGAAATTTATTCCCGCAACAAAAAAGGCGTGTTCGAGAAGAAGTTCGAGCAGGAAATCGACCCGCAGTCTCTGTTCATCCGTCCTTTTTCGCCTCGTTATGAGACCTTTGAAGTGATGTACAATGGCAATGCCGAGCAGCGGGTGGATGTGGTATTGCTGCCGGAAGGCTATGCCGCCGATGAGAAAGAGACTTTTGTGGCAGACTGCCGGAAATTCGTGCAGGAATTCTTTGCTTTTGAGCCGTATAAATCCTTGGCGCCCCGTTTTAATGTGCGTGCCGTCTGGGCGCCTTCTGAAAATTCAGGCGTGACCTTGCCCGGTGAGCATGTGTGGCGGAACACGGTGGCAAAAGCGCAATTCTACACATTTGGTTCCGAGCGTTACCAGATGGTCGAGGATTTCCAGGGCTTGCGCGATATCGCCGCCCATGTGCCGTATGAATATATTTACGTGATTTCCAATACCCAAAAGTACGGCGGCGGGGGTATCTACAATTTCTATGGCATCAGTGCTGCCCATCATCCGAGCGCGACAGGCAAAATCTATGTCCACGAATTCAGCCACTTGCTGATGGGCTTGGCGGATGAGTACGAGGGCACTACTTCCTATGATGACATGTATGGGGGCAATGCCGAGCTTTGGGAGGAGAACATCACTACCCTAAAGGATTTGGACAAAAAGGATTGGAAGAAAATGATTCAGCCCGGCACTCCGATTCCGACCCCGGAGACCGAAGAATACCGCAACACCGTGGGGGCGTTCGAGGGAGGAGGTTACATGAGCAAAGGGGTTTACCGTCCTTTCCAGACCTGCCTGATGCGCGAGTTTACGACCGACCGCTTCTGTCCGGTTTGTACCCATGCCATCCAGAAATACATTGATTGGTTGTGCCGGTAATCCCTCCCATGGCAGACGATATTTTTATATCCGGTTCATCGCCTGCGGAGAAGAAAAAGCAGGAAAAGCTGTTTATGCGTGCCTTTTTCCGCAAGGCAGGGAAGGCGATATACGATTACGGGCTGATAGCTCCCGGAGACAAAATCCTCGTCGGGGTGTCCGGCGGCAAAGATTCCCTTGCGCTCCTGGAGGTGCTTGCCCTTCGGGAGCGTGACCCGAAGCAGGATTACACCGTGGTGGCTGCCCATATTGCCGTTGAGAACGTGGCTTACGAAGTGGATGCTGCTTATCTGGGGGACTTTTGTGCCCGTTTGGGTGTCCGTTTTGTTAGCCGCACCATCCGTTCGGATGTGCGCGACGGTTCGGGCAAACCCGCTTGTTTCGTTTGTGCCTGGCACCGCCGGAAAGCACTTTTTGAAATCGCCAAGGAAGAAGGTTGCTGCAAACTGGCGCTTGCCCACCACCGCGACGATGCCGTGGAAAGCCTCCTGATGAGCATGATGTTCAACGGCACCATCGCGAGCATGCCCCCGAAACTCTCCATGTTCGGCGGGAGCTTCACCCTCATACGTCCCTTCATTTACCTTTCCAACGAAGAGACCCGGCAATATGCCGACTTCCGCGGTTTCCGCAAACAAAAAAAGAACTGCCCTTACGAGCAGGCAACCCACCGCCACGCCGTTGCCGACCTCCTCAGCCGCATGGAACAGCTCTCCCCCCACGTCCGCTCCAACCTCTTCGCTGCCATGAAAAACATCCAGCCGGAATACTTGCCGTGAACCCTTTGTCCGTGGCAGGGGCAAAGCCGGGGATTCGCTTGCTATCTCACATATTCCTACCGTTTCCGCGTCATACTCTCCACGTCGGCGGACGTTAGGAGAGTTGCGCAGGTGTGTGGTGGAAACGGAGGGGACAGAGCGAATCCACAGCTAAGGTGCAGACTTGTGGATGTTCATGGGTTCAGTCGCCGATGACAATGTTGCCACGGAGTTCGTTCAAGTCGATTTCAATGATGCCTTCCGGCAGTTTTTCTTTTTGAGGTTTGGCATCCTTGATGTAGAAGGTGATAGGTAGAGATTCTATCCGTCCTTTGATGAAACGTACTTCCCAGCAGGTGACTTTCTCGGCGGCTTGGCGGACAATTTGAATCCACTGGTCGTCGGGGGCGTTTATTGCCCGATGGTAGCGTTCCGTTTGGTGGTCTCCGTTGACAAAGAGTTCTATTTGGGCAATGCTATCCGCGCTGCCGTCAGTGCGGGGATAGACAGTCAGGTTGCCGTGCAGAGAACGTCCTTGCAGTTCCGGGTAGCTGTTCCAGTCGTGTGCACGGATTTCTTCGATAAAGCGGTTGTATTCATCTGCATTGC
The DNA here is from genome assembly GCA_944321145.1 of uncultured Odoribacter sp. GTDB lineage: Bacteria > Bacteroidota > Bacteroidia > Bacteroidales > Marinifilaceae > Odoribacter. The sequence goes on along the minus strand of CALUKF010000036.1, from coordinate 4,788 downwards.
CTGGTTGGATGTAATTGCGGTAGATTTTCTGCTGCACGACTCGTCCTTGCTCCACCTGGCACAGGATTTCGTATTCCTCTGTGTCTGCATAGGGGTAGTATTCTCCTAAGGGTTTGCCGGCAGCCAATTCAATGTTCCCGGTAAACCAAGTGGCTGCTATCGGTTCTCCTGCATTGCTGGGGTTGAGGACGGACAGCGGGATGAACTCTCCGGTTTGGGAGTTTCGGATTTCAGTCAGCCACAATTGGTTGTCGGAAATCTTCCAACGGGCTTCGTAGCCGCGCGGGTGTTGTTTGGTGAATGCCCCTTTGAGGTGGGTGCGCAGGTGGGTAATTAAGTCCGGTGCCTGCTGTAGGGGGTAAGCATCCATACGGTAGGGCTTGCCTTCTATTTCTGCCCAATCGGCAGGATAGTCCTTGTCATCGAAATAATTCTGTTTCCATGGGCAAAACCTTTTCTTCCAGTTGGCTGATAAATAGATCGGTTGTATTTCCCCGTCCAAAGTCAGCACTTTCCAACCGTCCATCAATTGGAGGCAGGCTCGGACTTCCCGGGTGTACGGATGGCGTTTCCCATACCGGATTGTTTTCGATTTATACATTTTGGCTAAGAGGTGCAAACGGGCTTTGGAGCCGGGTTCTTTTTTCTCCATGCGCTTCTGTATAGCGGCTTTGCGTTCTTCCGGAACAGGTTTGGAAATACGATTGGAAACTTCTAGCCGTCCTAAACTCCCGTCTGCTTGGGGATAGACTTTAATGCTTAGGCTGGAGTCCTTGTCCCATTTCATTCCGTTGCCGTTGAAAATCATGCGCAGGGTGGAAGTGCTGTTGGTGGCTTCGCGTAGGCTGTTGCGGATGTCTTTTTGCTTTTTCACGATGCCTTTTTTCAAGGTATAAATGGTTTCGGCTGTGTAGTGGCGGTCAAAACCCATGTGGTTGTAATACACTTGTTTGCCTTGGACCACGCGGATGTCGCCGCTAAACCAGCCGGCAAGGATGCGCCCATTTTCTTTGTAGGCATCGAAGATGCCATGGATGTCTACCTCTTCAAGGGTATATTTCCCCGTGCTGTCAGGTATTTCCTCAGTGATTTTTTCGAGATAGAGTTTGCCGTTTTCCAAACGCCAAAATCCAATATATCCGCGCCATAATCCGGTGCTCATGCTTTCCTTGGATAGCCGTTCCTCTACTTGGACGGAGAGCAGGCTGTCTTGTCCCAGCGGGCATGCGAGCATGGCGAGAGTGTCTTGTCCGATGATGATGATTTCAGCGGCTTGACCGGTTGCTTTGGCTTTGCTCCCAAAGCAGAGCAGGCAAAGTACGAAAAGGATTCCGATGCAGTTTTTCATAATAGTCAGGATTTAAGTGGATAGTTGCAATCTTGGTTTTAGAATAAGCTGTGCCATGTGAATGGCACAGCCTCATACTTTGCAGCCTGCGAGCCGGTTAGAGGGCTTGCAGGGCTTTGTCGTAGTTGGGTTCGGTGGTGATTTCCGGAACGAGTTCGCCGTAAACGACTTTGCCGGTCTCGTCGAGGACGATGACGGCGCGGGCGAACAAGCCGGCTAACGGTCCGTCAGCCAGGGCGACACCGTAGGCTTTACCGAAGTCGTGGTTGCGGAATGCCGAGAGGGCTTCCACGTTCTCAATGCCTTCTGTTGTGCAGAAGCGTCCTTGGGCAAAGGGCAGGTCTTTGGAGATTGCCAATACCACCGTGTTGTCCATCTTGGCAGCCAGCTGGTTGAATTTGCGCACGGAAGTCGCGCATACGGCAGTGTCGAGGCTGGGGAAGATGTTCAGCACAATCTTTTTTCCTTTTAAATCATGGAGCGAGAGTTCGCCCAAGTCATTTTTTACCAAAGTGAAGTCGGATGCCTGTGCTCCTACTTGTGGGAAATTGCCTTCTACGTGAACGGCATTTCCGCCTAATGTTACTGTAGCCATATCGAATTCTATTTGTTTGTTATTGTTTTTGATTCTCCCGCAAATATACAGACAATCTGCAGGAGAATCAAATTGATAATGTCGATTTGCCGATAGAAGCTGTTTATCGGCTTTTATTCCATCACTTGCAATTTGTCGCCAGCCGCCTCGATGATGTTGCGCAAGTACCATTCGGGCAGTTGGGGTTGCTCCACTTTGGGATTCTTTTGTCCCGGCACGGCGGTCTTGATGTTCCCGTCCATGAAACGGCAGAACAGGTAGCCGTAGAAATTGCGCCAGTCCTCTACGAGGCGGTCACCTGTGTTGCAGGAGAAGTCCGTGAGGTATGCCACGGTGCCTTCCGGGTTCTGTGCATACATGTCGGCAGCTGCCTTGTCGTTGAATGCCACGAATGTTTTGTATTGTTCCTCCAAGGCTTTCTGCTTGGCGCGGATTTCCGGGTGGATGGCATTGTAGCGGGTGTAGGCGAAGTTGGTCACCTGGTTGAATACCCAGAAGGCTGCATCCGTCGTGAATTCCATCATGCTGCCATTGCCTTCGGCATAGGATTCGGGCACGCGGGTGGCGCAGGTGTACATCGGGAAGTAGACGGTGCTGGCAGCGTCGTCCACGCCAAACCAGATGATGCCGCCCACGGCGTCAGGCAACCAGCTGCGGCTCTGGGTCACGAACGTGAAACCGGTCTGCTGGGTAGCGGTAGCGCGCTCATGCACATATTCTTTGCCGTCTACGGTAAAGCTCATCGGACGCCAGCGGTACGGGCATTCGTAAGGTCCTGCCCCCGGGTCTTTGCTCATGTCCAGTTCTGTACCTTCGAGGTGGTCGCGCATGAAGTCCATGACTTCCAGTACATCCACTTTGCGGTCGGGCAGAATCCAGAGCGGCATGCGGTTGGTGGCATATCTTTTCTCATCCTTGATGATTTTGCCTTTGGCATAGTCCCAATATTGCGCCATGTCGGAATTGACAGCATTGAAGAATGCCCATACGCGGATTTCGCAAGAGCGGGCTGCGCCGAAGTTCAAGGGATTGTAGGTGTCGGAGAAGCTGAATTCGCTGTCTTTGGCTTTCTCGGGATAGAAACCTTTTGCCTTGGCGAAGGAAATCACGTCCTTGGCATACACGGTGGTCACCTCCGGATTGTAGATTTTGTCCATTTCCTCCGAAGTAATCACGTCCTTGCCTTTCAGCGGGAAGGTGGTGATGCGTGCCTGGTTAGCATGGGCGCACACATAGCCGTCCGGCACGAGGCGGGCAACCCACACGGCGCCTTTTTCGCCTTCGCCTTTGCCAATCATTTCCAGAATCCACACTTCGTCCGGGTCGCTGATGGAGAAGGATTCGCCGCTGCTGGCATACCCGTATTTAGCAACGAGGTCGGTCATTACGACAATGGCTTCGCGGGCAGTCTTTGCCCGTTGCAGGGTGACATAAATCAGGCTGCCATAGTCCATGATGGCGCCACTTTGGGTAGCCAGGGCTTCCAAGCCGCCGTAAGTGGTTTCGCCGATTGCCAGCTGGAATTCGTTCATGTTGCCCACCACGTTGTAGGTCTGTGCGGCTTGGGGAATTTGTCCCATGTACTTGCCGGTGTCCCATTCGTAAATGTCCAGCATCGTCCCTTCTTTCCAGATGCCGGCTCCCCAGTGGTAGAGTTCGCCGTAGAGGACATGCGAGTCTGCAGAATAGGTAATCATCGTCGAGCCGTCTGTTGTGGCTCCCTTGGTCAACAAGAAGTTGGTGCAAGCCTCGGATTTCATGACTGCCAAGCCTGCCAACAATAAGGTAATCAGATAAAATTTACGCATATACTTTGAAATTAAATGTTTGTTTTTCCATTCAAAAAAGCCGCCTCAACGGATGCGGTCGTAGGATGACAGCAGGGCAATGTCCTTGAAAATGTAGCGGACAGCAAGCCACGTGAAGATGACGCCCACCACCGGGAACACGAAGCTGATGTTGGCATTCCACTCGGCGTTGACCGCTTTGGCAGCCTGGTGTACCTGTATCCACATCAGGGCAACCATGCCCAATTGGAGCACGATATTGACAGCACACCACCGCAGTTTCAATAAGAGCGAGGGACGCATGCTTTTGGCTTTCGGTTTGCGCACAAAGATGGTGAGAAGGGCAAGGAGTGCAATCAAGGCATTCAGTATCAAGGACGACCAGTTGTGCATAATCACTTCCGGTTGTTCGCCTGTCAGCACCAGTTTGGTCGTATAAAAATCATACATGCCTTCGCCCGGCACCAGGATGGTTGCCACCGGCATAAAAAACATCAGTACTGCCACCACGGCGGTACATAAGAGGAAAATGGATTGAATTCTTTGAATCATAGGTATTACTTATTAATTTATTTATCCGAGTTTTTAAGCGGTTGGGTCAGGCTCGCGAGGACATGTACGACCAATTGTTCCATGGCTTCATGGTAGTCTGCCAGCGCATCGCCCGTAGCCCGGTTGGCAATAATCAGGCAAATGGTGGTGGCGTGGTGTCCCATCAGGTTGCACAGCCCCGTGATGGCAGCTCCCTCCATTTCGTAATTCACCACCCGGTGCCCCTCGTAGCGGAAGGAGGCTATCCGTTCGTTGATGCCCGGCATGGCAAGCGGCAGGCGCAACATCCGTCCCTGCGGGGCGTAGAATCCCACGGCGGTCAGCGTGGTGCCCCGCACGGTGTGCAGCCCGTCGTCCAGCAGGGCGACCAGTGCCGGGTCTGCTGCCACGGCGTAGGGGCGGGCGGCAAGGGGTGTCCACCCGCAATGGGCAATGAAGGCATCTTCGAAAGCCGCATCGCATACAGCCTCGGGCCCGCCGCAAAAGCACACCACGCCGTCGCACAC
>CALUKF010000035.1 GCA_944321145.1 uncultured Odoribacter sp. | reverse complement strand
AGTCATTTCGCGTTCCTCCTTCAAAGAGTTGGCAGGAGCCGTGATAGTCACGGCTGTTTTTCCTGCTTCCCCTGCTTGCGGAGAGACGGTAAGCCATCCCGCAGCACTGATTTCCCAATCAGTATCTGTTTCAAGTTGGATGACCTCGTCCCCGCCACCAAAATCAAAAGTCAAGTTTGTTTTGTCTACTGCGACCTGATAAACAGGCGTATAAGTTTCTTCCTCATTGCAAGCCAATATATAGCATGCAAACAAAAATATTACTAAGGTATTAAATAATTTATTCATGGTCGTAAGTATTGTCATTATACATATTATCTGGATCTGTTTCCGGCTTAATCAAAGAGTGACCGTGCATCATCAGCAAATTGCGTCCTTCCGCTTTGCAATCTTGATAGAACTTCTTGATATTATCCCCATTCACTGCCGATGTCGGAATGAACAATTCTGTCAATCGTTTCTGTACAGAAGCGTCCAGACCGATGATATCCTCCAATGTACTGGTAGACGTATCATCTACACTCGCATCATCTTCCGAATCCGAGTTAATCAACAATTTCTCCAATGCCGTACAGCCGGTAATATCCAAACTTGTCCATCCATTCTGCTGTGCGGCAAAATAAGTCAAATTCTTAGCTCCGCTTACATTCACGCTAAAATCGGTCGGATGGCACATGTGCGCACGAAAATCCTTCAGATTCTTACAGCACGACCGCAAATCTATTTCTTTCATCATGGGATTGGAAGTCAAGATAACCTCCTCCAATTCTTCCAAATTACCTAAAGTAATGTGAGTTAGCAAAGGATTAATCATCACAGTCAAACGTTTCAACTTCTTATTTTTAGATACATCAATCTTTGAATCTGTTGCTAAAATGCCCATAATTGTCAGGGATTTCAAATTTGGCAAAAATTCCAAACCATAAAAATCATCATAATTCTTGATCATTACTTCAAGGCTCTCCACTTTTGCCAATTCCGGATTGCCAACCCAAATCCATGACGGACCGGTCAAAACCTCAGGATTGGTTGTAGTCAATTCCGGCAAAAATTGCGGGCTAAGGTAAGTTGGGTTCTTTTCTGCCTCGGCATCTGTTTCCATTTGGACGGCAAGACCATTAGCCGCTTTTATCGTCCGCGCTTGTGCATCATACTCCATTTCCGTAATCATCTTATCGCCCCAAGGAATCGTATCCAACATAATCAGGCGGGTACGGCTGATGGCATAACGGTACAATGCTGCTTCGCCCAGTTCCCCCTCTACCACCAAATAACGCTCGCGACCGCTAAACTCAACAAATTTTTCCAATCCGTCACCGACCAATTTGTGGTTTACTACGATAGACTTCGTTTCCAGATTAATCAAATTCTCTGACAAATCACTCATGCCTCGGAAATCCCAATCCGTGCTCTCAGCCCTCCGCAAATACAAATAAGTGATATCCGTTTGGTCGGTCTTGCTGCGCAGGATAATTTGGTCGTCTGTCACCGACTCCAATACAAATTGGAACTCTCCGCCACCCATGCTATAGCCCGAAGCAGTCTCAAAAGCAATGCCATGCCATTCAGTAAAAATACAAGCCGATTCAAATACCAGTTCCGGATGCTGTGTCACACCAACTCGCCAAGGCACAGTTTCCTCTTTCTCGGCAATATTGGCAAATCCCACTGCTTCGTTCTTGATTGTCACATTCCCATCCTCTCCAAATTTCAACAATACAGCAAATCCACCTACATTATTGACAGAAGTATAATAACCAATCCAGCCATTTTCCGGGGCAGTCAACACATCTGAATACTCATTGATTTTTTGCGCAATGCGCGTTTCCGGAGATTCGTCAAAAAGATATTCCGGTTCATTATCTTCACAGGCTAACAAGCACGAAACTGCCACAGCCCATAACAATACAAATCTTTTAATCATAACTTCCTGCTTTAATTTATGTTATCCTCCATCCGTTGCAAAATAATATCCCGCAATTCCACGATGTCTATTCCAAAATTAGACTTATAATAGTTTATCATCAAATCATATTTGGTGAGCAAAATTTCCCTGCCTGCATTCAAGCCATCGTAATCCGAAGATGTCTCATCCATCAATGTCAGATACTTTGATGTGAAAGTTGTCTCATCCGTAGTCAAAAATATGCCGACAAAATCTGCAAAATCCTCATATTTGCTTGATGTGGCATAATTAGATACCATGCCACGGGCGATAGCTTCATCTTCCTCCAAGTTAATCCAAGAGTTGCCGGTATAAAATTCCTCGCTAAGCACCTCCCAGCCTTCTGGCAAGCCATGCCGTTGATGAACAATATGAGTGAACTCATGATGGATGGTCTGCAATTGAGAGAGCACCCAACTTTCATCATGCAAATCATAATTATTCAATTCTGTCAAAGTGATCCGGACACCGGAATCCGCATAACCGGCAGTAATTGTTCCGTCCGAATTATACAATGGAGAACCGACGCATACAATCTCCGGCGGGAAATGCTCTATGATAAAATCTTCTCCTCCGGCTTCAATAAACGGCTCCACCCAAAAAGTCTTAATCATTTCTCCCACAGGAATCATGATGTCTTTACGGGGAGGCGTTACGTAATAATTGATAGACACATAGTTGTCATCCCATTTCCAACGCACCACGCAATTATATGGCTGTTGCAAATTTTCATAAAGCCACTTGTCAACCTCATCGGTCAATTCCACCTCAGGTTCACGCTGATAAGGTGTAATGTCCTCATTGCTGCAAGACAACAGCAAACCAAACAGTAATAAAAACAATATGTTCTTCATATCTCCCGTTTATAAATTAATATTAGTAACATCTTCTTTGTAATTGGGTTCAAGCCCATTGATAATCGCCTCATCCGGTATTTCCAAGGCAGCTTTATCCAGTGTCAGCGTGTAAACATTCCCATTAATATCTTCATGCGTAATGGGGAAAAGATTAAAACGCTTCATGTCAAACCACCTTAACCCCTCCTGAACAAATTCCCTGCGGCGTTCATCAAGGATCATTTTCATCAACAAATCTTTCTCTGACAAATCAGGAGCCAACATGGTTTGATACTCTGACTTATAATAATCATAAGAGAAACTGCTCTGGTCTGAACCGCTATAACGGTTCTCCACAAATTGCCGCAATTGTTCTTCTGCTTCAGTCAAAGCATCGTTTTGAACCAATGCCTCCAGACGGTTCAAGAAAACTTCCTCTCCCCGAAGCAACGGCATGATTTCGTATGCGTATGATTCGTCTTCCAATGCAGAATAAAATTTCGAAACATAGAAAGAAGTACGGGTTTCATTACCTACCCACAATTGCAAGCAACGCACATCATCTTCTGCTCGGAAATAAATGTCCTCAAAAATCTCATAGGTCATGCGATACCCCACTTGGTAAAATGCATCTGCAAAAACCTCCTTGCGGGCAAGCATGATATTGGAAGATTCGTCGTATGCACAGAAATTCAAAGCATTGGTTGTTGGATGCCCCATATTGATTTTGGTATAATCCCGAATATACTTTGAATTATAACCTTGACCTAAAACCAAATCCGCATACTCTATCACCTTGTCATAGTTCCCCATAAACAAATAGAAACGTGTCGCGTATGCATACGCAGCCTCCAAACTGAAATGGTATTTCAAAGCCGATGAATAATTCTCAGAACTTTCCAATTTCAAACGGATACCTTCCAACAAATCTTCCTCCGCTTTTTTATAAACAGAAGCTACGGATTCCCGCTCATACTGCACAATCAATTTATCTTCCATGTCTTTCACGTATGGCACACCGGGCGTCGAAGCCGCAGTCGCCGCATCATAATGAGGCGCAAACAAATTCACCAACATAAAATGCGCGTATGAACGGCACAAATAAGCCTCAGCCTGCAATGCCTTGCGTTCAGCATCTGTACACTCAATCTCCTCCAACGAAATCAACGCTTGGTTGGCATGTGCAACTGCACGATAAGCCGAAGTCCAATAATAAGTGGGCGTATCCTGGAATTTAGAACGCACCTTCTGGAACGTATAAATCTCCGTCATGTGTTGAAGCATCATGTTATTCAACGTTTTCCCCACATTATCCGTCATCCATTCCACAAAATACCAACTTCCTTCCGGATAGGCGTTTACCAACAAAGCCTGGACTTGGATCAAATCATCCGGACGCAAACGGTTATCCGGCTCTTTGCTCAAAAAAGAATCGCAACTGCTCAGTCCGAAAACCAATGCCATTAATATTACATATACATTTTTCATATTCATGTTTTTTACTTTCATCATCGTTTAAAATCCTATATTCAAAGAAAAAGAAAACATTCTGGATACCGGAAGCGATACACCGCCGGAAAAATAGAATTCAGGATCCACTCCGTTCAACTTTTTGTCCGAATACAACAGCCATACATTCGTTGCTTGGAAACCAAGCGAAGCACTCTTGATAAACATCGTCTTTTTCAACATCTGGGACGGGAAAGAATAGCTCAAAGAAATATCCTTCAAACGGACAAAATCACCTTTTGCCACCCGTTCCGTTGACTTGTTATACATTTCATAAGGTGTCACACTGCTGTACTTCTGGTAAGTCCGCCGATCCAGAATGGCAGGAATGGTCGTCTTGTTTTCATCTCCCGGCAAAATCCATCGATTCTTCAATTCTTTAGGGAAAGAGCGGTAATCAGTGTAAGAAGAAGCAAAAGCGTCATCCAAACGAATCACATTGCCCACTTTGTATACAAAATTGATTCCCAAATTAAAACCATGGAAGATAAAGTTATTGGAAAAACCTCCGTACACTTTAGGTTCTAACGGACCCTCGTATTTCAAAATCTTGTCCAGATCATCACGCGATTGCATGTCCAAATCATAAATGATATTGTCATTCTGATCGTAGAACATGGGCACGCCATCCCCATTCAAACCGGCAAAACGGATGGAGAACAAAGCACTCTGAGGATAATGCAAAATGCCCGCGCCCAAATTAGAAACAGCATCAGCAATTTGAGCAGATTGCTCCAATTTAGTAATCTCGCTCTTATGATAGTTGATATTGAAATTGGTTGTCCATTTAAAACGATCTGTCTGAATATTAATCGTGTTCAGAGAAAACTCAAATCCATGAGCTTTCATGTCACCGATATTGCCAATTTTAATGCGGGAACCTCCAATGCCTGAAGTATAAACCAAGTCAATCAAATCAACGGATTTTCTTCTGTAAAAAGCAAATTCACCGGCAATTCGATTCTGCAAGAAACCATACTCCAACCCCACATTCAACTCATACATCTTTTCCCAAGTCAATTCCTTGTTTGCCAACGATTCGATATAGTTTCCTGTCTCATTATGATCCGGGCGCAATGTCTGCTTTGCATAAATCATCAAGGCGGAAGAAGTGGCAGGTCCCATGATGCCGTTATAACCGTATGAAGCTTTGGGACGCAAAGTAGTTAGCCAATCCACTCCATACAAGAAATTTTCCTCCGTCATATTCCATGCGCCGCTCACATTCCAAGAAGGCAAATAGCGGGCTTGCCGGTCTGCGCCCAACTGGTTGGAACCGTCATACCGGAAACCGGCATTAAATACATACTTGCCACGGAAAGAATAAGCCACATTCGTAAAGGCAGAAATTCTGCGGTCAAACAACTCCGTATAACCAAACAAAATGTCTCCTTTCGTATTTAAATAACGGCTTAAATTATCGTGCATCACAACAACTCCGCCTTTGTCATAAACATACCCCCAGCCGTCATTCCATCGGTTTTGCCGGTCAGTGGAATTGATTTCAAAACCCACCAATGCATTAATGGAATGCTCGTCAGCCAGCGTCGTCCCGTATTCTCCTTGAAACTTCGCATACAAATGCCGCAAAGTATTTTCATCTGTATTATAGAATCCGCCTTCCGGTAAAATCGTATAGGGATTAGAGCCTGGCATCAACGGGTCGGCAAACAACAAGCCGTTGGCAGTTGTAATAGCCTCCGTCGAAGAAGCCCGGTAAGCCTCTGCCTGATTGGAGGTCTCATGTATTTTATGCTCTTGCAACGTCGTTGCGCGCCGCATAGAGAACGTAGCTCCCAAAGACAAGCCTTTGATAGGAGTATATTTCAAATCTGCCTGTGCCGACACATCCGTCACGCTCATGTCCACATAATTATGTCCCAACTCATAAACAATATTGAAAGGGGCAAAATCGCTCCGGAAATATTCCAAATCGCCATTATCATCGTATGCCCGCATACTGCGTGCCGTATTCAAAGCATAGCTGAATGGGTTGATGTCAAAATCACGGCTGAATGCCCCGGTTGTCGGGTCAAAACTTCTGTTTTTCGTTCCCGGCACTTTCTGGTCTCTGACATTGGCAGACAATTTCAAACCAATATTCACTTTCGGAGAAATATCAATATCGCCTTTCAATGAGAATGTATAGCGGTCTACCTTGTCTGCAATCGTTGTTCCATTATCATGGTAATAAGAAAATGAGGCATAAAAACGGCTCTTCTCGCCACCGCCGGTGATGCTCAATGAATGCTGCTGAGTAACTGAATTCCGGAACAATATATCAAACCAGTCCGTATTGGCATTGGCATATTTTTCCAAAAAAGCCTCATTGTACAAACCATTCTTGTCCCAAGTCAATTCTTTCTGTGCCAACAAATCATACATCTTGCCCAACACCCCATAATTCCGGGCTTTGGCAGTTGAAGTCATATCCACCCAACCTTTCCGCACCAATTCTTTGTACACAGACATTTCATCCACAGAATTCATGATATTGAAATCCCCGTAATTAGGACGCTGGCGGATAGACACTGTCCCGGCATAATTGACAGAAACAGCCCCTTTCCGTCCGGACTTCGTAGTAATCACAATCACACCGTTCATCGCCTGCGCTCCATACAGAGAAGTGGCAGACACATCCTTCAACACTTGGAAAGACTCAATATCATCCGGATTCAATCCGGCTACTCCGGAACTCAACAAAGTGGACAAGTTACCGGAAGTCAGGTCATCCGAACTTACATTAATCAAATCTTCCAACACCACGCCGTCAACAACCCACAGCGGTTTGTTATCTCCATGAATAGAAGAATTACCGCGGATAGTCACTTGCGGAGCCGCACCAAAAGTGCTGGACACATTATTGACAGAAACACCGGCTATCTGCCCTTGCAACGAACTTGTAACATCCGGCACACCCTGCAAAAGATTGCCCTCTGCTTTCATCACTGAAGCAGAACCGGTAAACATTTTCCGGTCAATTTTCTGGTAACCTGTCACCACCACGCTCTCCATTTCTACGCTCTCATCCTCCAATACAATCGATATCGGTTGTTTTTGGGGAAGATGTATCGTGACTTCCTTAGATTTGTAACCGACAAAAGACAAACTCAACACCACCGATTTCTGGTCGGCAGGCAATTGCGCTGCAAAGGTGAAATTCCCGTCGATATCGGTTGCCACTCCGACGGTCGTGCCCTTGATTTGCACGGTGGCACCGGGCAGAGGCTGACCGGCATTATCTTTCACATGCCCTTTGATTTCCACTTTTTGGCTTTGGGGCAAAGCCGGATTTAATGAAATCACAATCAAATTACCCATGATTTCATAGCCATACCGCTCATCCAGCAAATCATTCAACACATGCTCCAATTCCCCCTCAGTGACCGAAAAAGTAATCCGCTCATCTGCATCAAAACAATCATTGCTGAAAAAGAAACGATAACTCGTCTGTTGTTCTATCAGCCTAAGCACTTGCTCAATAGCTTCGTTCTCCACCTTCAAATTAATCGACTGCGCACTTGTGGTCGCATGCACATTTACCACAAATAAAACTGTCAAAACAAAGGTTAATTTCATAATGTTCAACCATTTAGGAATACAAAATTTCCCAATGCAAATTTTGTACATTCGCAATTTACTCATAATTTTACACTTTAGATTTTTAATTGTTCTCTATTAGAGGACATCCGGTGGTCTGTAGTGCGAATACAGACCACTTTCTGTACTCCGTTAATCACTTACTCTATTATCACATAATGATCATTTTCCGTAATCGTCACCCCGATTGCCTTGCAAATAGCTTGGAAAGCAACTTCCTTGTCTTTATTCTTATCGATGACACCGGTGAAAATCCGCTTCTTCAAAGACTCGTCCTTAAAAATATAATTGAAATCATACCAACGTTGCATCGTCTTCAATATCGACTCCAAATCCAAACGCCTGAATACAAACAACCCGTCCTTCCAAGCCGTATAAAGCAAAACATCCACCTCGCTCACTTCAATCTTCCCGGCTTCTGACACAGCCTGCTCGCCGGGCTTCAACAACTGCTCTGCTGTCGGGCTTTTCACCTTCAAGCTCCCTTCCACCAACGTCGTCGCTACCTGCTCCGTATAACTATTCACATTGAAACTTGTCCCCAACACCTGCAACTCTGCGCCTTCCACCTCCACCCGGAAAGGCATTTCCGGATTGCGGGCTACCTCAAAAAAAGCCTCGCCCGACTTCAACACCACCCGGCGCTCTCCTCCTTCAAAGCGATTCGGGAAAACAAGTTCCGTCTCTGAATTGAGGTAAACACGGCTGCCGTCCGCCAATTCCAACCTATAATTCTTTGTCCTCGGAATACGCAACACATGATATTCCACCTCTGCAGCTTCTTCCACGATGCTCGCCGTATCCTTCTTGAAACTCAGGTAAGCCTCTTTCCCTTCCTCTACGTGCAGTTCATTCCCGGCTTCCACCGTTGCCTTGCCCGAATCCGGCAACACCATTTTGCCCTTCCCATACACCAGCAATTCCACCTCATCTGAAGGGGTTGCAGCCGCCTGCGCCACGATTTGAGGCGCAGGCTCATAAGCTGCTTGCCGGTGGGTATGCCGCAATAAAAAGAAAGATAAACCGGCTACAACACAAACCACTGCCGCCACTGCGGAATAACGGTACAATCTTGCCAATCTAGCGCGCCGGATTCGCCGCTTCAACGCGCTCAACTCTTCCTCGACGTCAAACCTTCCGGTTTGCGCCAACTCCCCAATGGCGTTTACCACTGCCTTAAAATCCTCTGTTGGCTCCACATCTTTCCCCGAAAGATACGCCAAAAATTTCGACACGCTAAATTGCTTTTCCATACTCTTATTTCAATTACAGTTAAATAGGTCTCACAGGTGCATTGTCAAAGCCATAACCGGCTTGCTGGCTGCATATTCTTTTCCAATCGTAAGGATCTGTCCAGTCATACTCTTCTGTCACCGTGATTTCATTTCCACCTTCATCCTCATCAATATATGTAAATGTCCAGCCAGACAGCATTTCTTCCGGAATATTGCCCGTCAGCCTATTCAGAGATACGTCAATGTAACGCATGCTGGTGCACTCCGTCAATTCCTTGGGCAAAGAGCCGGTAATGTTGTTCTCTGCCAACTGCAAAGACTCCAATTGCTTCAAATTGCCAATCCCCACAGGTATTTCGCCGCTGAACTTGTTTCGCCAAATATTGAAGTTTACGCATAAAGTCAACGTCTCCAAAAATTTAATGTCGCCAGTAAAAGAATTCTGAATCAAATAAACATCCTCCAATTTGGACAATCCGGTCAAATCCAATTCTCCGCTCAGGCGGTTACGCTCAAAGGACAGATAAGTCAGCTCCGTCAAATTGCGGATTTCAGCAGGAATGGAGCCTGACAATGAATTAACACCCAAATCGAGCACTTTCAATTTTGTCAATCCAAAAATAGATGCCGGAATCTCTCCGCTAAGCAGGCATTGCTTCAAAGTCAATTCTTCCAAATTCGACAATTCACCCAAAGACTCCGGAATGCTTGCACCTGTGAAATCCCCCATTGTAATACGCAATGTGCGCAACTTCTTCAATTCACTCAATTCAGCCGGCAAACTTCCCTTCAAGTTTATCTCATTCGTGAAATCCAAAGTCACAACGCGTCCGTCATTGTCTGTCCGCACATACGCCCACTCGCTCACGGGCACGTCCTCATCGCCCCAGCCATACGAGGAACTCCAACCGCTTCCATTGGTTGCATTATAAAACTTCATTAACACATCACGCTCGCGGGCTAAAATGGCATCTAAACTTTCCCCCTCCTGCACAACAACCAACGGTGCCGTCACATCCCCCATTTTAAAATTCAGAGTCATCGCACGCTCCGTTCCGTCATTTGCATTTGCAGAGACTTCCACAACAGTCTTCCCGGCAGTCCCTGCAACCGGATCTACTTTACACCAACTGTCAGCCGGCACCTCTACACTCCATTCTGCAGTTGCTTGCAACTCCAACACATCCGAACTGCCGGAGAACAACAGCCGCACCGTGTCTTTGGAAAAAGTCAGGGACACTGCTCCTGCCTGCTCAATGGTCACCGTGGCAGGTTCTGCATTCCCCGCCGTAAAAACGATTTCTGCACTGCGTGCCTCGCTTGTAGTATTGGCAGCCACTTCCACCGTTGCTTTCGTATCGGCAGACGTCCCATGCGACGGATTCACCGTAATCCAATCCGCTTGTTTCGTCGCCTCCCAATTCGTTGTAGAAACAACGGCTACTTCCACCGTCGCTTCCTCTGCGCCTACGCTGGTACCTGTCGCTTGGACAGTCAGCAGATCCTTACTCGTCTCCTTCTCCTCGCATCCGAAGAATAATAGGAGACCCATCATTAAAAAAGATAATCTTTTCGCCATAATTTGTCGTTTTATTGTTTTAACTCTTACACCAACAAAACACACAAAAACGAAAAAGGGTAGGGAAATTTCGGATAAAAAAGATAAAATAATTCTTTAAAAACAAAGAACACCCTCACTATCTATGAAATACAGGCAACAAACTACCAACAACAAAATCTTCGGATCGTTTTTTGCCCCTTTCCTCAACCGCTCGTATGCCTCCTTCACATGAAACTTCACAGTATTCACCGACACATCCAACTCTCCGGCGCAATCCTGATAACTCATCCCTTCCAGCACACATTTCACAAAAACCTCCCGGCAACGTTCCGGCAACTCCGCCACCAACTTCCGCGCCAATTTTAACCGGGCTGCATATTCATCCTCGTCCACCTCCGAATCTTGGGACGTCAAATAAGCAATTTCACTCTCATGCTTTGCGCGATTAAGCTCATCCCGCCGATAATTGGACACATAATTTTTCACCGAACGCACCAAATAGCCATACAAATAAGGAGAACCCAACAGCCTTTCACGGTCTTCCCATACCGCCATGAAAGCCTCCTGCACAGCATTATCCGCAATCTCCTTATCCTTAATCAAAGCATAAGCCATCCAAAATAGCTCCTTTGCAGTCTCTCTATATACTCTGTCGAATTCTTCTTCCATAAACTCCATAGCTAATTACGCCCGCAAATATAATCTATTCTCCCAATTTCCGCCAAACTTTAGCGCATTTTTCAATTCCCGCAGTATAACTTGCAAATACAAACGGCTCATCCGCCATTATCATCCAACGCCCCACAGATTCGCTTGAGTTTCGCCCGCTTATCGCCGGTATCCGCCGGTATCAGTTCGGTACTCCTTGGGTCGCAACCCAAGGAGCACCGAACCAGTACCGAATTAGTACCGCAAGAAGCCAAACCAATCTCAAGCAAATCCTATTCTCTCAGTATCCCCAAATCATGTTCACAAAACTGCATCTTAGTTTTTCAGACAACCGACAGGAACCACCAACACACCGTCTTTCCGGCAATAAGCATATTGGGTCACGCCGGTGAGCACCATGAGGAAAGAGGGAGCTTGCATCTTCTTCACATCGATGTTGGCTGCCAGCGTTTTCAGGTTTTTAGCTCCTGCATCTATATTGGCATCCCCTCCAAGTTTGATTTCTATCAACCCGTATTTTCCATTGCGCAAATGGACAACCGCATCACATTCCAAACCCATTTTATCACGATAATGGTAAACGGTGCCATCCAATGCATCTGCGTACACCCGAAGGTCACGGATGCAAAGGGTTTCAAAGAATAATCCCATGGTCTGCAAATCGTTCTCCAAATCACGGGGACCAATGCCTAAAGCCGCCACTCCAATTGACGGGTCTGCAAAATAGCGGCAATCGGATGTACGGATGGCAGTTTTGCTTCTCAAATTGGGATTCCACGCCGGCGAATCCTCTACGACAAAGATTTTCTTTAACGCCTCGATGTAAGAGGAAACGGTCTCCCGAATGTCCTCCACGTTATCATTAGCAACTATGTCGGAGCAAATGGTCGTAATAGGTGCCTGGGTTGCTTGGTGGCGCGCCAGGGAGCGAAATATTCGTTTTGCCCGCTCCGGATTGCGATTTACACCATCAACACGGGAAATGTCAGAGTTCACCACACCGTCGAAATAGTCGTATGCCTGGTCTAATGCCACCTCTTTATCCAGCAAAGTTGCTTTAGGCCAACCGCCACGGCAGATAAGCCAGGCTATGTCGTCTATGTTCAAGGCATTGGTCGAAAAAAGGTCAGAAGAACTGTGCTCAAACAATTCCTTTAGACTCACTTCGCCATTGGAATCTCCGGATTCGTACAAGCTCATCGTACGCATGGTGAGCCATGCAAAGCGTCCCGTACCGCTGTGCCGCATCTTGCTTTTGTCTGCAGGAACAGCAGAACCGGTCAATATGAAATGCCCCATTCCTTCGCGATGGTCGACCTCGTAGCGAATGGCATCCCACAATTGCGGAGCCAACTGCCATTCGTCGATAAGGCGAGGCGTATCGCCCAGCAGCAACTTTTTGGGGGCAACCTCTGCCAATTCCAAATTTTGACGCATTGTGTCGGAATCATCCATATAGAGAATACTACGGGCTTGCTGCTCAGCAGTTGTCGTCTTTCCGCACCATTTAGGACCCTGGATGAGTACGGCACCTTTCCCGCGCAAACGACGCGCAAGTATTTCATCGGCAATTCTTGGCTTATAATTCTTCATATCAGACATTTTATAAGGCAAAAGTAAGAAAAAGTTTTAAGAAACTCTCACTTTGGCGCAATTTTATTTCTCACTTTGGCATAATTTCATTTCGCACTTTGGCGCGATTTCACCTCTCACTTTGGCGTCTTTTCATTTCGCATGTTGGCAAAAAAGCGACAACTTTCCCCGGAAAAGCATAACTTTGCAGAGAGATTGCAAACAACAGGGGAGCCGGAGCGTGTAGAAACACGCAGGCTGCCGTGAGTATAAACATTTAATGCGAAAGAAGATGAAGACATGGGGAAAAATGGGCGTAGCGTTGTGCTGCGTATGCCTGCTCTCGGCATTTTCGGGAGACAAGGGACAAAAAGACGAGGAGGAAAAGGAGGCTGCCAATCACTCCTACAACCCGAAATTCATGCAGGAAGCCATCCGCATTGCAGTGGAAAACGTGAAGAACGGAACAGGCGGTCCCTTCGGGGCGGTGGTAGTCAAGGACGGGAAAGTGATTGCCTCATCGGGCAATACGGTGACACCGGACAACGACCCCACAGCGCATGCCGAGGTAAACGCCATCCGCAAAGCCTGCAAGGCGCTTGGCTCGTTCCAACTGACGGGCTGCGAGGTGTACACAAGTTGCGAGCCGTGCCCGATGTGCCTGGGAGCGATTTACTGGGCACGCCCGGAGCGGGTGTACTACGCCTGCACGAAGGAGGACGCCGCCGACGGCGGTTTCGACGACTCGTTCATTTACAAAGAGATTGCCCTGAAAGAAGCAGAACGGTCGATTCCCTTCCTGAACCAACGGGAAGAGGGCGCAGGCGAGGAATTCCGCCTCTGGAAAGAGAAAGAAGACAAGGTGGAGTATTGACTGGGGGGCAGCAACAAAAAAGCCGGGCGTCTGCCCGGCTTTTTTGTTCTGTTGCAAACCGATTATTGGAAATCCAATACCCGCACCCAGCCGAATTTATCCGGCTCGTCGCCATACTGGATGGCACGCAGGCGGTTGTAGAGTTTCGTACACCACTCGCCGGCTTTGTTCGGGTCGCCGAATTTCACGGTCAGACCGGTTTCCGGGTCGTCGATTTCAGAAATCGGGCTGATAACGGCAGCCGTGCCGCAAGCGCCTGCTTCCTCGAAAGTCTCCAATTCCTCCACCGGAATATGGCGGCGTTCTACGCGCAATCCCATGTCCTCAGCCAATACCATGAGGCTGGCGTTAGTGATAGACGGCAGGATAGAGTGAGAGAACGGCGTGATGTATGCCCCGTCCTTGATGCCAAAGAAGTTGGCAGGACCGCACTCGTCAATATATTTCTTCTCTTTGGAATCCAAGAAAATGGCAGTCGAATAACCCTTCTGGTGGGCAACTTCGCCGGAACGCATGCCCGCTGCATAGTTGCCGCCCACCTTGATATGTCCCGTACCGTTGGGAGCAGCACGGTCGTAAGTGTGTTCCAACATGACTTTAGTCGGCTTGAAACCTTCCTTGAAATACGGTCCCACGGGAGCCACGAACACCACGAAAAGGTATTCCTTCGCAGGAGCCACGCCCATCTGCGCCCCGATACCGATGAGCAACGGGCGGATGTAAAGGCTGGCGCCTGATTCATAAGGCGGCACATACTCCTTGTTCAACTCAATCGCCTTGATGACTGCCTCGGTGAACAGCTCCACGGAAGGAGCCTGCATCATCACATATTCAGCCGAGCTGAGCATGCGCTTTGCGTTCTCCTCGCAGCGGAACAGGCGGATTTTGCCGTCCTTGCCACGGAACGCCTTCATGCCCTCGAAAGCCTCCTGCCCGTAGTGCAAGCAAGTGGAAGCCATGTGCATTTCCAACATTTCAGAGTCGCTCACCTGGAGCTCACCCCATTTGCCGTCTTTATAATGGCAGCGTACATTGTAATCTGTCTTCGAATATCCAAAAGACAATTTACTCCAATCGATGTTTTTCATAATCGCTCTTATTTTATAATCGTCATTTCATTAATCAAATTCTTGGCTCCGGCGTACACATCCACAATCCAAAGCATATACCGCGTATCGAGGTTGATGCAACGTTGCAGATTCTCCTCAAAGTCAATATCGCCCGACATCGCCTCTGAATTGCCGTCAAAAGCCGTGCCAATCAAATGCCCCTCGGCATTAATCACAGGCGAACCGCTATTGCCGCCGGTGATGTCGTTGTCCGTGATGAAGTTCACGCTCAGGATGTCATTGCCGTAGGGGGCAAAATTCTTCTGTGCATAAAGCTCCTTCAGACGGGCAGGCACTTCAAACTCGCCGCCTGCGGGACCCTCCTTCTCCATCACGCCCTTCAGGGTCGTGTAATAATCATAGAACACGGCGTCGCGCGGCTTGTAGCTGCCCACCTTGCCGTAAGTCATGCGGATCGTGGAATTAGCGTCCGGCGCCCAAGCCTTCTCAGGATTCATCTCCATCAACCCACGCACGAACAGGCGGTTGCCACGGGCAAGCACCGTATTATAAGGTGCCATCGAAGCGTTAATCTTCATATAAATCTCATAGAACGACTTGCCTGCCTGGTAAGCCAAATCCTTCTCCAGCTTCTTCATGTTCGGTTCGGCAACGAAAGCATCGAAAGACGCCTCATTCATGAACACCGACTTCGCCTTCAGGTCAGCCGCAAACTTGTTGAAATCTCCCTTATACTTCTTATTGATGAAATTGATAATCTCCGGCTGCAAATCTGCGCCCACCTTGTCGTTGTAAATCTTGAACAACACGGCAAACAACTTGGCGTCCACATCCGTATTGAAATCCTTATAGAAAGCGGCGCCCATCTCCTTCAATGCCTCGCGGAGCGTAGCCTTGTCCTCGGCGCTCACCGTCTCGTCGCACAATTTCGCAATCACCCGTCCCGTGCGGTAAGCAAAGAGGTGTGCCTCCGGTCCTGCCAGAGCCTCCTGCGCATACACATTCGCCGTCTCCAGCGTCTTCATGTCGGCATAACCCTTCTGCAAATCCGCGAGCACGCTGCCATACACCGCCTTCCGGGCAGGGTCGGCATTCACCCAAGCGGCAAACTCCCGCTCGATCGCCTGCTTGTTGCCCATCGTATTCAAGTTGCGCAACGCCTTGTTCTGCTCATTCGAATACTTCCAGTAATTTGCGCAGCTCGCATACTTCGAAGCATACTGTATGCGCGTCTTCTGGTCTTTCTCCATCCCCTCGCGCATCACAGCCAACTTGTCCGTGCGCACCTCATAACGGATTGTATTCGTGATGTCCATCGTATTCGCCAGCCCGAAGCTCGTGATATAACGCTCCGTCGTGCCGGGGAAACCCATGATCATCGCGAAATCGCCGTCCTGCACGCCCTTCGCCGACACCGGCAAATAATGTTTCGGCTTCAACGGCACATTCTCCTCGGAATACGGGGCAGGGCTGCCGTCGGGTGCCGTATAAATGCGGAACATAGAGAAATCCGCCGTGTGGCGCGGCCACATCCAGTTGTCCGTGTCGCCGCCGAACTTGCCCATGCTCTGCGGGGGAGCGCCCACAAGCCGCACGTCCTGGTAAATCGTATAGACAAACAGGAAGAACTGGTTGCCCTCAAACATCGGCTGCACCTGCGCGCTGAAATGCGTGCCCTCCGTTGCCTCCTTCGTGATAATCTCCGAAATACTGTCAATAGCGGCATAACGCTCGCCCTCCGACATCCCGTCGTTCAGGCAGGCATTCACGCGCTCCGTCACATCCTCCATCCTGTCCAGGATAGAAGCCGTCGTGCCCGGGTTTGCCAGCTCGTCCTTCATCTCGTATGCCCAAAAACCGTCGCGCAGGTAATCATGCTCCACGGAAGAATGAGCCTGGATGGCGCTGAAACCGCAATGGTGGTTCGTCAGCAGCAACCCGTTCGGCGAAATGATTTCGCCCGAGCAAAAATGCTGGAAAGGACGCCCTTCATTCCCCAAACCGACTATCGCGTCCTTGATGCCCGGTTTGTTCACGTTATAAATGTCCTCAGCCGTGAGCTTGAAGCCCATCTGCTGCATCTTCTCGATGTTCAGCTCCTTAATCTTCGAGAGGAGCCACATACCCTCGTCCGCTTTCGCCAACGTCCACGAAAGCAACGCAATCGCAATAATAATGATTCTCTTCATGTACATGTTTATGTAATTAAAACTATATTTTCACAGCCCCCAAAGTTACACATTTAAATTAAATCACACCACATTTCCGAAGAATTATAACGTTCGATTTCAAAAATATTCAAATCTATAATCTTCACCCCGCTTTCCGCCCCCTTCCACGCCCCCAGCCTCCCTCCCCTGCATTCCTCCCGCCTCTCTCCGACTCCTCTCCGACTCCCAAAGCATTAAACACGGCATGACTACCTCATCATTACCTGTTCACTACCGTGAAAACGCGGTTATAATGCGGTTATGATGCGGTAGTGATACGGTAATGAATGCTATTTGATACCTATGGGACAGGGAGATATGACGAACATCACCGCAAGGGGAAAAGAAAAGGGAGGCAAGGCGGACGGGCGGGAAGGGAAAACGGAATTATTATTGTACCTTTGCAGGCAGAAAAACGAATAAAACAAATGGCAAAAGAGAATATCAGGGAACGGACAACGGAGGAAATCGCCGCCTTCCTCACAGCGCACGGGGAGAAGGCTTTCCGGGCGAAACAAATCGGGCAATGGATTTGGCAACGGGGAGCGGAAAGCTTCGAGGAGATGACGAACCTGCCCAAGGCGACGCGCGAGATGCTGGCGGAGGCATTCCGCTTCGACCGGCTCACGGCGGAACGGACGCAGGCAGCATCGGACGGGACGACAAAGACGGCGTGGCGCACGGAGGACGGGGAGGTCGTCGAGAGCGTGCTGATTCCCGGCAAAGGGCGGCACACGGTGTGCGTGTCGTCGCAGGCGGGGTGCAAACTGGGGTGCAAGTTCTGCGCAACGGGGGCTTCGGGGTTCCGGCGCGACCTGACGGCAGGGGAAATCTTCAGCCAGGTGGCTGCCGCCAAGCGGGAGGCGGAAAGCCGGGGGAGCAGCCTCTCGAACATCGTGTTCATGGGCATGGGCGAGCCGCTGCTGAACTACGGGAATGTGATGCGCGCCATCGGGCGGCTCACGGCGGAAGACGGCATGGGGATGTCGCCCTACCGGATTACCATTTCGACAGCGGGAATCCCCCAAGGCATCAGGCGGCTGGCGGACGAAGGGACGCGGTGCAACCTCGCGGTGTCGCTGCACGCGGCGAAGGACACGGTGCGCACGTCGCTGATGCCTGTGAACCAAGCCTATCCGCTGCGGGAGGTGGCGGAGAGCCTGAAGTATTTCGTGGAGAAGACGGGGACGCGCCCGACGTTCGAGTATCTGCTGCTCCGTGGCATCAACGACAGCGTGGAGGATGCCAAGGCGCTCGCCGCCTATTGCCGGCAGTTTCCCATCAAAATCAACGTGATTGAGTACAACGAGACGGGGGACGGGGCTTTCCGCCGCAGCACGGAACGCAGCCGTGACGAGTTTATCCGCTACCTCGAAGGCTGCCACATCGTCGTGAATCTCAGGCACAGCAAGGGGCAGGACATCGACGCCGCCTGCGGGCAATTGGCAGGGAAAATTTAATTTCGTCTTTTCTTTGCCACTTTGGCAACTATTTTATAAAGTTTTTGTATCTTTGGGAAGTTAAAAATGGAACAGATGGATACAGAAAACAAGAACAGCCTTCCAGGGCTGAGAGAGAAACGCAATGAACAGAAAAGGCAGATTATCAGAGACCTTTATCGCTTAGGGGCTCTGTCGAAGCCTGAAATTTGCCGGCTGACGAACATGACAGTCCCGACAATCACGCGCATTATCGAAGAGCTGATTGAGGAAGGCTGGGTGGTGAACCAGGGACAAGGACCCTCTATCGGGGGGAAGCGCCCCTATATTTTTGCGCTGAATCCGGACGCTGCATATATTATAGGTATCGACCTGGGGCGCGAGTTGCTGAAAATCGCAGTTTTCAACCTCCACAAGGAGACGATTGGCAGCATACAGGTATTCCCCTCCCTGCTGGAAACCGAGAAGAACGAGGTGATTCTAAGGGATTTGAAAATCAAGATAGAGAAGACGCTGATTGACGCGAAAATCCCCCGCACGAAAATCAGGGTGGCAGGGGTGAGCATACCGGGGTTGCTGGACAGCAGCGGGAATGCTTTTTCGTACCTGTCGTTCAACGAGGGGAATGTGCGGCAGCGGCTGGAGAAGATGCTGGGGATTCCGGTCTTTATCGACAACGACTCCAGCGTGATGGCGATGGCGGAGCATTCGTTCGGGGCAGCGAAGGACGCCAAGGACGCGCTGTGCGTGAGCGTGAACGAGTGTATCGGGCTGGGGATGATCCTGAACGGGCATCCTTATACGGGCTGCAAGGGCATGGCAGGCGAGTTCGGGCATATCCGCGTGTCGGGCAAGGAAACGCTCTGTTATTGCGGGAAGACGGGGTGCCTGGAAACGGTAGCCTCCGGGCGTGCGTTGGTCAAGGCGGCGGCAGATGCCATCAAGAAGGGGCAGCCGACTTATATCCAAGCGCCGGAAGGGGTTGTCACGCTGGACGCGATTGTGGAGGCGGCAACGAAGGACGACATCTTCGCCATCGACTTGCTGCAGCGTGCCGGAGAGAAAATCGGCGAGGGGCTTGCCACGCTCATCCACCTGTTCAACCCGGAGCTGATTGTCATCGGGGGCAAGATGACGGCAAACAACAGCATCCTGTTGCCCTCTATCCGCCGCTCCATCGACCGGTACACGCTCACCCGGCTGAAGAACCAGTGCGAAATCCAAACGAGCACGCTGGGCGAGAATGCCTGCATCCTCGGGACGCTGAGCCTCGTGATGGAGCACCTGCATTACGGACCGAGCGAGAACGTATCATTGTATTGAAATCATAACACACAAAAACATACACTATACATCATGAACACAAATAACTATATTGCAAGAGGCGAAGGCGCCGACCGTTTTGAAAAAGTGCCGGTGCAAGTCTATGAGAAACCGTCGGAAGCCGTGAAGGCAGTCGCCCAAGAGATAGCCGCCCTGATACGGGAGAACGCAGCGAAGAGCGAGAAATGCGTGCTGGGATTGGCAACAGGCTCTTCCCCTGTGAAACTCTACGAGGAATTGGTGCGCATGCACCGGGAGGAGGGGCTGTCGTTTAAGAATGTCGTGACCTTTAATCTGGATGAATATATGCCGATGCCGAAGGATTCGGTGCACAGCTACCATTATTTCATGCACCACCACTTGTTTGACCACATCGACATCGACCCCGAAAATATCCACATCCCGGACGGGACGCTGAAAGGCGAGGAGGTGGAGGCGTTCTGCAAGAATTATGAGAAAGCCATCGAGAATGCCGGCGGCATCGACCTGCAAATCCTGGGCATCGGGCGCACGGGGCACATCGGGTTCAACGAACCGGGTTCGCTGATGTCTTCACGTACCCGCATGGTGTACCTGGACGACCTGACCATCAAGGACGCCGCAGGCGATTTCGGCGGGAGGGACAAAGTGCCCACACGCGCCATCACGATGGGCGTCGGCACCATCATGAAAGCACGGAGGGTTATCCTCATGGCATGGGGCGAGAAGAAAGCGCCGATTGTCAAGGCGGCTGTCGAGGGCAGCATGTCAGACGCCATCCCTGCCACGTTCCTGCAATTGCACCCGAATGTGGAGTTCTTCATCGACGAGAGCGCTGCCGAGGAATTGACACGCGCCAATCTGCCGTGGCTGGTGAGCAAAGTGGAATGGAATGACAAGTTGATACGCAAGGCTGTCATCTGGCTTTGCCAGAAAGTGCACAAGCCCATCCTGAAGGTGGAAAACAAAGACTATATCGAGAACGGCATGACCGACCTCATCAAGACGTTCGGCTCTGCCAACAAAGTGAATATCCAGGTGTTCAACGACCTGCAGCACACCATCACCGGGTGGCCGGGCGGCAAACCCAATGCCGACGACTCTACCCGCCCGGAAAGGGCACTGCCCTACCCCAAGCGGGTGCTGATTTTCAGCCCGCATCCGGACGATGACGTGATTTCGATGGGCGGAACTTTTGCACGCCTCGTAGAGCAAGGGCACGAGGTGCACGTGGCATACCAAACCTCGGGAAGCATCGCCGTGCTGGACGAGTACCTCTACCAGCAGATGGACATCGCCTGCGCTTTCGCCCACCTGACCGGCAAGGACGCCACGTTCATGGACGAGGCTTTCCAGCAAATCAAGCAGGACATCGCTTCGCAAGCCACGAATGAGGCAGAGCCTACCAATTTGCTGAAGTATAAAGCTGCGCTCCGCCGCGCCGAAGCCCGTGCAGCCGACCGTTATCTGGGCGTGCCGGAAGAACGGGTGCATTTCCTCAACCTGCCGTTCTATGAGACCGGGACGGTGAAAAAGAACCCGCTGGGACAGGAAG
This sequence comes from uncultured Odoribacter sp., assembly GCA_944321145.1. Taxonomy (GTDB): domain Bacteria; phylum Bacteroidota; class Bacteroidia; order Bacteroidales; family Marinifilaceae; genus Odoribacter. Next base: position 11,673 of record CALUKF010000035.1, on the reverse strand, counting down.
ACGTGGACATCATTGTCAAGCTGCTGCGCGAAGTGAAGCCCCATCAAATCTATGCAGCCGGCGACCTTGCCGACCCGCACGGCACTCACGGAGTGTGCCTGGACGCCCTCATGCGCGCCTACAATGTGGTGGACGGCGACGACTGGTTCCAGGAATGCAACACGTGGTGGTACCGTGGAGCCTGGATGGAATGGGAAATCGAGAAAGTGGACATGGCAGTGCCCATCAGCCCTGCAGAACTGTCCATCAAACGGAAAGCCATCTATAAACACGGTTCGCAGAACAACGGTCCCGCTTTCCCCGGCGACGACCCACGCGAATTCTGGCAACGGGCAGAAGACCGGAACCGGAACACGGCAGATATTTACAACCAGCTGGGCATGGCGGAATACGAAGCCATGGAGGTGTTCGCCAAATATGTGCACCAGCACGGAGATACTTTGAACTGATCGTTTGACCCGATAAACTTTATGTTATGGCAACAAAAAGAACAACCCTTTTGGTCATGGCAGCGGGCATGGGTTCGCGTTTCGGAAGCCTGAAACAAATCACGCCCCTCGGACCACATCAAAAAGCATTGCTGCATTACACGGTTTATGACGCCGTGCATGCCGGTTTCGACAAAATAGTCCTTGTCATTCGCGAGAGTTTTGCCCAGGAATTTGTGGAATTCGTAGGCAAATATGCCGAGAGCCTGGTAGAGACGCGGTATTGCTTCCAGCGCATGGACAAACTGCCCGGCAACCTGCCCCCCATCGACAGGGAAAAGCCTTGGGGCACGGCGCACGCCATCTGGTGTGCAAAGGACGAAATCCATGAGCCCTTCGCCGCCCTGAATGCAGACGACTTTTACGGCAGCGACGCTTTTGTCAAGGCGCATGATTTTCTGGTGAACGAAGCGAACGATGGGGAATTTGGCTTGGTAGGTTACCGCCTGGCTTCCACTTTATCCGAGAACGGCAGCGTCTCACGAGGCATCTGCGAAGCCGACGAACACCAGCACCTCACGGCAGTCACCGAACGCACCAAAATCGCCCGCCAAGCAGATGGCACCGTCAAGGACGAGGAGAGCGGCACGGTGTTGCACGACGAGGATTTGGTGTCTATGAATTTCTGGGCGTTCACCCCGAAGATTTTCGAGGAAATCGAACGGCAATTCGTGGAGTTCTACCCGCTCAACAAGGACAATTTGAAGTCGGAGTTCTACATCCCGAAAGTCGTCGACCAAGTCATCAAACGCGGCATTGCCCACGTGAAAGTCCTGAAGACCGATGCCAAATGGTTCGGCGTTACCTACAAAGAAGACATCCCCGGCGTCAATGCCGCCCTGGAAGCCTTTGACAAAACAGGGAAATACAGGGATTTGTAAAACAACAAATGGAATAAGGCAATGGGGCTGTGCCAAAATGCCTTTCATACTCCTCCGTCTGCTTCGCAGCCACCTCCCCTATCTTAGGGGAGGAGCTTGATTACCAGATATTTTAAACTCTCCCTCTAAGATAGAGGGAGTACCCCGAAGGGGGGAGGGAGTATGAAAGAGGCATTTTGATACAGCCCTGATTTTTGAAAAGTTTTTAAGGCAGGAGGATGATTCTTTCCGCAAATATTTTTGAGAACAATGAAAATATTGTAATTTCGTGACTTGAAAAGAACCGATAAATATTGATTGGAAAGATGAGGAAACGAATTATTTTTTCTGCGGCTGTGTTGCTGGCGTTGGCTTCCTGCAACAAACATAATGTCACGATTACCGGAAGTATCAAAGACGCCGGCAAGCAAAAGGTTTATTTAGAGCAAATCAACGTGGGGAACAGTGTGGCAATTGATTCGACGGAAACGAACAAAGCGGGGGAATTTCGGTTTAAAACTTTTGTGGAGCAACCCACATTTTTCAACGTGAAGGTCGGGGCGAAAGAAAGCATCACTTTCATCGCATCGGCAGACGAGCATATCCAATTGAGCGGAAGTTTCCAGAACTTGAGCGAAAATTATTGGGTGGACGGTTCAGAGAATTCGCTTTGGATCAAGTTGTTGAATTTCCAACTCCATAATACTGTCACGCTGATGGACTCACTGCAAAGGACGTTCGCCGCCCTGCCGCAAGATGCAGCCCACCAAGCAGAACGCGAAGAGGTTGCCCATGCATGGGATTCTATTGTAAACAAACAGATTACGTTTTCCAAGGATTTCATTTTAAAACATGCGGTTTCGCCGGCGGCTTATTATGCCTTGTATCAAAAATTCGATGCCGACAATTTTATCCTGACGCCGGCAGAAGATTTGCATTCTTTCAAAATTGTAGCGTCCTCGCTGAAAGCCATGTATCCGGAATCGCAATATACCAAGGCTATTTTGCAGCATCTGGAGCAGATTTCGCAAGGCATGCAGAATGAGCGCATCCGCCAGATGATTGCCAATGCCGAGAGCAATCTGCCGGAAATCAATTTGCCGAATGCTGCGGGCGACACCATTGCGCTCAGTTCCCTGAAGGGAAAATACATCATTCTTGATTTCAATGTATTAGGCGAAAATGAAAGCGTGGCATACGTCAAAGAGATGAAGGAAGTGTATAACAAATTCCGAAACCGTGGTGTGCAAATCTACCAAGTCTGCCTCGACAACAATTATCTCCGATGGAGCCGGTTGGTGAAGGATTTAGATATCCGATGGGTCTGCGTGCGTGACCCGGAGGGTTTGCAAAGCCGGGTTGCCCAAACCTGGAATGTACACACAGTGCCTGCCAATTACATCATCAACCCGAAGTTTGAGATTGTAGGCAAAAATCTCACAGGCAAGCGATTGGAAGAAAGATTAAACGACTTAATGAAATAAAGACAAGCGTGAAAAATCCCAATTTACGGATTCCAGCCACTGCCACGGAAGTGAACTTGCCAAAAGGGAAGCAAGCGTATTTCCTTTCAGACCTTCATTTAGGAGCGCCTGTATTGCCCGACAATCGGGAACGGGAATTACTGGCTGTCAGGTGGTTGGAAGAAATCCGGAAGGAATGTGGCATGCTTTTCCTGTTGGGGGATATTTTTGATTTTTGGTTTGAATACCGGCAAGCAGTGCCGAAGGGGCATGTCCGTTTTCTTGCCAAGATTTGCGAATTGACGGACAGCGGTATTCCGGTACACTTTTTTACCGGGAACCACGACATTTGGAGTTTCGGGTATTTGGAACGGGAATGCGGCGTCACACTGCACACTTGCAATGAAGCATTTCGGATAAACGGGCAGGATTTTTTAATCGGGCATGGGGATGCGCTTAATCCCCAAGACAAGGGATACATGTTCCTGTACCGGATTTTTCACAACCGCTTCTTGCAGCGTTGTTTCCGCTGCCTGCATCCCGATTTCGGCATTTGGATTGCCAACAAGTGGTCTTCCCACTCCCGTTTGGGAAACGGCAGGATAGAAGCAGACTCTTTCCGTGGAGAAGCATCGGAAGAAATCATCCGCTTTTGCCGCCGCGTACTCACACAGAAGCATTTTGACTATTTCATTTTCGGGCACAGGCATCTGCCTGTCGATTTTGCACTTTCCCCCAACAGCCGATATGTGAATACCGGCGATTGGATTACTTATTACAGTTTTGCGTCCTTCGACGGGCTGACACTCACCCTAAACAGACAAGACACATCAAGAGATTCCAAGAGTGACAGCAAAGACAACCCTGGGGATTCTCCTGCTCATGCCCGAATCAACCACGTACCAACGGCAAGCTATTGACGTCGGCAAACGTTGATTGTACGTCGTCGAAACGGGGATGGTTCGGAGGAGAGCAAGCGAATCCATAGCGTTGCCACCTTTTTGCCTGCACAAACAAAATGCCCGGAAGCGGTTTCCCACTTCCGGGCAAAGGGTTTAAACTATTAGAATCAAGAGAGTTCGTTTGTTAGCGAAAGGGCTTCTGCCAGCAGTTCCCTTACCGCTGCTGCGGGGCAGGAATTGCCGGTGCCTTTTCCGTCTTCGGGGTCGGACGCGCGATTTCCACGTCATTCACAATCATGCCGTCCGGGCAGATGAATGACATCGGGCAGCTGTTCGGCTGAAGGTTCCATACCTGCTCGTCCGTGGAGATGGCGCCCAGTTCCTCCAACTGCGAGAGCGAAGGCGCCGCAAGGTTTGCCACGCGCACCTGCGTCTCCGTCCCATCTTTCACGTTGAATTTAAAGACTTCGGACACCGATCCCGAGATGCGCCGCACAATGTAGGCATACTCCTGCCCAGCAGCCTTTGCCGCCTTCTGCAAGGCTTTCCGCATTTTCTCCGGGGCGGTGCCTTTCTCCACCGAGATGTGAACCGTGCCGAAGGTCGGGACGGCAGTCGGCTGCGACGGCTCCACCATGAAACGCATGCTGCCTGTCGACTCCGGAGCTTTCAGCGTCGGGTAGCGGCTGTTCAGCAGTTTCTTCAGCACCCCGCCTTCCACCAGCACCGCCTCTTTTTCCGGCTTCACGCCGTCAGCGTCTATTTCATAATGCCCCCAGAGTTCCGTGCCGTTGTATTCTTCCAAGCCGGTGAGGTTCTTTACCGTCAGGCGGCTGTCGATTACTTGGCGCCCGAAAAGGTCTTCCAGCATCCCCGACGTGGGCTGCAACGTCCGCTGGGCAATCAGCCCGCCTGCTGCCAGGAGGTTCCGGTTGAATGCCGTCGCCGCTGCGCCGTCCTCAAAGAGCACCGCCCCATTGTAGTATTCCTCCACCAGCGGAGCGGATTTCAGTGCCATGAGCCGGTCGGCAAAGGCGCGGATTTCCTTTTCCAGTTCTCCCGCATCCGGCAGCTTGCCGGGGGTCTCTGCCGATGCTGACCAGGTGTCCCGCAGCGTCGTCCCGTCCGCCGTGCGCGTTTCAACCGACACGATGACGCTTGCCATGCCGGCAGGCTGTTTCAGCTTCACGCCTTCCGTCGTCAGGCGGTAGACCGTCATGTCCGTCCCGTTCACCACCACGCTGCTGTTGAAGATGTCCTTGTAGTCCTTGAACACAGCGGAAAGACGGGCTGCCAATTGCTCCAGTTTTTCAATGTCGTACTCGTAAGGCGTCTCCCGTTCCCGGAGGTCGGTCACGGCAGGCAATTCCTGCATGTCCGGAAGCGATGCCAGCGGCTCGGGCAGCGGGTTCGATTTCAGGTAATTTTCCTTCTGTGCCTGGTATCCCAGGGCGTAGCGGTACATCCCGTCCGTTGCCGCCCAGAAGCCCCGGCGGATGTTGTAGTAGTCCGCCTCCATCGGAAGGGCGGCGGGCATTACCTGGGCGACGTATTGCAGGTCGTTGTTGTGTTCATAGTTCCCCACCAGCAGCTGCACGCTCCCTGCCGTCTGCCAAGGGAGGTCGACCGTGTTCACCACGCTCCCCAGCGATGCCGTCACCTGGAAGCGGCGGTAGCGTTCAGCGATGTAAGAAATATAGTAAGGCTTTGCCATGCCCGGCAGGGAGAGTTGCTGCCGGTTGCGCTCCAGTTCGTCCTGCATCGCCGTGAAAATGATGTCGTCTTCATTGACGGATGCCAGCTGTTTGTCTTCCGGGGCGGGCAGGATGGCGGGGATGTCGCGCGACTGCGCGCGGCGCTGCGTCTCGATCTGGCTCACGTAAATCATCGGGGATGCCGTCGTCACAGGCACCCAGCCGGATTCCGCGCCGCAGGAGCCGGTGAACACCGACGGGTCGTTGCCCGCAGCCACGATGTTCTCGAACATGGAGAGCGGGGTGCCGATCAGGTCCACGCCCCGCACCAGCTCGTCCGGGCGCCCGTCCACGTACACGCGGTACACTTCCAGCGGGGTCACGCTGAAGGAGTTCAGGCTGCCGCCCTCGCCCGTGTAGGTGAAGCCGCTCGTCACCGTGCGGATGTAGTAGCCGTATTCTTTGCCCTGTTTCTTGGCATCCTCGATGAGCATGGCGCGGAGCTCTGCCTCGCTGTAAGGATGGGAGGTCTCGATGATGAGGTTCGACTGCCGTGACACGGGGTCGCCGCCGCCCGTCGCGCGCCCGTGCCCGTTGCTCGCGGGGAAACCGTCCAGCGGCACGCGGCTCATCAGGAATTCCTCCAGCACGCCGCCCACAACGTTGTCCACACGGCGCGCTTTCACGCCTTCGTCGTCATACAGGTAGTGCCCGTTCAGGTCGGTGCCCGCGTAGCGGCTGAGCGTCGGGTCGCAGTACACGGCGAACTCCGCCGGGAGCACCTGCCCGCCCACCATCTTCTTGAAGGTCTGGCCGCCCGTCTTCAAGCGGTGGCCCTCCAGGCGGTGCCCGAAGATTTCATGGAAGAACACGCCGCTCGCAGGTCCGGAGAGGATGGCGGGACCCGTAAAGGGGTCGGCAACCGGCGCGGATTTCAGGGCTTTCAGCCGTGCCACCATGTCCTGCGCGTCGGCAATGATGGCAGCGTTGTCCGGGAGGTCTGACGGGTCGAAGGCGAAATAGTCCTTGTTCAAGGGCAGCTCCATCCCGTCGTCCGCCTTCAGCGACGCCATGAGCACGATGCGCGCCGCCACCCGGTTCTGCACGATTTCAGAGCCTTCGGTGTTCACGAACCAAGTGCGGCTGCTCTCGAATGTCAAGGATGCCATCCCCTGCTGCAGTTCGGGCATGGACTTGAATACGGCGGAAATCTCGTCCAGCCGCTTTTGCCATGCCGCCATGTCGATGCGGCGTTTTGCAGCGGGGAGCGGCTCCTCGTAATATTTCTCCACCGGGGCTTCTGAGAAGCAGCCAGCCTTGTCCTCGTCCGCCACGCTCACGTTCGCCTGGGAACGGGTCTGCCCCCACACTTCCACCGCATGGTCGTAGCGGCTGAGCACGCCACGCCAGAGGGCTTCCTTCAGCGCGTCCGCGTTCCCGTTGTCCAGGGGAAGCATCACGCCTTGCTCCACCTGCCCCGTGCGGGTCATGCGCCCGCCCTGGGCCGTGTACTTGAAGTTGTCCAGCCCGGGGCTGCCCAGGCGGATTTGCGGCACGAAAGTCCTGCCCCTCGTCTCGTTGCAGCCTGCTGACGCGCCGAAGGAGCTTGTGAGGGTGGCGTTGTAAAGGTCGTTCACCCGGAAGCTCATGTAGTAGGGCGCGGCGTCCTGTTTTTTCAATTCCTTGAAGCTGTACTCCAGCTCGCTTTTCAGCGTGCCGATGAGCTGCGCGTCCTCGCGTTGGGCAAACGCGCCCAAGGGAAGGAGGCAGAGCAGCACAATTTTTAGTTTCAAATTCAATTTTCTCATCATCGTCTTGTTATTAAATTTATACTCTAAATTTTCTGTTATTCATATTCGTAAATATCCGCAGGGCTGTGCCCCAAATGCTTGTCATACTCCTCCGTCTGCTTCGCAGCCACCTCCCCTATCTTAGGAGAGGAGCTTTAAAAGCATTGGCAATCAAGCTCTCCCTCTAAGATAGAGGGAGTACGGCGAAGCCGGGAGGGAGTATGGAATTCCGATGCAGCCTCTTAGGTGAAGGGAATTTGAAATTCCCCATGCCCTTGCCCGGCAGACTGCAAGCCTATCAGGACAAGAAACAATGCACTCATTCCGGCAGATTTACGTCTGCCGAAACAAGAAAAGTATCGTCTTTTGAAAAGGATATTCGGGCTTACTCCACCAACCAGCGTTCAATACCACGGATGGCATTGCTGAAATTCACGCCGATTTTGTAAAGCTTGCGCGGGTCAGATGCAAAGGGACGGGCATAGCCCCGTTCCTCAATCTGCTGCAAAGCCTCTTCTGCCGTGCCGTCCAGCTTGAACTCCATCACGTAGACGAAACGGTCGGTCTGCACCACAAGGTCTACGCGCCCTTGCGAAGTGTGGTACTCCGCCCGCGTGTAGAAGCCCAGCAGCTTAAAGACAATGAACAGCACGTTTTCATAATGCAGCTCCAAGTCCTGCGCCAGTTCATAAGGCGTGTCGGCAAAGAAACTCTGCAAACGACGCAGGAAGCCGTCGACATCGCCACCCCGCACGTCCTTCACGAAATTAGTAATTTCAAATGCCGGACTGCCGGCACGGAGGGTCGCATAGCGGGGCAACAGGAACTTGACAAAACCTTCCTCCACCTCCTTGTTCGGAAACCCCAACTGGTAAACCTGAAACTCCCGGTCATATCCTTTTAGTGTGAGGTAGCCGCTCTGGTAAAGCAAGGATACAGGGTCATTCTCCATCGTGTCGATGCCGGCAAGCGAGTCTGCCGTTGCCATCTCCTCCGTCAGGCGGTGCAAGTCGTAATGATTCCGCTTCAGCACTTCCACCAGGAAGGTCGGCGTCCCTGTCTCAAACCAATAGCTGCCGAACTTCTTTTCTGAAAAAGTTTTTAGCAAACTGAACGGATTGTAGATGTCTTCGCTGTTTTCAGAAAAATGATAACCGTCGAACCATTCCTTCAACGAACGGGCAGCCTCCTCCTCCGTCATGCCCCTCGCCTCGCCCAACTCCCGGATGTCCTCTCCGAAATCACGGTACAGTTCCTGCTCCGTAATGCCGCAAAGGCTGGAAAAACGAGCGGACATGGAAATGTCACTCAAATTGTTTAAGTCGCTGAACACGCTCACCTTGCTGAACTTGGTCACTCCCGTCAGCAGGGCAAAGCGCAGATACTGGTCGCAACTTTTCAGCACTCCGTAAAAGGCTTTCAGCGTACTGCGGTATGCCGCCTGCAACGCCTCGTTGCCAATGGCTTGCAGCATCGGCTTGTCGTACTCGTCCACCAACACCACCGCATTGCGCCCCGACTGCTCGGCAGCACGTTGCACCACCCCTTGGAAACGCAGCGACAACGAAGTCTCGCTGGGGGATGCCCCGTAGAGGCTTTCCCACCGGCAAAGGGCATTGTTCAAAATGCTGTCCAAATCCTCCGGCTTCTCGTATTTCTGCGCGTTCAAATCCAAGTGCAACACGGGATGCTCCGCCCACTCCTGTTCCAACCGCTCCATCGCCAGCCCTGCAAACAGTTCCTTCTTCCCCTTGAAATACGCCTCCAGCGTGGAGACCAACAAGCTCTTCCCGAACCGCCGCGGGCGGCTCAAGAAGTAATAGTGTCCTGTCTTCACCAACGTATAAATCAACTCGGTCTTGTCCACGTAATAGTATCCATCTTCGCGGATTCTCTCGAAACTCTGTATGCCTACCGGATAAATCTTGCCCATAGTGTCTTGCATTTTTAATTCTCCTCACAAAGTTAAGGCTTTTCCGGAAACAACGGCAACTTCTCGCCGTTTTTCCCGGCAAGCAAGCCAAATATCCTTTTCCCAAATTGTCAAAGAACTCTATTTTGACTTAGGAAAAAGGATAAGAGAGCTGCGGGATTAACCTATCACGCTCCAATCGTCGATGGTGCCCGTCTTTGAGGAGAAGTTTACGCCCACTTTGTAGAGTTTGCGGCTGTCCGCTTCGTAGGGGCGAGCATAACCCTTGTCCTCGATTTGCTTCAAGGCGGCTGCTGCCGTGCTGTCTAATTTGAACTCAAAAATATAGACATACTTGTCCGTCTCCACAATGCAGTCCACACGCCCTTGGCTTTGCTCCTTCTCCGTGTACACGACGTAAAGACTCATTAGCCGCAGGATCAAGTAGAACGTGTAATGGAAGTAACGCTCCCATTCCCGCTCATCGTTCTTGCGACGCATGCTGTAAGGAATGCTTGCCAAAAAGGCTGTCAGCAGCTTGTGGAATTCTTCCAAATTTCCCGCTTTCAGCGTCTTGGACAGGCTGATTGCAAAAGTCCCGGTGCTTTCCGATGGATTCAGGTAATTGGCGGCAACAACTGTCAAAAAGCCTTTCTTCACCTCGTTGTTCGGAAAATCCAAAAGGAAAGTTTCATCTTCCCAATTGTAATCCTTGACGGTCAGGTAACCGCTCTGGTAAATCATCGGAAGCGGCTTTTCCACCGTTGCCCGGTAATCAATAAATTCCTGCCTTTCGTAGTATTTCCCCGTCATCTCGTCCAACCCCTCCTGTGCGTGACTCAACAACCGCACCAAGTAAGTCGGCGTCCCCGAACTGAACCAATAGTCCTGCATCTCCAAGGCATCGAAAACATTCAGCATGCTGAAGGGGTTATATACGTCCGTCAGCTGGGTGCTGAAGTGGTAACCGTCATACCGTTGTTTCAACCGCCGCTTCATCTCCGGCACGTCGCAACGGTACACCTTTGCCAGCTCAGCTATCGGCCCGGCAAAATAAGACTCCAGTTCCTCCTGCGTGATGCCACAAAGCGTGTCGTAACGCCCGTCCATGCTGATATCCTTCGGCTGGTTGAAGCCACTGAACACCGTAATCTGCGAAAACTTCGTCACCCCCGTCAGCAGCACGAACTGCAAGTCCGCATCCGCCGCCTTGAACGTGGAGTAGAAGCTCCGAAGCACCTCCCGGTTCCGCTCTTCCAGCAAAACACGGTTGCTATCCACAATAACTTCTGCACCCGAATCCAACACGTCCAGCAGAGGCTTGTCGTATTCGTCCACCAGCACCACGCAACGCCGCCCCGTCCGTTCGTGCGCTTGTTTCAGCACATACACAAAACGGTCGCCCAAATTTGTCCATTGAGGAGTGCTTCCATATTCCCTTTCCCAAGTCGCCACATAGCCTTCCAGTTTCTGCTCCAATGCACCTTCTTTCGTAAAGTCCACACCGTTAAAGTCGATATGGAACACGGGGTATTCAAACCAGTCCTTCTCTAAACTATCAATTTTCAAACCTTTAAACAATTCCTTATGCCCCAAGAAATAATGCTTCAAGGTAGAGACCAAAAGGCTTTTCCCGAAACGCCGGGGACGACCTAAAAAGTAAATAGTCCCACCCTTTACAAGATTATAGAGCAAATCAGTCTTGTCCACATAAACATAACCATCTTCAATGATTTTGTCGAAACTCTGGATGCCTATCGGATACTTCATCATGGCTACAATTTTTTACGTTACACTGCAAAGGTACGCAATTTTGCGGGATATGCAATCCCGCTGCCCCTATCCTTTTCCCAAACTGTCAAAGAACTATTTTCCTACTGGAGTCCAGTATAGACCTATACTGAACCTCAGTATAGAGCCCTACTGAATGTCAGTATAGAGTTATACTGGACCTCAGTAGGGATTTACCCGTTGATGACTATCTGGCGCGACACGGAGCGCGGCGTTTTGAGCATCGTGCTGCTACCGGCATGTTGCGTCGTGATAGTCAGCGTGTACTCGCCCGGCGCGAGGTCGGTCGGGATGAGGATGACCAGCTGCGAGGGGTTGTTCACCGAAATCATGTCAGCGGTGAGGGCAGTCTCGCCTGTATCCTCATTGCGGAAGGTGATGCCCACCTTCGGGTCGTCGCCCGCAATCTTGAGCAGCCTGCCCGTAATGATGAAGTTCCGCCCGAGGGTCGCCGTGCCGTCCGTCGCCTGCGTCGCGGCATCCTTCACGCCGGAGATGTACATGCCCGACGCCTTGTCGCCCAGGATGTTCACCGACGTCTCGGCAATCGCCTCGCGCAATTCCTTGTCCTGCGTGAAAGAGACGTAGATGGAGTTTTTCTCCGGGTTCCACGCCCCGTTCTCGATGACGCCCCGGAATTGCGGCACGGCATGGAACAGCCCCGTGTTCACCGCGAAGCCGTTCAGCAGCAAGTCGGTGGTCACGCGGTTGAACAGCTTCAACGCATGCTCCAAGGTCTCCGTGCGAAGCCCCGTGTCCTCCTTCTTCATCTC
>CALUKF010000034.1 GCA_944321145.1 uncultured Odoribacter sp. | reverse complement strand
GGGGCGGGCGGCAAGGGGTGTCCACCCGCAATGGGCAATGAAGGCATCTTCGAAAGCCGCATCGCATACAGCCTCGTGCCCGCCGTAAAAGCGCAACACGCCGTCGCAGCCGATGTGCTGCTTCGAAATCACAAACGAGCCTACGGGCACGTCTGCCTGAACGGAGCCGGAGGTGCCGACGCGCACGATGTGCAACTGCCGGCGCACGGGTTTCACTTCCTTCGTCTGCCAGTCGATGTTTGCGAGGGCGTCCAATTCATTCATCACAATGTCAATGTTGTCGGGACCGATGCCTGTGGACAGGACGGTAAACCGCTGTCCGGCATAATGCCCGGTCGCGCTGCAAAACTCCCGGTTCTGCTTCCGGCACTCGATGTCCTCGAAATGCGAAGCGAACGTGTCGACCCGTCCCGGGTCGCCGACCAATATCACGCGGTCTGCCAGTTCTTCCGGCTGCAGGTGCAAGTGGAAGACGCTCCCGTCCGGGTTGGTAATCAGTTCCGATGCTAAAATGGATGCCATAAATCTTTGTTCTTTTAAATGCTCCCAAATGTAAGGAAATTCCGTCAATTCCCCGCTAAATATCCCCGTAATTTTTTGCAGGCGTGCCGGCAGGCGCAAAGCAACCTGCCCCTGGCTTTTAGGGAGGTGTTCCATGCCCGTTCCTATGCTGTTGCGATGGCGCGCACAACAGCAGCGGAACAGCAGCGAAACACCTCCCCGGCAGGTAAGGAGGAAGTGTAGGCTTTATTTAATCTTGATCATGGTATAAGGCGTCTCCTTGCTGGCGTCCAAGGGGACTGCGCGATATTTCACGCGGGCAAAATCGATGGCTTTGAGGTCGATGCAACGGATGCTGCTATCGTGCATGGTGCGGTAGTAAATCATCCGGTTTGCCATGTCCGTAGCGGAAGTCCATTGGGTCGCGCTGGGAATGTCGGCGGCGGTTTCGCCTCGTTTGGTCTCGATGCCCACGGGGATGTCGAAATTATTCAGGATGTGGAAACATTGCGCCACGGTCTGTGCTGCGGTGGCTGCCTGCGGGGTGGTAGCCTGGTAGAAGGCGGCACGCACGAAGCGCGACGGAGGCGTTACGTCTCCGGGGATGCCGAGAAACCCGCTCCCTGCGCCGAAAGATGCGAGCGTGACGGCACCCAATTCCTGCACGGGCGCTGTGCCCGGGTAGAGGTTGACGTAATTGTTCAGGTTGGTGAGCTGCCAGCGGAAGTCTGGCGAGTTGGTGAGCACGCCCAGCGTATTTTCATAGAATACGGTTTTCCCGCCGATAATTTCCAGGACAATCTGCCTGCCGGAAGGTTCGGTAAACCGCCAGTGTACAGTGGACGCCCGCGGGTCGATGGCAACGACATGGACTTGGGCGATGGCGGCTTTCACTTCGTCCACCGTCCGGCATGTGCCGAGAATCCATGGTACCAGTTGCAGGTCGGCGATGCTCGCCTCCCGTTGTGCAGGGTCGAAATCCTCGTATTTCCCGTAGCCGGGGAAGTAGAACAGCCCGGCAGACAACCCTTGCTCATTGATGCCCTCGGCAACAAATTCCTGCTGCTCGACTGCCAGCCCCACGTAGCCATATTGTGCGGTGAACGTCATGCCTTTCCCTCCGTCCGGGGCGTAGGATTGTTGTGTGTAGCCGCGCGGCACGACCACATACTGGCTGTTGAGGTCGCTGCCTCCCCATTCAATGGTGCGGGCAACGATGTGCGCGCCGTCTTTTGCCTTCAACGTGATGCCTGTGCAGGCTTCTGCCGTCGGGTGGCTCAAGGCAACCAAAGCGGCGGCAACTGACAAGATAAATGCTTTTGTTTTCATGTCCTTTGGGTTTTAAGTGTTTCTTCTTTTGCAAAGTTAGGCGATTTTATTCGCATTCCCTAATTCTATGTGTAGCATTTATTGCAAAAAGCATATAATGTTTGATTTATGTGCGATTTATAAGGGTAGTGGTGTTATTAAGAATCTCTCCATGGAATGTAGAATGTCACAAAATTTTAATGGAACGGTAATTTTTATGTTTTTATTAAGGGATAGTTTTGCGGCATGAAAAATAAACTTTTAATGTTTTAATGTAAATGACGTATGAATAAAATGAAAATGACAAAATTAGTAATGACATTGCTATTGTGGTTAGGAGGAATGACAATGGCTTGGGGACAGGTCGTTGAAATATCAGGGGTTGTGAAAGACACTGATGGAGAACCTCTTCCAGGGGTAGCAGTAATGGTGAAAGGTACAACTACGGGAGTCGTGACCCAAGTAGATGGTACTTATTTATTGCAAACCATAAAGCCGGATAAAACAACCGTGTTTGTCTTCAGTTTTATGGGTTTCAAGACTGAAGAAAGGCATTATGACGGCAACAATTCGATTAATGTGGTTATGGAGGAGGAGGTGAAAAAGTTGGATGATGTTGTAGTGACGGCGTTGGGTATTCGGCGTGAGGAGAAGGGTTTGGGGTATGCAACCCAGACAGTGACAGACAAGATGATAGGCGATGCAACTCCAAATAACTGGTCTGCGGCACTGGTCGGGAAAGTGGCAGGTGCCAATATTGTATCCACATCTTCCGGACCGATTGCCTCTAATCGTATCACTTTGCGAGGCGATGCCTCGTTGAATATTAATGGCAATAATGCCTTGATTGTTGTGGATGGAGTGCCACTCAGCAGCCAGATGACCGGTGACGGATCAAATTCGTATGGTGCAGGCGGCGGTGGAGACGTCCCGGTGGATTATGGCAATGGGTTTGCGGATATTAATCCGGATGACATTGCCAGTATCCAAGTACTTAAAGGAGCGACGGCGGCAGCTTTGTACGGCAGCCGTGCTGCCAATGGAGTATTGTTGGTGACCACCAAATCCGGGCAGAATAAGAAAAAGAAATATCTTGGCGTAACTTTTAATTCCAATACAACGATAGATGCTGTACTGCATTGGCCTGAATTTCAGGAAGAATATGGACAGGGGGATTTAGCTTCCAGCAAAGTTTATTCGTACATGGATTCAGAAGATGGTCCTGCAACAGGGAATACTGCCGTCTCCTTTGGACCGCGGCTTGACGGGACGCTTTACTATCAGTATGACCCTGAGACCCAAACCATGGGGCTTGAGAGGACGCCTTTTGTCAAACGCAATCACCGCAAGGCATTTTATCGGGTTGGATACACTCTGTCAAACCATTTGGCGATAGAGGGGTCTACGGAAAAGAGCGCCATGCGCCTTGCGCTGACTTATTTGAAAAATGAATGGATTATTCCGAATACCGGTTTTAATCGAATAGCGGTTTCGGGTTCTTTCCAAAGTCAATTGTCTGATAAATTGCGTGCTTCGATAAAGGTTAATTACACCAAACGACAAAGCGACAATTTGCCTGCGACAGGTTATAATAATTCATCTATCCCTTATTTTATGATTCTTACGAATCCCAATGTGGATGTCCGTTGGTATAAACCGATGTATAAGCCTGGCACCGGCGAGCGGGAATTATTGCGTCCTTTTAGCCCTTGGTTGGATAATCCTTATGTAATTGCTTATAAATGTTTGAACCCGCAGGAGAAGCATGGGGTAATTGCCACAGGTTCGGTTGTCTATGCTTTTTCACCAAAGTTGGAACTTATGATACGTTCAGGCATTGACCTGAGTTTTGACAATCGCGAGATGATACGTCCTTATGGCTTAAAAAATTTTGCCAAAGGTTTTTATCAGCAACAAAATGTTTTTAATTTTGAGAATAATACAGATGTGCTGTTGACTTATCGAGACCAGTTAAGTAATGACATTAATCTCAGTGTGTCAGTCGGAGCCAATCGTATGGATAACCACTATCGGATGCAGCAAGCCTATGTGAAAGATTTGATTACTCCGGGGGTTTACAAATTAAGCAACGGTGTTTCTTCTCCGATAACAACTTTTGAGGAAAGGAGAAAGCGGGTAAACAGTGTGTACGGAACTGCAACCTTGTCTTATGCCAACAAGATTTTTTTGGATGTGACAGGACGTAATGATTGGTCAAGTACCTTACCCAAAAGCAACAATTCATTTTTTTATCCTTCAGTAAGTACCAGTTTTGTATTGACGGATTTGTTTCGTTTGCCTAAGCAGATTTCATTTGCCAAATTGCGGGCTTCTTGGGCACAAGTGGGCAATGATACGGAGCCTTATAAAACGGCAAAATATTATGATACTTCAAAATTTCCCGGCTCTGCATCGGTTTCCACTACGCTGTTCAACGCCAATTTTAAACCTGAAATTTCCAATAGTGTAGAGATCGGCTTGGATTGGCGCATGTTTGACCATCGTTTAGGAATAGACCTTGCTTTTTATAACAACCTTACCCGTAATCAGATTTTGGATGTGCCGATGGACCAAACGACTGGTTATACCCAAATGACGATGAATTCCGGGAAGGTGCGCAATCGGGGCATTGAACTTCAATTGACAGGAACTCCGATTCAAACGAAAGATTTTGTTTGGAATTCAACATTTACGTGGGCAAAAAATTACAACAAGGTGCTTTCTTTGGCAGAAGGTCTGAAAGACGGACAGACAATCGCACAAACGGGTGGTACCAACTGTTCTTTGATTGCTAAAGTTGGTGGTTCAATAGGTGATATTTATGGTTATAAGCTGAAACGCGCACCGGACGGGCAAGTGGTATGGGAAAACGGTATTACGGCGCGGACAACTGAAATCGAATATGTAGGCAACGCTTACCCGGCATGGAAAGCAGGATTTTCCAATGAGTTTGTTTATAAGAATTTTCGGATGAATATTTTGTTTGACGGTCAGTGGGGTGGCATTATTTATTCGCAAACTCACCACAAAATGACAGAGCACGGAACACTGAAACATACGTTGAAATATCGTGAGAATCCGAATTTTGAAGTAGTTGGCGAAGGGGTTATGCTGGATGACCAAGGGAAATATGTTCCTAATAATGTGCCCATTGCTGTTTCTAAATACTATGCTGATTATTGGAGGCGGGCTAATGTGGAAACCAACTCTTTTGACGCTTCCTTCCTGAAATTGCGTGAGGCTCGTATTGAATATTCCCTGCCCTCCTCTTGTCTTGAACGTATTGGAGTTGACCGGATTGTGCTTGCATTGTTTGGACGTAACCTAGCGATGTGGACAAAAAACTTTCCGGTATATGACCCAGAAGTGGCAACCTTGAATAATGGGACGATTGTTCCCGGTTCTGAAATGGGACAATTGCCATCAACACGGACAATGGGTTTCAATCTGACTTTAAAATTTTGAGTGTAAATCTTTAAAAATAAAATGACAATGTTATTACGGAAAAATATAGTTTTGGTATTTGCTTTCATGTTTGGATTAAGTGCTTGTACTTATCATTTTGATGAAATCAATACAGATCCCAACCGTTTGGAGAAAATTGACCCCTCTACGTTGATGACGCCGACTTTGTATGATTTGGCAAATTTCAATTACAATCGTGCATATAGTTTTACGCACCATTTGATGCAATTTGCGGTAACCACAAGTACGACCGGTGGGGTTCATCGCTACGCAGACCTTGAAAATTCAGGTAATTCAACGTGGAATACTTATTATTTACAGCTGACCAACATCAAGGAAATGTATGAATTGGCAGTAGAAGCTGAGGATGTAAGTTATCAGGCTGTTGCTTTGACTTTGAGGTCTTGGATTTTGGCTAATTTGACTGATTGCTTTGGAGATATTCCCATGGATGAGGCGTGTCGTGGCGATGAGGGAATTTTAACTCCTAAATTCAATACGCAAAAGGAAGTGTATGAGCAGATATTATCAGATTTGGATACAGCCAATGATTTGTTTGCACAAGGGGCTGATATATCTTCGACCGATTTGTTGTACAACGGTTCTATTCAGAAATGGAGGAAGTTTGCTAATTCTTTAAGGATGCGTTATTTGCTTCGTTTGTCTAAGCGTACGGAAATGCAGAGCCTTCAAGAGTTGGCGAACATGATCAATAATCCTGCAGATTATCCTGTTTTTGACTCTAATGAAGATGGGGCGTTGCTGCCAATTTCAGGAGTTTCTCCTTATGATGCGCCGATTGCACGTTTGGAAGATTTTCGGAATGGGAAAGCAGCTGCCTCATTTTTTGTTGATTCGCTTTTGGCATTGAACGACCCGCGCCTGCCGATTTTTGTAGACCAGGCGACAAAGAATGATGGAAGCCAGGAAGTGATTGGCTATAAAGGTCTTCCGAGCGGCTTTGCTGCCTCTGAGCAATTTGATTACAATCCTTCCAATTTGAACAATTCTTTAGCAACGCCTCCTTTGAAAGTGTTGTTTATGACTTATGCGGAAGTGGAGTTTATTAAGGCGGAAATGGCTTTCCGTGGGTTGATATCAGGAAGTGCTGAGGAGCATTACGAAAAGGCTGTAACGGCTATCATTGAGCAGTGGGGTGGAGTGGTGCCTGATGATTATTTTGAAAATCCGCGGGCTGCTTACAACAATACTTTGGCGCGTATTATGCTCCAGAAGCATTTGGCAGCTTTTTTCTGTGACTATCAGGCATGGTTCGAGTACCGCCGTACTGGGTTGCCGGTAATGCCTTCGCGGGCAGGAATGGACAATAACGGAGTAATGCCAGTACGCTTCAATTATCCTGCCACTTTGCAGCAGACCAATAGGGAGAATTACGAGGCTGCTGTACAGTCTATGGGAGGAACGGATGATATTAATACGAAAGTTTGGTGGGAAAAGTAATCTAAGTTTATTTTTGACGAGTGAGGCATAAAACGCCTCACTCTTTTTTTAATTTGTGAATTATGAAAAAGTTATTTTATGTAGTTTGTTTATTGGGCGGTTTGTTTTTGACAGATAATGCAACAGCCCAAATCCGTCAGATATGGTTGAATTATTGCAGGCACGAGCCGACTCATATTGTTGTGAATTGGATAAGTGAGCAACCTGGCAATTCAAAGATTTATTGGGGTTCTACGCCGGAATATGGCTATTCCTCAGAAATTTTAGAGGAAACGACACTTCATCGAATAGAGATTCCTTTGAACCTGCAGAGTGAACGTGTCTATTACAAGTTGGTTTCCGGCGACCAGGAGTCTGCTACTTTGTCTTTTAAGAATTACGCCGGGTTGGGGGATTCTTTGCGCATTGCTGTGATTGCCAATATAGGGTATATGAAAGGACGCTTGGATTCGCTTGAGCGTGAAGTACCTGATTTGTTGATGACTTGTGGGGATAACGTCCCTGATTTGCATAAATTGTGTGGGGCAGGGGAATTGAATTGCATAGCACCTTACTTGGAATTAATAGGCCGGTATCCTGCTTTGTTTGCTTCGACGTCTTTTATGCCCATTTTAGGTAATCACGATAAAGAAATCCGTCCTCGTGGTGCTGAGCCGCCAGCTATTGCTGTTTACGATACGAATGCAACAGCTTTTCGTAAATTCGTGGAATTGCCTGATAAAGAATGGGTGTGGAGTTTCCAGTTGCCTGATTTTGATGTCTCCTTTCTTGCCCTTGACTTAAATCATACGTATGATGTAGGGACTACGTGGCAATCTTGTCATGATTTTACCTTAAACTCTTCACAATATCAATGGTATAAGGAACAGGTGGAACGAAATGACGCATCTATTCTTATTACTTTGATGAATGAAAAGAATGAAACGGTGCGCAATATGGAAAATGGTATTTGGAATCCGTTATTAAAATCTAATACTGCAGTAATTACGGGTTGTTGTTACATGGCAGAATGGGCGCAAACGGATGGTGTACACTATTTTAACACTTCTGCCATAGCCGGAGATGTCTTTCCTGATCCTTATTCAAAGAGTTTGTACCGTGAGGACGGATATTTAATGCTAGTGTTCCATAAAAACGCACCTTTGCGGGTGGATATGAAAAAATTGAATGGTGAACTCTTGAAAAGCGTATGGGTAGAGAAGCCTTGATGCAGGAAGCCGTCAAATAAAAAAGCTGTCCTCAAGTGAGGGCAGCTTTTCTGTTGTTAGTAAATACTCATTTATCGTGTAATGCTTTGTCTTGGGTAAGTGCGTCCAAACCGGTCTGTGACTTCCACTTCTATTTTCTTTGCTTGTGGGGAAGGAATAGCCCAGAAATAGAAATCTGTGGCTACCGGTTGGGTATATTTTTCTGTTTGCAGTTTGCTGACGTATTCTAAATAGTCCGGGTCGAATCCGGTAAATTGTTTCATTTCCCCTCTTTCGATGCCATCCTCATACCATTTTACAGTCCAGTTTTTATCCCAATTCCATACTTTGGCAATGATGCAATCCGGATTTTTCTCATCAGTTCCTTCCGGGTATATTTTGAATTGCCATTCAGGTTCATGTCCTGTGGACTTGTAATACCACTTAAAACTATTGTCAGAAATCTGGTACACTTGGTAGCCGTTGGGTGCTCCGTCTCGGTTTTCATCGGCTGTCCACCACGTGCCGCAGATGGCTCCCAAATTATGTTCAATGACGCCTGGTGCAATTTCATCATTGGAATTTAGGTGTGTATGTCCGGAAATCAGGTCTACTCGGTAGTTTTGCAAGGCGACAAGCAAGGAATCTGTGCCGGGGATTTTCCCTTTGTTCCGGATGCGGAAAGGGGAATGCGAGGCAACAATGATTCGTGAACCTTTAGGAATGTATTGTGTCAGCCCTTTGACCCATTCAATTTGTCCTTGTGTCAATGCTTCGTCATATTTTCTTTCTCCTTTGTAAAGGATATTGTCTAACACAATGACGTATGCGCCGTAAACTTGGAACGCATAATAGTTTGGTCCAAAATGGAATTTATACACGCTGTCAGCATCTATGTCGGACATGCACTTTTCATCGTGGTCATGGTTGCCGATTACCGGGTAGACTGGAATGTTCAATTCTGCCATTTTCTGTTTGTAAATGGGGAAATGCTCGAAGTGGTCCCACACAATGTCGCCTAAACTGATGCCGATGACTTCTGTGTTGGCTGAGGCGGCTTGAATGGTAGCTTTCAAATCCGGCATGCTCTGTTCCTGGAAACGCTTAACTTGTTCCTCTGTCCGCGTTTGGACATCTGCCATGGCAATTAATTCTGTATTGTCTTTATTGCCAGTTGGAATCAATTCAAAATGGTATTTTTTCTGATTCTCACTGAGCGGAAGATAAAAAATGGGTGTTCCTGAAGTGTAGGGGGCTACGTAACCTTTGGGAGTGACAAGGTAAACGAATTCTGCTTGCGGGTCAGTTTCTAATTCAAAATTGCCTTTCTCGTCCGTTTGGGTGAAGTTGAAACCGTCGGTGACAATAACCCCTGATAAATTTTCTTTTTCGCTTTTTACTGAGCCCTTAATGAGGCTTGCGAAGGTGGCATTGCAGAATGTGAGCAGCAATGCCAAAGTAATGAATCTTTTTGTCATGTGTTTATTCTTTGATTAATATAGATTGGAAAATGTGTAGTAATTCTTCCGCTTCCTTTGCCTTTTTCAAAGTTTGTTCTAATTCGTCGGTGTTTTCTTCGTAATAAGCCAAGTAGGCTACATCCAAACATTTAGAAAGCTCTTGGACGGCTTCGCCTTGGTTGATTTCTTTACGTCGGATAGCTTTCTTGAGATAGTTTTCCACTTTGACAACAGCATTGTAGATGGCTGGCTTGTAAATCTCCATAGTATTGTCTGAAAAACCGAGGGTGGCAGAATAATGCCGTACATAAATGCTTTGAAAGGCATGTTTTTTCCGGGCAATGTTGTCTCCCAGAAAATGTTCGGAATAGTCGCTTAGGTCGCTGTGTGACAAGTCTATTCCATAATTGTGGAAAACAAACTGCGGCGCTTTTTCAGATGAATTTTCGGTGGATGTTGCAGGCTTCTCCAACTGCCTTTCATGCATGGCCATGCGTTGGGCGTTTACAGTATAGCCACATAGGGTAAAGAGTAGAATTGCAATAATTGTTTTCATGATGATGAATTTAAATTGTTTTCTTGTTATTTGTCGCTGCAAAGGAACGGGGAAAAAGTTACAAGACCATGAATAAAATGTTGCATTCTGATAAAATATAGCTGGTAGCGGAGGATTAAAATGTAACCGGAACACTTGTTTTTCTTCATAAAAATGTAATAACTTCGTGATAGTTTTGCGGCATAAATTTGAAAGGCTATGAAAAGACACTATTCTTATTGGGTTTTGTTGCTGGCGGCGGCGTTCCTGTTTCCGCAGTGCCGGCAGGCGCCGGAGGAGAAGACGGCGAAGTATGTGTTTTATTTTATCGGTGACGGCATGGGGGTTAACCAGGTGAACGGCACGGAAATGTTCCTTGCGGAGAAGGAGGGCAGGATAGGAGTGGAGCCGTTGTGCTTCACGGAGTTTCCGGTGGAAAACCTGATGACCACTTATTCGCGCTACCATGCGGTTACTTGTTCAGCGGCAGCGGGCACGGCAATGGCATGCGGCGAGAAGACCCGCAACGGCATCATCGGCATGGACAGCCTGGGGCAACGCCCTTTGCGCAGCATTGCCAGTCGGGCAAAGGATGCAGGCAGGCACGTCGGCATCCTGACCACAGTGAGCGTTGACCATGCTACTCCTGCGGCTTTTTATGCCCACCAGCCCGACCGTGCAATGTATTATGAGATAGCGACTGACATGGCGGTGGCGGGTTTTGACTTTTATGCCGGCGGCGGTTTCCTGGAACCGGTGAATGGCGAGCAGCCCGGTGCGCCCTCTGTTTACGAGATTTTGCAGGACAGCGGCTATGTCCTGCTCCGCAATCCACAGACCCCGGCAGGCAAAGCCGCAGGCACGGACAGGGTTGTCTGGATACAGGAGGAGGGAGCTGTGCCCGACGCCTTGCCTTACCAAATCGACCGGACAGCCGGTTGCATGACCCTGGCGCAAATGACGGAGGCTGCCATTGATTTCCTTGCGAAGGACGGCAAAGGCTTTTTCCTCATGGCGGAAGGGGGCAAAATTGACTGGGCTGCCCACAACAACGATGCGGCGACAGTCTTCCGGGAGGTGGAGGATTTTTCCGCAGCCGTGCAGGAAACCATTGATTTTTACCGGCAACATCCGGACGAAACCCTGATTGTGGTTACGGCTGATCACGAGACGGGCGGCTTGATTCCGGGCAACGGCGTGACGAAATTGCGATTGAAAGTCCTCGAAAACCAGCAGGCTTCCATGGAGATGATGACTGCCGAAGTGCTCCGGCTGCGCAAGATGAAAGGCAACCGTGCCCCCTGGGCGGATGTCAAGGCATTGCTGGAGCGTAATTTGGGCTTCTGGAAGTCCGTTCCCCTGACTCCCGGACAGGAGCAGGAACTGAAAGCCGTTTACGACCGCACTTTTGACGGCAGCCCGGTGGAGCTGGAGCGGAGCCTTTATGCTGCCAATGAACCGATTGTTGCCAAGGCGGTGGAAATCCTGAATGACATTGCCGGGCTCTCCTGGGCGAGCGGCGAGCACTCGGCATCCCTCGTGCCGGTCTATGCCTTGGGTGCCGGCGCAGGGCATTTCACCGGCAAGCTCGACAACACGGATTTGCCTTCGCGCATAGCCCGGGCAATGGGATTAACGATGAACGAGTAGGGATTAACGACTAATGATGAACGATTAACGAAGGATAAGTCACTCCTCGTTAATCGTTCATCTTTTATCGTTCATCTTTGTTCATCCGCAGTAATTCGTCTATATGTGTCCTGTCATTCCAGAGGCGGGGCACTTTGTGCTGTCCGCCGAGTTTCCCTTTCTCTTTGAGCCAGTCGTTGAACAAGCCTGGGCGGGCAATGTGCAGGTGCAGCCGTTCGAGCGAGAGCATGCGCTTGGCTTCGTAGTCGGAATTGAGGCGTTGCAGTTGCCGGTCTATGAGTTCGGCGAAGGCTTCCGGGGCGGCAGGCGGTGTCTTGAACTCCACGAGCCATTCGTGCGCCCCGCGTTTCCCCTCTTCCATAAAGATGGGGGCTGCGGTGAATTCATACACTTCCGCGCCCGTTTCCCGGCAAGCGTAATTCAAGGCTTCGGTGGCATTGTCAATGATTACCTCTTCACCGAAGGCGTTGATAAACAATTTTGTGCGTCCCGTAATCTTGAATTTGTAGGGTTTCACGGACGTGAACATGATGGTGTCGCCTATCATGTACCGCCAGAGCCC
The DNA here is from genome assembly GCA_944321145.1 of uncultured Odoribacter sp. Taxonomy (GTDB): domain Bacteria; phylum Bacteroidota; class Bacteroidia; order Bacteroidales; family Marinifilaceae; genus Odoribacter. The sequence goes on along the minus strand of CALUKF010000034.1, from coordinate 22,622 downwards.
GCTGTTCGTGGTGATTATCATGGCGTAATTCACGCCGGTCTGCACTTCTTCGAGCAACAGCGTGCGGGGCTTTGCCTTGCCCAATTCGCTCATCGGCATAAACTCATAATATACGTTGTAGTCCAGCATCAGCAGCATCGAAGGGTCTGCCGGGTCGTCCTGCAAGCCGAAGAAGCCTTCCGAGGCGTTGTAGGTCTCCATGTACTTCATCTTCGGGTCGGGCAGCAGGCGATGGTACTGTTCGCGGTAGGGCGTGAAACTGATGCCCCCGTGGATGAACAGTTCCAGGTTCGGCCACACCTCGTGCAGGTTGGCTTTCCCCGTGCGCTCCAATATCTTGTTGATGACCGTCAGGAACCACGACGGCACGCCCGCGAGGCAGCGCACGTCCTCCTTGACCGTGATTTCGCATATTTTCTCGATTTTCTCCTCCCAATTGCTCATCAGCATGATGGACGACTCCGGCGTCTTCATCAGGTTTGCCCAGAACGGCGTGTTCGAAATCATGATGGCAGAGAGGTCACCATAGCGGCAATTGGTGTTCGTCGTGCTCACTTCGCTGCTGCCGCCCAGGGCGAGGGTCTTCCCCCCGAAAGCCGAGGAATCGGGATACAAGCGGTTGAACACGGCAATGGCGTCCTTTCCGCCCCGGAAGTGGCATTCCTCCAGCCCGCTGGGGCTGACGGGAATGAACTTGCTTTTTGCGTCCGTCGTGCCCGACGACTTGGCAAACCACCGCACGTCTTCGTGCCACAGCAGGTTGTTCTCGCCCTCCATCATCCGTTTGATGTAGGGGGCGATGTCCTCGTAGTGCACCACGGGCAGGCGGTCGCGGAACTGTTCCGCCGTCAGGATGGAGGAGAAATCATATTTTTTCCCGTATTCCGTCCCCGCTGCGCGTGCCAGCAAATCCTCCAAAGTCTGCCGTTGCACTTTCACGGGGTTTGCCTTGAAATAGTCGATTTGCGCCAGGCGCTTTTGGGTGAAGAAACCGAGTATCGTGTTGATAAATGCCATAATTATTATATTCGTTAATCGTTAATCTCTAATCATTCATCGTTAATCGCCGAAAGGCAAGCTCATCTGCCTGTCCAGCAGCTGGAATGTCCGGCGGTGGAGCGGGCTGATGCCATGGACGGCAATCGCCTCGCGGTGGTCGCGGGTGGGGTAGCCCTTGTTCTTTGCCCAATGGTAGGCGGGATATTCCTTGTCGAGTTGCCGCATGTATTCATCCCGGTGGGTCTTGGCAAGCACGGACGCGGCAGCGATGGACATGTATTTCCCGTCGCCCTTTACAATGCAGGCATAGGGCGTCTCGCCATACGGCAGGAAGCGGTTCCCGTCCACGAGGATGTACTCCGGGCGTACTTCTAGGGCATCCAGCGCGCGGTGCATGGCGAGGATGGACGCTTTCAGGATGTTCACCCGGTCGATTTCTTCGTTGTCGACCAAGGCGACTGCCCACGCCGTAGCCTCCCGCTCGATGAGGGGGCGCAGTTCCTCGCGCTGCTTTTCCGTGAGCTGCTTTGAGTCGTTCAGCAGCTCGTTGCGGAACCCTTCCGGCAGAATCACCGCCGCGGCGACTACCGGACCTGCCAGGCAGCCCCGTCCCGCCTCGTCGCAACCGGCTTCCAGCCGGCATGTCGAATATTTTGCCTCTAACATAGCCTCACTTCGTGATGAATTTCCAAAATAGATGTATCTTTGCAAAGATAACCATTTTTACGAACGATGATACCATTTGCTATTAAATTATGTGGTCAAAAGAGGAAGCCAAGGAATTGAGGATGCGTTTCTGGAACGGGTTCAAGCGCTATTGCGCTCAGCATCACATCTATCGGAGGTGGGTATTGACCGGCGTCAAAATCCGCTCCACGCAGTTGAAATTTTATGCCGATGAGGCGAAAGCCTTGGTCATGTTCCAAATCGACCACAAAAATGACTTCCGCCGTTACGAGGTGTACGAATGTTTCCAGTCCTACCGCAAGCTCATGGCTGCCGATTGCGGCGACGGCCTGCAATGGTGCGAGGACTACACCGGCGTGGGCGACCGTCCTGTCAGTGCCATCTACTTTGAACTCCCCGGCGTGAACCTTTACCGCGAAGAGGACTGGGAGCGCATCTACGCCTTCTTTGCCGAGAAAATGCCCCTCCTCGAAGAAGCCTATTGGGAGTATCGCGACCTCATTACGGAACGCCTGAAAGCCAACGGCTGAGCGTGCGCGATGAGCCTTGTGTGGGCACTTTTGCCTGCGGTAGGAGTAGGGGTGTTGCCTGTGATTCGTATGGCTGGCATTGGGGTGGGCGTGTGTGAGGATGCCGTCCGGCTCGGCGGACAACAGGGGTGCAACTGCCTTTTTGTGCCTGTTCTCCTCTGCTTTAGGGTAAAGTTGAACCTAAGTTGAACCTGAATTGAACCTAAGTTGTTCCCTGAACAGACTGTGTGCCAGGTAGGATTTGCCCGGTAAGTGGCTGTGGTTTGCTGTGCCGGAAGTTTTAGTGGCAGTTTTTGCGTGTCGGTACTCTGTTGCCTGCCCTCCTGCCATCCCCTCCTTATTTGGTCTCTGGTTCTCCCGCCGCTTCTCCAAATATACCTTGTATCTCCCCTGGTCCGAACCACGGGAAACACGAGGAATCTCCGCGCTATCGGCGGCGGAGGCAGGGACTGACTGTAGAGCGCAATATGAAATGTTGATTATTATTCGCACCATTGTTTTTATTCTGATTGGAAAAATATTTCGATTTAAAAGAAATTTCTTTCGTTTTCTTTTGTTTTTGTCCGGGATAGTTTGTTACTTTGTTGCAGCAAATCATTATTCTGTGCATTATGGGACAAAATGAGGTAAATAAAGATTTCGATGTAATCATTATTGGCGGCGGCGCGACGGGGGCGGGGACTGCCCGTGATTGTGCGAAGAGGGGGCTGCGGGTGCTGCTGTTGGAGCGTTTTGACATTGCGACCGGGGCAACGGGGCGGAATCATGGCTTGTTGCACAGCGGGGCGCGTTATGCAGTGACGGATGGGGAATCGGCGGAGGAGTGTATCAAGGAAAATATGATTCTCCGGCGGATTGCCAGCCATTGCGTGGAGGAAACCGACGGTTTGTTTTTGACATTGCCGGAGGATGATATTCAGTATCAGGGGAAGTTCGTGGAGGCTTGCCAACGGGCGGGCATCCGGGCGGAAGTGATTGACCCGAAGGAGGCGTTGCGCATGGAGCCGTCTGCCAATCCGGCGTTGATTGGGGCGGTGCGGGTGCCGGACGGGGCAGTAGACCCTTTCCGCTTGACGGCATCCAATATCATGGATGCAAAGTCGCACGGGGCGGAGGTGCTGACTTACCACGAGGTGGTGGAAGTCCTGCGCAGCGGCAGCCAGGTTACGGGAGTGAAAGTTTTTGACCATAAAACGAAAGCTACGAAGTCTTATTATGCCGATGTGGTGGTGAATGCCGGCGGCATTTGGGGGCATCGTTTGGCGGAAATGGCAGGCGTGCGGGTGAACATGTTGCCGTCGAAGGGCGCGTTGCTGATTTTTGGGCATCGGGTGAACCGCATGGTGCTGAACCGTTGCCGGAAGCCGGCGGACGCGGATATTCTGGTGCCGGGGGACACGATTTGCTTGATTGGGACGACTTCCAGCAAGGTGCCTTTCGAGGAGGTGGATGACATGTTGGTGACTTCGAAGGAGGTGGATTTGCTTTTGCGGGAAGGGGAGAAGCTGGCGCCGTCGCTGGCGCAGACCCGCATTTTGCGGGCGTATGCGGGCGTGCGCCCGTTGGTGGCTTCGGACGATGACCCGAGCGGGCGCAGTGTGAGCCGCGGCATTGTGGTGCTTGACCATGCGGTGCGGGACGGGCTGGAAGGCTTTGTCACGATTACGGGCGGCAAGCTGATGACTTACCGTCTGATGGCGGAATGGACGACTGATTTGGTTTGCAAAAAGTTGGGGGTGAATGCTACTTGTACGACAGCAATAGAACCCCTGCCCGGTTCGCGTGAGAATGCGGAGGAGGTGAATAAGAAGATTATTTCCCTTCCTTTGCCGCAGCGGCAGTCTTCCATCGCCCGGCACGGTGATTTGGCAGAGCGGTTGTCGCACAATACGCCGGTGGAAAACAGTTTGGTGTGTGAGTGTGAGGAAGTGTCGGTCGGGGAGGTGAAATATGCTTTGAACGAGTTGGATGTGAATAATTTGGTGGATTTGCGGCGGCGGACGCGTGTGGGGATGGGCACTTGCCAAGGGGAGCTTTGTGCTTGCCGTGCGGCGGGCGTGATGAGCCGTGAGGGGAAATATTGCACCCGGCGGGCAAAAGAGGATTTGGCATCGTTCCTGAACGAGCGTTGGAAAGGGATGCGTCCCATTGCCTGGGGAGATACTTTGCGGGAGAGCGAATATATGTCATGGGTTTACGAAAGTGTTTGCGGTTTGAATATGTCTCAAAAACAAAGCGAATAATATGAAATTTGATACCATTATCATCGGTGGCGGCTTGTCCGGTTTGGTTTGCGGGATTCGCTTGGTGAAGGCGGGCAGGCGTTGTGTGATTGTCTCTGCCGGGCAGAGCGCTTTGCATTTTTCGTCCGGTTCGTTTGATTTGTTGAACGCTTTGCCGGACGGCAGTCCGGTGGAGTGCCCGTTGGAAGCCTTGGGGCAATTGGCTCTTCAGGCTCCGGAACATCCTTACGTGAAATTGGGAGTGGAACGCATGAAGGCGTTGCTGGCAGAGGTGCCGGCTTTTTTTGCCGGAGCCGGAGTGGCAGTCGAGGGACAGGGGGTGCGGAACCATTACCGCATGACGCCGCTGGGCGCATGGCATCCGACTTGGCTGACGTTGAAGGACTTCTTTTGCTGCGGCAGTCCGGAGGGGAAATTGCCTTGGCGGAAAGCGGCTATTTTCAATATTGCCGGTTTCTTGGATTTTTATGCCGAGTTTATTGCCGGCGACTTGAAAAAGCGGGGTGTGGAATGCAGCGTGCACCTTTTTAATATGGATGCTTTGGAGCATTTGAGGAAAAATCCGAGTGAAATGCGTTCGGCAAACATTGCCCGCGTATTTGAGAAGCAGGAAAATCTGGAGCGTTTGGGTGAGATTTTGCGGGACGAGGCGGGGGATGCCGAGGTGGTGCTTTTGCCTGCGGTTTTCGGTTTGGAACGGGCGGACGCTTTGGCTTGCTTGCGCCGGGTGGCGAACAGGAAAGTGATGTTGTTGCCGACGCTGCCTCCTTCTGTGCCGGGCATCCGGACGCAATTGCAGTTGAAGAAGTATTTTCAGGATTGCGGCGGGGTGTATATGCTGGGTGACACGGTGATGAAAGCTGAGGTGGAGGACGGGCATGTTGTCCGGGTTTATTCTTATAACCATGGGAACATTCCTTTTGTGGCGGATGATGTGGTGCTTGCGACGGGCAGTTTTTTCAGCCAGGGGCTGATAGCCGAGCCGGGACGGGTGTATGAGCCTGTTTTCGGTCTGGATGTGAAATACCCGGAAGAGCGGGAGCAGTGGTTTGATTTGAATTTTTTCAACAGGCAGGCATACCAGTCTTTCGGGGTGGAAACCGACGGAGGCTTCCGTGGAATGCGTGGAGGCAAGGTGTTGGATAATTTATATGTGGCAGGTGCCGTGTTGGGGGGCTTCAATGCCGTGAAAGAAGGTTGTGGCGGCGGAGTGTCCATATTGACGGCATTAGCAGTGGCTCAGCAGATTATGGATAAACGTAAAATAGGATAAGGGTTATGAATCTTCAACAGCATAATATCAGTGACAATAATTTTGAGCAGTGCATCAAGTGCACGGTTTGTACAGTGTATTGTCCGGTGGCAGCCGTGAATCCGGATTTTCCCGGACCGAAACAGGCAGGACCTGACGGCGAGCGTTTGCGTTTGAAACGCCCTGATTTTTACGATGAAGCGTTGAAATATTGCATCAACTGCAAACGCTGTGAGGTGGCTTGTCCCTCGAATGTGCGCATTGGGGATATCATACAATCGGCGCGGATCCGCTATGCGAAGAAGAAACCGAAAGTGCGGGACATCCTGTTGGCAAATACAGATTTTGTGGGCACGCTTTCGACGCCTTTTGCGCCGGTGGTGAATGTCGCTTTGGGCTTGAAGCCGGTGAAGGCGGCAATGGATGCCGTCCTGAAAATCGATCATCGCCGCATGTTCCCCAAATATGCTTTTGGAACTTTTGAGGGGTGGTATAAGAAACAGGCTTCCCGTCAAGCTGCTTTTTCAAAGCAAGTGGCTTATTTCCATGGCTGTTACGTGAATTACAATAATCCGCAGCTGGGCAAGGATTTGGTGAAGGTGATGAATGCGGCAGGTTACGGGGTGCAATTGCTTGAAAAGGAGCAGTGCTGTGGTGTAGCGTTGATTTCCAATGGTTTGATAAATCAGGCAAAGAAGCAAGCCCAAACCAATATGGCATCCATCCGCCAAGCGGTGTTGGAGAGAAAAATGCCGGTAATCGCCACTTCGTCGACTTGCACGTTTACCATACGGGACGAGTATCCTCATTTGCTGCAACTGGAGAACGGAGACGTGCGTGAGCAGGTGGAATTGGCTACGCGTTTCCTCTATCGCCTTTTGGCGGAGAACAAAACGAAATTGCGTTTCCGGACGGATAAGAAATTGAAAGTTGCTTACCACACGCCTTGCCACATGGAAAAACTGGGTTGGTCTTACTACACCATCGAGCTGTTGAAAATGATTCCCGGGGTGGAGGTGCAAGTGCTGGACTCCCAATGTTGCGGAATTGCAGGCACATACGGCTTCAAGAAAGAGAATTACGAAGTGTCGCAGCAAATCGGAAGCCGGCTTTTCCGGCAAATCGAAGCCTCCGGCGTCGATTTTGTGGTAAGTGATTGCGAGACTTGCAAGTGGCAGATAGAAATGTCGACTTCCAAGAAATGTGAGCATCCCATTTCCGTTTTAGCCCGGATGTTAGAGGATTAAATGTTAAAATTGGAGGGTAATGCGATTTTTTTAGGCGAAAATATTTTGACGGAAACTTTTTTTCTCTACTTTTGTTTCAAAATGAAAGAAGTGATTTTTGTTACGAAAATGTTTCAGTGAAAATATTTGTGACTCGAAACTGTAAATGTTGTTTTTAGGTTTAATTTTAATATTCGTATTATGTGGAGTTTTTTAAAGCCGCCAGCTTTTAAAGCTGAATTACCTCAAGAAGAGGTGGATAGAACCTACAAGTTCATGCGTTGGCAAGTATTTGCCGGTGTGTTTATCGGTTATGCCGGTTTTTACATTGTACGCAAGAACTTTTCCATGGCGATGCCCGAGCTTGCGCAGTTTGGTTTTGAGAAGGGAGAGTTGAGCATTGTCCTGTCGATGAACGCGCTTGCTTATGCTTTGTCGAAGTTCCTGATGGGGAGCGTTTCCGACCGGAGCAATGCGCGTGTGTTCCTGCCTTTGGGCTTGATATTGACATCGTTGGCGATGATGTTCATGGTGGTGCCGGTGATGGCGTTCGGACCGGAAAACAAGGGATGGGCGATTTTCCTGATGACCGTTTTGAACTTCCTTGTCGGTTGGTTTAACGGCATGGGCTGGCCTCCGTGCGGCAGGGTGATGACCCACTGGTTCTCCCAGAATGAGCGGGGCACTTGGATGTCCGTGTGGAATTGTGCCCACAACGTAGGTGGCGCATTGGTAGGTCTGATGGCTGTTTACGGGGCAATGTGGTTTGGCTCCTGGTTCTATGGGGCGGACACAACCCACTATTTCTTGATTGGTACCTATGTATTCCCTGCTGCAGTGGCAATTTTTGTTGCTTTGCTGGCTTACGTCCTGATTCGCGACACGCCGCAATCTTGCGGCTTGCCTTCCATTGAGAAATTCCGCAACGACTATCCCAAGAATTACAGTGCAAAGTCCGAAGAAGTCTTGAGCACCAAGGATATTTTCTTCAAGTATGTCTTGAACAACAAGCTCCTGTGGTACATTGCCGTGGCAAATGCCTTTGTCTACATGGTACGCTACGGCTGCTTGGATTGGGCGCCTACTTTCCTGAAAGAAGCGCAAGGTTTTGACATCAAGCAAGCCGGTTGGGCATACTTTGCTTATGAATTTGCTGCCATCCCGGGCACGATTCTTTGTGGCTTGATCAGCGACAAGGTCTTTAAAGGCGGGCGTGCTTTGACTACCATGATATTCATGGCAATTGTGGCAGTGTTCATCTTCATCTACTGGCAGTATTCAGACAATTACACCATTGTAACCCTCTCGTTGATTGCCATCGGCTTCTTCATTTACGGACCGGTGATGCTGATTGGCGTGCAGGCTTTGGACTTGGCTCCGAAAAATGCGGCAGGCACGGCTGCAGGGTTGACCGGATTCTTCGGCTATTTCTTTGGTACCGCCATATTGGCAAACATTGTCATCGGTTATGTGGCAGAGATGGCAGGTTGGGATTGGACGTTCATCCTGCTTTTGATAGCTTGTGCATTGTCCATCTTTTTCATGGCGTTCACTTATAAAGAGGAGAAATATCTCGTTAAAAATAAAACTAAGTAATTATTATTAATCCAATTTTTTAACAGTTATGATCAACAAATCCATGCTATTAGCAATGACATGCGGACTTACCCTGTCTTTTGTGTCTTGCGAAAATCAGAAATTCAACGACACGTATGCCGACGCTGAGCGCGTGCATCTTGATACGTTGTCGGCAGAGTTGCAAAAAGTGCGTGACTACGTGCCCGACTTGGCTGTAGTTGCCCACCGCGGAACGACCTACTGGGCTCCGGAAGAGACGGAAGCCGCTTACCGTTGGGCTCGTGAAATGGGTGCCGACTATTTGGAGGCTGACTTGCAGGTTTCCAAGGATGGCGTTATTCTCGCCCTGCACGACACCGACCTGAAGCGTACCACTAACATCGAGGACGTTTTTGGCGAGCGTTTTCCTGAAAATGAGCGTCGCTATTATTATGAAACATTGCTTGGTTATGACAAGGAAAAGGCAGATGACCTTTTGGCACGTGACCGTGATGCTTTTGTTCCTAACTATCCTTGCTCGTATACTTATTATGAGTTATTGATGTTGGATGCTGGCTCTTGGTTTAATCAGGATGCTGCCAGTATTGAGCAGGCACGTGAGGGATTTGTTTCCAATCCGCAGTACATTTCTACTTTAGAGGACTTGATTAAGTATTCCAAAGGTTATCGTTTAGCTCGTTATGGTAAAGATGGTTACACGGAAAGCAATGTGAATTTTTGGAATGGTTGGAACGGAAAAAATTCCAATAATCATCGTGTCGTTTTGCGTTTGGAAGAAACCAAGGATACGATCAATAATCCCATCAATTATCCGATTAAACTGAAAGAAAAATGGGGCGGTTCTATTAGCGATCCTGTAGTGAATTATGTTTTTGCTTATGAACAAGATGATGATCTGGAAGTTGTACGGGAAAATTGGAATGGGAACACGTATGTAGGCAACACTCCTGGTATTTACATTGAGTTCAAAGAGCCGTGGTTGAATCCTTCTACTTTCGAGAAGATGGTGTATAATGAATTGGCAGAAGTTGAGCATATGAATATTATCGAAGAACCTTGTGCTGACAATGTGCCTTTTTATACGGCAGATGGTCATGTAAATGTCGGCAATACGAACGGAAAGGTGATTCTCCAGACCTTCTCTCTCCAGAGTTTGACTCGCGTATGTGACAATTTTAATGGACAAGTGCCAATGTGTTTCCTTTTGTGGTTAGGAACGGGTGCAACCGATTTGCATAATGATTCCCCACAGGGCTATGCTTCTTTCATCAATTTGGCAGTAGAGTTCAAAGCTCATTTCATTGGACCGTGCATCGCCGGTGCTCCCAACAATTATCCGGAAATGAATTATCCGTGGCAACACGATATGATTCACCGTGCTAAGATGAAGAATCATCCTTATTCTTTTGACTCTTATGACCAAATGGCAAAATACTTTGGTCTTTATAACTGGGGCAATGAAGGTGGCACCCGCTATGAGGCACCTTATGTGGACGCTTTCTTTACGAACCACACTGACATGTCCTTGCAGTTCATGATTGACCATGGCTTCCGTACCGAAGAGCAGGTGAATGTCATTCGTGAAGTACCCAATGCCCGCCAGCTCTTGGAAGATTTAGGCTATACGAAATAAAATAAAGTCACACGTTTAATCGCATATAATACAATATATGAAAAAACATATTATAGTACCTGCCCTGTTGGCTGCAGCCATGTTCTCTGCCAACACTGTAAAAGCGCAGGAAGATGTGAACCCGCTGTTGAAATACATCAGCAAAGACGAAACCGTGAAAGCCAGCATCGGCGGACGCATGTATGCCGACTTCGCTTACTATCATTCAGACTGGACGCCCATGAAATCCGGCGCTGCCATCACCGACGCCCGCATCCATGCGGCATTGACCTATGGCAAATTCCAGCTTTATGCTGATTTCGGCTTCGGCAAAGGAAAATTCAGCCAGAAGAACCTCTTCGTGCAATACAACTTCAAGGAAAGCCTCAAAGGCATCCACAGCGTGAAAGCCGGCTACTACAACGAGCCTTCTTCCATGAGCGCGATGACCAGCACCTATAACTACCACTTCCTGACCCGTCCGGCAGCAGTGCAGGCTTTGGCTCCGGGACGTTCCCTGGGTGCAACCTATCGGTTCTTCAATGACAAATTTTTCTTTGACCAAGGTATCTTTGCCCAAATGAAATACAATGAGCAGGATGCCGGTTACCAGGGCTTGAGCCTCAGCGGACGCTGGCTTTACAAACCCGTGAACGATGTGCACCACACCTTCCAGTTTGGTCTCTCTGCCCGCTACCAGCGTTTCAATGCAGGCACCGTTTATGCCGACGGCGTATTGCAGACCGATGTCAACTATTTTGCCAACATGCAGAGCTATGTGGATGAGGACATAGAATTCCTGAGCCTCGACCTGCCGTGGTCTAAGGACGCATTCACCATCACGCCCGAAGCCCTCTTCCGTTCAGACCGTTTCTTTGCACGTGCTGAATACATCTGGACGCGCGTATGGAAAGAACGTGACGACCAACGCCTCTTCGAGAGCCAGTTGGGCGGACAGCAAAGTTGGCAGAACCTCCCGGGATGGCAGGGCGGCAACAAACTCCGTTCTACGACACTCAATGGCGGTTACCTCGAATTAGGTTACTTGATTTGCGGCAATGCTTACACCTACGATCAGGAATACGGCTTGCTCCGTGGCATGGGTGACAAGAACGCCCTCGAAATCGTAGCCCGCTATTCCTACACCGACTTGACGGATATCACCAAAGGCGACCGTTTCCTCGTAGGTAACAACAAATTCTATCCCAACGGTCAGATTGTGGACTATCCCTATTGGTCAAGCGTTGACGGTGGTACGATGCACGCCGTAACCCTCGGTTTGAATTATTCATTCAACCAATACATCAAAGTCATGGGCGAATACCAGTACGCTAACTTGAAGAACGTATATTTCCCCGATGACCAAAACTTCCATCAATTGCAACTGCGTGTCGCTTTCGCATTCTAAAGCGCCCCTTGCAACATGATACTCAGAGGCATGCCCTGCCGGCATGCCTCTTTTTGTTTTTCCGGGATAATACAAATGCGTCCTTCTGATTTTTTTCTTTCTCCCGATGAGGTTGTGAGTTGTCAGGAAACTTTGTATTTTTGTTCGCTGTAAAACGAAATGATGTGAATACGCAAATGACGGCAAAACCGGAAATAGAGCCTCAGAAAACCAAGGAACAGGAGGAATGGTTGCGTTTGAAGGAAGGCGACCGGGAGGCGTTTGCTGCGATTTTTCATCAGTATTACAAGGACTTGGTGCTGTATGCTGGGACTTTTATTTCTCATCAAGCGGAGGCGGAGGATGTAGTGCAGGATTTCTTTGTAAAGTTGTGGACAGAGCGGGAGCATATTTCTGCGGTGAAGTCAGTGAAACCGTTTTTATTGACGGCAGTGAAGCATGCCTGCCTGAATGCACTGCGTGGCAATGGGATAAAGCTGAAGTATGGGGATGTGGGAGTGATGGCTGAGGAATGTGTGACCCGGGAGACGGAGGACTACATTTTGTATTCGGAACTGAATGAGCGGTTGCAGGAGGCATTGAAGCTCTTGACACCGATGCAGAGGCAGTGTTTTGAGATGAGCCGGATGCAGGGAGTGAAACAGACAGAGGTGGCGCAACGGTTGGGAGTGTCCCTCCGGACAGTAGAGTTGCGATTGGCAGAAGCGTTGAAGGTGTTAAAGGAGGAATTGAAGGAATATTTGGTATTGGTGGTGATTTTCTTTTTGTATTAGTATTTTAGATTTTTTATTGCAATATGCTTGCGGGTTTTCTCTCCGAGATGTGTCTATAAGGAAAACGGAATTACATCATGGAAGAAAGAAGAGATATTGAAATCGATGAATTGATTGCGCGTTGCTTGTCGCATGAGTTGCGTCCGGGTGAAGGGGAGCAATTGGAGCGTTGGTTGGCAGAGGATGAGGAACATGTGCGTTATTTTACGCGTTGCCGTAATTTGCATGACTTGTATAGTCCGGCTTTCCCTCCGGAAGGGATTGACGAGAAAAAGGCTTACCGGCAGGTGGATGCCCGCGTGCGGGGGCGGAGTTTGCGGCGCAGGCGATGGACGACGGTAGCGGCTGCTGTTGTGGGTGGATTAGCGTTGGGCATGGGTTGGTGGCTTTCCCGGCAGGCAGAAGTGACGCCGCAGGTGCAGGTAGTTCAGAGGGTGGAGCAGCAAGCGGTGCCACAAGGAATTGTGCTGGAATTGGCGGAAGGGCAGGTGATTGCTTTGGACAGTTTGCGTGAGGGGGAAGGGGCGTATGTCGGAATGAGTGCTTTGCGGGATGAGGATGCGATTGCATACGCACAGGGGGATTCAGTGGAAACAGAGGTGTGGCATACATGGATTGTGCCGAGGGGCAAGACGTTTTTCTTGACATTAGGTGATGGGACGCGGGTATGGATGAATTCGGAGAGCACGATCCGTTTCCCGATGGCATTCCGTGGCGGGGAACGGCGGGTATGTATAGAAGGAGAGGCTTATTTGGAGGTAGCGCATGATGCGAGCCGTCCGTTCCGGGTGGAGTTGCAGGGTGGAGAAGTGACCGTGCTGGGGACGGCTTTCAATGTGCGTTCTTACCAAGGCGAGGGAGAGCAGGTGACATTGGTTGAAGGCAAGGTGCAAGTGCTTGCCGCTAAAGAAGAATTGGTGTTGGCTCCGGGAGAACAGGCGGCGTGGGAAGGAGATGGGGGAATGCCTGTGAAACGGCTGGTGAATCCGGCGCTTTATTGCAGTTGGTATGAGGGGAAATGGCTGTTTGAGAATGGAAAACTGGAGGATATTATGGCATTGGTAGCCCGGCGTTATGACCTGCAGGTGGAATGGGAGACAGAGACGTTGAAGAATGTGCGTTTTTCCGGTGAAATCCGTCATTCAGAGCAGGTAGAAGATGTGTTGCGGCTGGTGGAACTGGCAGACGACATTTCCTTTGAGGTTGAAGGTCAGAAAATTCGGGTAAAATATTTGAGATAAAGAAATAGGCCGGGGTGGTGGCACACCTCCGACCTGAATATAAACCAAATTAATAATTAAATGATTCACAAATCTATGAAAAAAGAATCGCGATTTATCCCTTTAGGGGTAAAAAAGAGAGTTAAAAAAATCAAAGGCTTATGGATGCTTTTGATAGGTTTGTGTTTCTTGGGCAGCCAGACGGCAGTAGCCCAGGAGACAGGGAAACGGGTGACCTTGGACTTGCAGGCGGTCACGATGAAAGCGTTTGTCGGAGAATTGCAGCGGCAAACGGGTTATGCCTTTTTCTACAAAGAGGATGTGGCAGCCCTTGTGGAGCCGGTAACGGTGAGCGTGGCGAATGCAGATTTGTCGGCAGTACTGGAGGAAGTCTTGGGACAGAAGGGTTGCACATTCACGTTTGAGGGAGAGACGGTAGTCATCCGCAAACGTGTGGAATCGCAAGGGCAGGTAGAAGAACGCAAGGTAATTGGCGTGGTGAAAGATGAGCATGGGCAGCCCCTGCCGGGTGTCGCTGTCGTGCTGAAGGGCACAACGGTGGGCACGGCGACAGACATGGATGGCAACTACGCGCTCTCGCTGCCGAAGGGGAATTACACGCTGGTATTCTCCATGCTGGGCATGAAAGCCAGGGAGGAACAGGTTGGCGACCGCACAGAAATCAATGTCGTGATGCAAGAAGAGGCAGCAGAGATGGACGAAGTAGTGGTGACGGGTATCTTTACCAAGCCTAAGGAAAGCTATACAGGTGCGGTAACGACCATTACATCGAAAGATTTGCAGAGGGTAGGAAATCGTAATATTTTGAATTCTATCCGGAATATTGACCCGAGTTTCAATATCGTGGAGAATATAGAAATCGGTTCTGACCCGAACAAGTTGCCGGATATTACAGTTCGTGGTAATTCTAGCTTGAATGTGAGTATGAGGGATTTGCAGTCTGATTCTCGTAATCAATCATCATCGCCTAATTTACCATTATTTGTTATGGATGGTTTTGAAATCAGTCTGGAGCGGATGATGGATTTAGACGAAAATCAAGTAGAAAGCATCACTTTGTTGAAGGATGCGAGTGCGACAGCAATGTATGGTACTCGTGGAGCAAACGGAGTGGTTGTGATTACTACTAAAAAGCCTGAACCGGGTAAATTACAGATTACCTATAAAGGAAGTATGAATATTGAAGCACCAGACTTGAGTTCATACAATTTGATGAATGCAAGGGAAAAGTTGGCTTATGAGAAAGCTGCTGGTTTGTATGAATACGATCGGGCTGATAACGAACAGGAATTAATAGAGCTGTATAATTATCGTTTGCGTGAAGTAGAGCGAGGGGTGAATACTTATTGGTTAAAATATCCGGTACGAACAGGTGTCGGACATCGTCATAGTTTGCGCCTTGAAGGTGGTACAGAGGAACTTCGTTATGCTGCAAGTATTGCTTATAATAATGTGGCAGGTGCAATGAAAGGTTCTGACAGAAATACTTTTAATGGAGATGTTTTTTTATCTTACAGGTATAAAAATGTGACTTTTCAAAATGATTTAATGGTGTCTTTCAATAAGTCAAAGAATTCACCTTATGGTACATTCAGTGATTTTGCATCCGTAAATTCCTATTGGAAACCTTATGACGATGAAGGTAATTTGTTAAAGAAATTAGAGGATGAACAGACTTATGCTGGCTTGGGCGTGAATAGCGTAAATACAGTATATAATCCATTATGGAATGCTTTGTTACCCTCTCTTAATGAAACACAATATACTCAGATTCAGAATAATTTTGCCATAGAATGGAATATTTTGCCAGAATTGTTTTTCAGAGGACGTATTGGGGTTACTTCACAGTCAAATCGTACAGATGTATACGTTCCAGCAGAGAATACAAAATTCGATAGTTATGCCGGTGATGATCTCGGGAGAGAAGGAACTTATACATATGGTACGGGAGATAATTTTAGTTATGAAGCAGATTTTACGCTGAATTATTCTAAGACGTTTGCAGAAAAGCATCAGTTGTATGTAGGAGCTGGATATAATTTTGCTGAAGAACGGACAGAGTATTATGAAATGACTGCAGAGGGTATCTCCAATGCAAATATGGACTTTTTAGGAGCGGCAACAATGTATGAAAAAGAGGGTGCTCCTTATGGCGATGAAGGTATTTCAAGGAGGATGGGGGGAATCGTAAATGCGAATTATACATACGATCGACGTTATTTTGTAGATCTTTCCGGTAAGTTAGATGGTTCTTCTAAGTTTGGTGCTGATAGCCGTTTTGCACCTTTTTGGTCTATCGGAGCTGGTTGGAATATTCATAATGAGCATTTTATGGGCGCAAAAAAAGTATTGAATACTGCGCGTTTAAGAATTTCATACGGTACATCTGGTTCTCAAGAATTTAATCCTTATCAAGCCATGACAACTTTTAAATCTTTCGGCAGCGATGTATATAAAGGGTGGCATGGTGTTTATTTAATGGCATTGGGAAATTCGGATTTGGGATGGCAGATGACACATCAATTGGATTTGGGGGTTGAGTTGGAACTGTTTCAAGGCAGAGTGCATTTGAACGCCGATTTTTATCACAAAATGACGGATGATTTATTGTCTGACATTACATTGCCTTCATCCAGTGGTTTTGATACTTACAAAGCTAATGTAGGGAAAGTGATGAATCGCGGCGTGGAATTAAATTTGAATGCTTATTTGATTCGTGATACAGAACGTGAATTGTTTTGGTCTATAGGTGGAATGTTGGCACGTAATAAGAATGAAATCAAAGAAATTTCTAACTCCTTGCAGTTTTTGAATGAGCAAATGCTGGAAGAAGATAGTGCGAATCCCAGTTTCTTGTACGAGGAAGGTCAATCTATGAATACTATTTTTGTCGTGCCTTCGTTGGGCATAGACCCAAGCAATGGACAAGAAATCTTTGTAAAACGTGATGGTTCATTGACTTATACATGGGATGCAGCAGATAAAGTGCCTTGTGGTATTGAAGAACCGAAAGTGTGGGGAAATTTAAATACTTTGTTGCGTTGGAAAGGGATGACATTCAATGCAATTTTTAGTTATCGTTTAGGCGGACAAATGTATAATACAACTTTGGTGAATAAGGTGGAAAATATTTTGCCTTATGAAAATGCAGATCGCCGGGCTTATTATGATAGGTGGCAAACGCCAGGTGTGAGGGCTTCATATAAAAGTATTCGGGATTTTACATCGACCCAAGCATCTTCACGCTTCGTGATGGATGAAAATACATTAGAATGCACCTCATTGTCGTTGGGTTATGAATGGCAAAACGACTGGTTGAAACGAAATTTGCGTATATCATATTTAAGCCTGACGGGATATATGGAGGACGCATTCCGTATATCTACAATTAAACAGGAACGAGGTTTGAATTATCCGTTTTCACGAAAATTTTCGTTGTCTTTATTGGTTCGATTTTAATGAATAATAGAATAGGAATATGAAAACTAAATTTAAATATATCATAGGTTTAGCTTTGATCGCATGCATGGGATGTAGCGATTGGTTGGATGTGAATCCTCGAACAGAATTAAAGCAGGAAATAGAATATGAGACAGAAAATGGGTACAAAGAAGTGCTGAATGGTGTCTATATTCAATTAGCTTCAGAGGATTTGTATGGAAAGAACATGACAATGTATTTCCCAGAATTACTATTGCATACATGGGTTCCTGAGAATACGACTATCCGTACTGTTGATTATTATATTTACAATTGGGATTTCGAGAATGCTCAGGCAGAAGCACTCATTGAAAATATTTATAAAGCTTATTATCGTGCAATTGCACATTTGAATGATATTTTGGGGCATATCGATGCCGATAAAAATTTGTTCCAAAATGGCAATTATGATTTAATAAAAGGTGAAGTTTTGGGATTAAGAGGCTTTTTGCACTTAGAGTTGCTTCGTTTGTTTGGGCCTGTTCCTGATGAGGCAGCAGGCAGTAAAGCAGCCATCCCTTATGCAGAAGAATTGTCAAAAGACCCTTCTTTATTTAGAACATTGACTTATGATGAAGTTTGCTCAAAGATTATTCGTGATTTAAATGCGGCGGAGGAATTGCTAAAAAATGATCCATTGGTAAATGCCGATAATCAACATTTAAATAATCCGACATCTGATTTTGGTAGTGACATGGAAAAACCCAATGATGAATGGCAATTTTATCGTCAGGTACGATTTAATTTATATGCGGTAAAAGGTGCAAAAGCTCGTTATTATCATTGGATTGGGGATAAAGAAAATGCAGTAAAATATGCACAAGAGGTAATTAACTCTGAAAAATTCAGGCTGACGAATGGAACAGATTATAGCTCATCAGCAGATTATGAGCAAAATTTGGTTTTTTTGAGTGAACATCTTTTCGGTGTGGATGTTCCTAAACTTCAAACTATTGTGCAGCCTTTATTTAAAGACGAAAATGCCACATTGGTTCCTTTTAATGTAAGCAGTGCAAGCAAATATCCGTTCATTCAAAATGTCTATGAAAATACAACCAATGATATCCGTTATGGTAATGGTACATATTGGCAATTCCGCAATAGTCGCTGGCATTTTTTGAAATATACGGGTAGCGATGCAATTGAGGCTTCTACTCAAGTACCGGTATTACGTTTGGCAGAAATGTATTTGATTTTATTTGAAGATTTAGACCAAGGTGCAGTGAGACCTTATTGGGTTACATTCTGCCAGTCAAGAGCTTTACCTGAAACTTGGTACGACCGATTTAATGTTGGTACGGATATAGCGACCTATTTGGAAAGAGAATGGCGTAAAGAATTTATGGGTGAAGGACAAGCATTTTTTTATTACAAAAAGCATGGCAATGATTATGCCGGCGTGCAATACCCTACAACTAGCACGAACTTCGGTAGTGTGACGTTTCCAGAAGAATGGGCATTCCAAATTCCGCTTCCGGATAGTCAAACCATATTTGATTGATAACATAAAATATAATATGATATGAAAAATATAGGTTATATATTATTGCTGTCATTGTTGGCAGTATTCGTAGGATGTCAGAAACAAAATGTTTTAAGCTACGAAAATGACCCGCGCTTATTTTTCATGAATGGCGTGGATTATGACCATGTGCCTGCTTTTAGGCAATTTGACTCGCTATCCTATTCCTTTTTTGTTTTGCCTGAAGACCAACAACGGGATACGGTCTATATTGTAATTGAGACAATGGGACTAACTTCTGATCAACCGCGTGCTTTTTCTTTAGAGCAGACCAATTTGGATTCTGTGAATGCGGCGATACCTGGAAAACATTATGTGAGTTTTGAATCCGATGAGATGAAACAACTCATGACGATACCGGCAGGTGCCGTGCGTTATTATATGCCATTGATTGTTTTGCGAGGAGATCCGTTATTAGATGATGCAGAAGTGCGATTGGATATGAAAATTGCCGAAAATGAAAATTTTAAAGTAGGAATCAATGATGAATCAGAGTTTACGGTCAAGATTACAGCAATGGCTTCTGAACCTTCTGAATGGCGTTCTTGGTCTGTCGCATTTGGCGATTGGAGTTCTACAAAAATGTGGTTTATTATTAATTACATTTCTGCGGATTTTGATTTTGAAGAATATTTGGGAGACTATGACTATGCCTATTATTTAAAAACGTTGGCTATTCAACGTTTGGAAGAATATAATGCAACTCACCCAACTTTGATGGATGGTGATGAACCGGTAAGTTTTGAATAATAATAGAATTAAAAACCATGAGAAATAATGTATTTTGCATGCTGATCCTTTTATTATGCGTAGCATGCGTGGATGATCCCGGAAATTATAATTATAAGGATCCGGAAACTATATTGCCGATAGAAATATCCGGCTTGTCTGACACGACTTTTAAAATTTTAGAAACAATTTCTTTGAAGCCTGAAATTAAAGGCTTAGGGGATGAAGAAAATTATGAATTTACGTGGTATAGCTATCCTGTTGGAAATATTGGATACTCACTTCGTGATACCTTGGGGAGAGAGCGTAATTTGACTTTTAAGATGGAATACGCTGTTGGAGAAACTCGTGCTTTAGTATTTGAAGTCAAGGAAAAAAAGACGGGTGTTTTTGTAAACAAGAAAATCACTTTCCGCAGTATTGCAGAATTTAGTTCTGGATATCTGGTTTTGAATGAGGAAAATAATACGACGGATGTAGACTTTATATATCCAGATGAAAGGGTACGGGAAAATCTATTGGCAGAAAAAGGAATAAGTCCTTTGTCTGGTACTGCCGTAAAAATTGCTTATCAAGATGGAAGTTATACTCATCAAACTGAAAATGAAGATGGAACTTTGTCTTTGGAGGAGGGATTATCAGTTTGGCATCTTTTAAGCAGTGAAGATATGATTACGCTAGATGCCAGTGATTTGACACTTTACAAACGTGGCAACGAACAGTTTTATACTGCTCCAGATGTGGTTGCACCAAGCAATCTGTATTATTGCAATGATTTAGGCGTAGGTCCTTACTTGATGAATAACGGGGCTATTCACTCTTCTGGTTCCTCTGGGAGCATTGGGAAGTTCGGGGCAGCTAAATTGGGTTCAGAGAATCTTTTTTCAGAATGGGTGGAATGTTGGTACGACATTTATGCTTATGATATGTCTGCCAATACATTTGTTGCTACAGTAATGAATTCGATCAATCTTCAGCCTTATTTGTCATTGTCCGATTTGCCAGAAACAAAAGGTAAGCAATTGGAAATGTTGCATCTTTTGCAAAGAGGAATACCAGCTTCTAGTGCAATTAACGCATATGCTTTGATGCGTGAAGGTACTATTTCTTATTTGGCTGATATTACCTTTAAAGCATCTGAGTCTTCATTGAATAGGTTTATTGAGCTTTCTAGCGATAGCCAATTGGTTCAAGCCGATGTTTATGCAGCACATGCAGAGAATTATATTTGGTTTGCCAAAGGCAACCAATTACAATATTGTCAAGTAAATGATGCTGACATGTTTGAATCTTCGGGTAGCTTATATCCTTTCCCACAAGGCGAAACAATCACTTGGATGCAGCAAATCATGCCCCTTTTCTCTTCATTGGGAAGCGAGGGGTATTACAATTATTTGTTGGTGCTTACAAATGGCACTGAAGGGTGGAAACTTTACCGCTTTGAATTGTCAGATCCAAGCAAATTAACTCCTCAATTGGATCCGAATCCTAAGATTTTTTCCGGCAAAGGTTTTGCTCGTTATGCTCTTTGGTTGGGAGATGAATAATTTTTCTGATATGGAATTAGAATTATTGGTACCGGAAAAATTCTAATATAACTCTTATACCTTAATGGCTATCAATATGCCGATGAACGGAATCCTCAAATAGGATTCCGTTTTTCTTTGTATCTTTGTTTTTAGAATATAAAACATGCTTTGTTATGAAATACCCGATATTCCATGTGGATTTCAGTGGGGGAAACTTCACGAAAGAAGGTTTGTTGGAAGACAAGATTGAGCGTTACCTGGCAACTTGGGAGGAGATGTACGGCAGCCATCCGGCATGGAAAATCACGGCAGACCGCTCAAGGCAACGGCGGAGATGCCTTTGCCGATGATTTACCAGAGCGGCTACCTGACCATCAAGGACTACAACATGCGCCGCAACACTTTCCTGTTGGATTTCCCGAATGGCGAAGTGAAAGAGGGCTTCCTGACCGCCGTCGCTTCCGATTACTTGAAACCCGCAGAAGATACCGGCACCATTGACGACTGGCAGGCAATAGGTTAATATTGCCGTTATCCACGCTACTCTTTGATTATCAAAAAGTAACTAAAATCCTATAGTTCCTTTATCTAAACACTATCTGGGGAGTATCCGGGGAGTATCTCCGCTTTTCCAGTATGGTTGACGTAAGGTTGCCCTATGGTTGACGTATTCATTGAACCGTAAACCAATGTTCAAGCAACCTTTAACCAAATTGGCGCATCAGAGATACTCCGGAGATACCTCCCGGATACTCCTCGGATGTTTTAAAAGTCCATAAGTCTACACAGGAAGATGATGCCAGATTTCAGGTAGCGCACCCATTCTTCCAGGGGGGGACGGCATTGAATTAGATTTCGCGGGTGTTCTGCACCTCGACGATGAAAGTTTTGGGGGCGGGGGGAGGGGGATATGGGAAGAAAAAACTATCTTTGCGGTGACATAAAAAGGAAAAGACAAATTGGATACGAAAGATTTGTTACGGAAATACCTGTCTGCAAAGGTTGTGGGACGGTTGGTCGCCCGTTTGGAGACGTCAGCGGACAGGAAGTTGCGATTGGTGGGCAATGCGGGTTCGGTGACGGCATTGCTCGCGGGGGCTGTACGCGCGAAATTGCCGGCGATGCAGGTGGTGGTATTGGATGACCGCGAGGAGGCGGCGTATTTTTATAATGACTTGATTACTTTCGTGGAGAGCAAGCGGGTGGCGTTCCTGCCCTCGTCCTACCGGCGGATGGTGAAGGAGGAGGAGAAGGACAACGACTCGGTGCTGGTGCGTACGGAGGTATTGAACAATATTTCCAACGGGGCGGTGGAGATGCTGGTGACCTATCCCGAAGCCTTGGCGGAGCAGGTGGTGGACAAGGAGGTGCTGGGCAATATGTCGATGACCGTCAGGCGGGGCGACAGGCTTTCGATTTCTTTTGTCGAGAACCTGCTCGTGGAGTACGGGTTTGAACGGAGCGATTTCGTGTATGAGCCCGGACAATTTTCCATCCGCGGGAGCATTGTGGATGTTTATTCTTATGCAGAGGAACGGCCTGTGCGCATTGATTTCTTTGGCGATGAGGTGGAAACGCTCCGCTTTTTTGATGTGGAGACGCAGTTGTCCGACCAGTTGGCAGAGCAGGTGTCGATTGTCCCCGATTTGAGCGGGAATGCGGAGGAGGGGCATCTCAAGCATACGGATTTGATGGAATATTTTGCGGAGAAGCCTGTGTGGTGGGTGAAGAACGGCATGTTCCTGCACGACCGGGTGGAGGCGTTGGTGAAGGTGGCAGGGGAGGAGTTGCTGACTACGGGCAAGCGGCTGAT
>CALUKF010000033.1 GCA_944321145.1 uncultured Odoribacter sp. | reverse complement strand
TATCGGCATCAAAAGCAACATGAACGTGGCTTTGAAGCGGTATGCGCAAGGAGATGCCAATCAGGATTCGGTGGAAAGCATTGAGCAATCGGTTGCGATGGTGAAAGACGAATTGGACATTATCCGGCGGATGTTCGGCGGATTCGATTACTCTGTGTTTACAACCGGGACACCCTTGGAACAATTGGACTGCTTGAACAGAGGAGCTGAGTTTATGCAACGCACCAAAGAACAGGAAAACTTGTTTATGGGACACGCCAAGAAACTGAAATCGGCTTTTAACCTGTGTAGCAACCATGAAGAAATCAGTGATGCGGAACGTGAGGAAATCTATTATTTCACGGGTGTGCGTTCCATTATCTATAAGTTGACTATTGGTGACACACCGGATGCCTCGCAGATGAACCGCCGCGTCAGCGAGATGATAGAAGAAGCGATTCAATCGGAAGGTGTAGAGGAAATCATCCAAATAGGTAACGACAAGGAAAATCTGGATGTGTTGAGCGAGGAATATATGGAACGCTTGGGTAAACTGAAGTTGCCTAACACCAAGGTGAAACTGATGGAACGCTTGTTGGAAACCGTTATCACGGAATTCAAGAAGGTGAACAAGGTGAAAGGCGTAGACTTCTCCAAACGGCTGAATGCCTTGGTGGACAAATACAATGATCGCCGGGACAGTACCATCTTTACGGACGAAGTGTTGACGGAAGTAGCCAACCAGATGGCAAACTTGTTAAAGGAGTTGAACAAGGAAAAGAAGTCTTTCCTTGATTTGGGTATCAGCTACGAAGAAAAAGCCTTTTATGATATTCTAAAATCTGTTTCCAAACAATTTGAATTTGAATATCCGGAAAATAAAATGCTAAAACTTGCGACCGAAATCAAAAAGATTGTAGAGGAGCAAGCTCAATATGTCGATTGGGAAACTCGCAGTGATACGCAATCTGTTCTGAAGATGAATCTAATTGTTCTTTTGACAGAATACGGCTATCCGCCTGTAGCCATAGATGCAGCATATAAAGAGATTTTTGAACAGGCAGAGAATTTTAAAAAATATAACAGATAAAGTTGATCCTGTCATCGCATTTATTGTATAAGCATTCAAATCGCAACAGGAACGGAAATACGCAAAAGAGGGTAATATGGGAAACAAAATGACTTTTAGGAATTGGGGGCAGTTGATTGGGTTGACGTGTGCGGCTTTTATTTTTAATACGTCGGAGTTTATTCCGATTGGGCTGTTGACGGATATTGCGCAGGATTTTGATATGACGGAGGCTCATGCGGGGACATTGATTTCGGTGTATGCATGGGTGGTGATGTTGCTTTCGTTGCCGCTGATGATTTTGGTATCCAAGTGGGAAATGAGACGGTTGTTGCTATGGGTAATCCTGCTGTTCGGGGTTTGCCAAGTATTGTCGTCGCTGTCAGAAGGGTTTGGGATGCTGATGCTTTCGAGAATCGGAGTTGCCTGTACACATGCTATTTTCTGGTCGATTGTGTCGCCCATTGCCGTGCGGTTGGTGCCGGAAAGATGCCGCCCGCTGGCGTTGAGCCTGATTGTGACGGGGACATCTGTCGCTATGATTTTCGGATTGCCATTGGGACGGGTTATCGGGCTGCAAATCGGATGGCGGATGACTTTCCTCTGTGTCGGTATTTTTGCTTTTGCCACGTTCGCCTATTTAGCTTTTTCGCTGCCTAAAGTGCCGAGCCGTGGGGGCTTCCCGTTACATAAATTGCCGACACTGTTGAAGAATCCGGTGTTGGCAGGATTGTATATCCTGTCGTTTGCCATAGCTACGGCGTATTACACCGGATATAGTTATATCGAGCCTTTCCTCAAACAGGTAGCACACTTGACTGACAGCCGGATTACCATGACGCTGATGATATTCGGGGGGATGGGGATTATTGGCAGTATGGCATTCTCGAAGTTTTACCCCAAGGCTCCTTATCGGTTCCTGACGACGATTATTCTCTGCGTTGCCGGTTGCCTGGGACTATTGCAGGTGGCTTCAAATTCTTCATCCGGAGTCATTTTGCTGTGTGCAGTCTGGGGCATGGCAATGACGGCATTCAATGTATCGCTCCAAGCAGAAGTCATCAACAAGTCTCCGTTGGACGCAACTTCTGTGTCAATGTCTATTTTCTCAGGAATTTTTAATCTCGGCATTGCCATTGGCACAAGCATTGGCGGAGCGGTATGTACCTATCTCTCCATTGCAGAAATCGGATATGCCGGTGCTGCCATTGCCTTTGCTGCTTTTCTCTATTGGGACAGGGTTGTCCTGAGGAAACTGAAAAAGGTGCACAGGACGTGAAAAGGCAAGTCAAATTGTGCGCCCTAATTTTTCCGTAAGGTGTTTGCGGATGATGTTGAGGGTCGTTTTGCGGCGGAGCAGGGGAAGCAATTCCTCCGTATTGCCGGATGATTGCAACTCTACAATGCGACGGTCAATGTCACGGCACATCAATTCCACCCGTCGCATCTTATAATTATCTACCACTTTGGGCAACAAATCCACCAAAAGGTCGCGTTCGGCAAGTGTGCCGACATCCACTTCTTTCCAGATTTTGCTTAATTCGTAGGGCTCGCTCAAGACATCGGCGACAGCCATATTGACTTCCGGCTCGGAGTAAGTAGCAAAATAACGCTCAGGAATAAAACCCGGTTGCTGGTAATGGGTGCGAAATTCTGTCTGGATAATGTACCAACGGGGGTCAAGCAAAAGGAGGTCATCTTCTTCCAATTCCTGCAAGATATAGTCTCCCACAGTTTGAACGACCGTCTGCCCCTCCCGTTCTTCCTCATAAAGCGGCTCCATGCCGAATTTTAAAAGATAGCGAATTAACATCCGCTCCTCATCATTGCAAGGCAAGGCAGCCTTTTGTCCATCCTCTAAATGAGATTCCGGCAATTGTTGCACAATCGCTTTGCGCTGGGCAATCGTCGGGCTGCCCGACTCCTTTCGCCGCAAGCGGGCAATTTCGGCATAGAGCATGGCTTCCTCCACCTTCATTTGGGCAGCAGTTTCCTGCACGTAAACAGAACGGGTGATGTTGTCCGGGATGAGCGAGATGGTGCGGACAATGTCGGTTATCAAACGTGCCCGCTCGATGGGGTCTGTTCCCGCCTGTTGCAAAAGAAGGTGAGTTTTGAAATGAATAAAATCAGTCTCGTGGGTTGCAATGTATTCTTGAATTTCCTCGGTGGTATGCGTCTGGGCGTATGAATCCGGGTCTTCGCCTTCGGGCAGAGAGACGACACGGACATTCAAACCCTCTTCCAACACCAAGTCAATTCCCCGGAGGGAAGCTTTGATGCCTGCCGCATCACCATCATAGATGATGGTCACATTGGGAGTAAGCCGGCGTATCAAGCGGATTTGCTCGACAGTCAGGGAGGTGCCGGAAGATGCCACCGTGTTCTCAATGCCTTTCTGGTGAAAAGAAATCACATCCAAATAGCCTTCCACCAAATAGCAACGGTTTTGCTGTACGATACTCCTCTTGGCAAAGTAAATGCCGTACAGGGTGCGGCTCTTGTGGTAAATTTCGGATTCCGGAGAATTCAGGTATTTGGCACTCTTCTTGTCGTTGGTCATGATGCGTCCGCCAAAAGCAATGATTTTCCCGGCGATATCGCGGATGGGAAACATCACCCGCGCCCGAAAGCGGTCGAAAAGCCCGCGCTCGCTTTCAATGGTCAGACCGGTCTTGACTAAGAACTCCTGTTTATAGCCTTTCTCCAAAGCTGCTTTGGTGAAAGCATCCCAAGCCTCCGGGCAATAGCCCAAACCGAATTTTTCAATGGTTTTCTCGTCCAAGCCCCGGCGATGAAAATAACTTAAGCCAACGGATTGCCCTTCGTCTGTATGGAGCAATTGCTCAACGAAAAAGTCTTCGGCGTATGAAGTCACAATCAACATACTCTCCCGTTCGGATTTTTCGCGTTTTTCGTCTTCGGTAAGTTCCCGTTCCTCGATAGGGATGTTGTATTTAGCAGCCAACCAACGCAATGCTTCAACGTAAGACATTTGTTCGTGCTCCATGATAAAATTAACGACATTGCCCCCCTTCCCGCACCCAAAGCATTTATAAATGCCTTTCGCGGGGGAGACTGTGAACGAGCCTGTCTTTTCATTATGAAACGGACAACAGCCCACGTAGTTTACGCCTCTCTTCTTCAAGTGGACAAATTCAGAAATCACTTCGTAAATGTCCGCTGTATCAAATATTTTCTGTATCGTTGCTTGATCTATCATGGCAGAGCAAAAGTAGTGATTTCACACAACTTTAACAAGGCATCCGAAGCATGGTCACATTATTTATGTATTTTTGCAGCACGAGGGAACGATTTTTGTACGGAACGTTTCCATGTATCAGTGGTATCAAAAAGGCTATGAGCAAAGAACAAAAACAGGCAAGCGAAGAATTGTTGGAAAACATATCCGGATTGTTTCTGAAATACGGGCTGCGGAGCACGTCAATGGAAGACATTTGCTCGCACCTTAAAATTTCGAAGAAAACCCTCTACCAGTTTTTCCAGAACAAGGAAGACGTGGTGGAACAGGTGTTGATGTATCGCCGGAATAACAAAAGGGCGCAGGAAAATTACCGGGTGCTGATGGAAGAAAAAAGTGCCATAGAGTTTTTCCTTGCCATCCGTGATTCACTGCTGCGCAACGTAAACAGCTTGGCATTCATCAACCAGTTCGATGTGAAGAAGTATCATCCTGCCGTATACCAACGCATGAGGGAACGTGACGCAAAAACAGTCACAGAGATGTTGAATCAACTCATAGACAAAGGCATTGCAGAAGGTACATTCCGACAGGACATTAATCGGGAGGTGCAAATTTATTTGTTTTACAAACAATTGGAATTCCTGCATGACCCGGAAGCCTTCGATGCCCTTCCTTATCCCATGGATATTGTGCTCGCTACCATTATCAAAAACACCGTCCGGCATTTCGCCACTCCCAAAGGATTGGAAGTGTTAGACCGGCTGTTGCAAGAAGAAAATAATCATCATTAATTATAAAACACATGAAAAGAGGAATTATCATCACCTGGCTCACATTCCTATTGCCTTGCCTCCTTTATGCACAGGAGGAAACAGCAAAGCCGCAACAGCTTTCGCTGGAAGAGGCAGTGGAATTTGCAGTGAAACACAACAAAGAATTGCAAGCCTCCCAATTGGACATCGAATTGAGAAAGCAAATGATTACAGAATCCATCTCGCAAGGCTTGCCACAAGTCAGCGGCTCATTAGAGTATAGCACAAATTTCGGCAAGGAAATGGACTTTGGCGGCAATGGCATTAAAATGGAAGACCGTTCCAGTTTGGGAGTCTCTGTCTCACAATTGCTTTTCAATGGGCAATGGATTGTCGGTTTAAAAACCAGCAAAATTGCAAAAGAAGTTGCCGAACAACAAGTAGATATTGATGAACAGACCATTAAAGAGAATGTATACAATTCCTATTACACGATTTTAGTCACCCAACGGCTGGTGGGCATTTTGGAGAATAATCTCGACAATATGCACAAAATCATGGAACACACCCTGAACATGTACAAGGCGGGGACAGTGGAGGAAACGGATGCCGACCAAATTCGGATTACCGTCGGACAGCTGAAAAACAGCCTTCTGTCCATGCAACGCACCTTGGATGTCAATTACAACCTGATGCGTATTCAATTGGGGCTACAGGCGGGCACGCCGATTATTTTAACGGATGAGCTGGAGAGTTTTCTCGGTGAAGAAGGATTTCTGACTTTGGCAGCCAAAGATTTCGATATCAACAGCAACTTGGAATACCAACTTACCCTTACGCAAGAAAGATTGCAAGAGAAGATGGTCGCCTTGCAAAAATGGGCATTCGCGCCATCCGTCAATGCCAGTTATGCTTATCAATACCTGATTAAAAAAGGCGGTTTCGGCAGCATTCCTCACACGGCATCCGTTTCTATGACCATACCGATATTTTCCGGCTTGCAGCGGAAATCACAATTAAAGCAAGAACAAATTACCCTTGAACAAACCCAAATTACCCGAAGCCTTTTGGAAGATAACCTGCAATTACAAGAAGAACAATACAAATTCAATCTCCGGAACGCCCTCGAAAACTACAATCTGCAAAAGGAGAATATCACTGTTGCCAAGAAAGTATTGGAGAGTTATCAAAACAAATACAATGTAGGCACCATCTCCAGTTTGGATTTGACCCAAGCCAATAACAATTATCTGGAAGCCGAAAACAATTACACATCTGCCTGCCTGACCCTGCTGGAGGCACAGACTCAACTTTTGAAACTATATAACGAACTAAAATAAATGCTTAGCCATGATGAAGAATATCATTTTATCGCTTATGACACTTGCCCTTCTCGCCGGATGTTCCGGGAAGAAAGGACAGGAACAGAAAACTGCCGCCACGGAAACCGTACCGGTGAAAGTCCTGAAATTAGAGAAAACTACCATTGCCAACACGGTGGAACAAACTGCCAACTTGGTGGCAGATGAACAAGTTTATTATGCCCCTGCATCCACCGGACGCATCAAAGCCATTCATGTGGAAGTCGGCGACCGCATCCGTCAAGGTGAAGTACTGGTGGAAATGGACCAGACCAATTTGGTGCAGGCAGAGGTGCAGTTGGAAAACTTGAAAGCCGAGTACGACCGTGCTGTCACTTTGAATAAGACCAATAGCATCAGCAAACAAGCATACGATGCTGCCGTAACCCAATATGAAGTGGCTAAGAGCAATTACGAATTCTTGAAAGAAAACACCCAAATGCTCGCTCCTTTCGACGGTGTAGTCACCGGCAAGTATTTTGAAAATGGCGAAGTCTATACCGGCATGGCTGTTGGCGGAGCAAGCAAACCCTCTATCATTGCCATAGAGAAGACCAATCCGATGAAGGCTTACGTCAATCTTGCCGAACAATATTATCTTGCCATCCAAAAAGGCACTAAGGTAGAATTGCAGAGCAATATCTATCCCGACAAGACATTCCGTGGCACGGTAAGCATTGTTTACCCGACCATTGACCCTGCATCGCGTACCTTCACTGTGGAAGTAACCCTTCCGAATGCAGACGAGGCATTGAAATCCGGCATGTACGGCACCATCAATTTCTTCATTGGCGAGACCGAGACCGTGGTTGCCCCTGCCATTGCTGTCTTGAAACTTCAAGGTTCTAACGACCGTTATGTTTTCCTTAACAAAAATGGCATTGCCAAGCGCGTTGCCGTAAAGTTGGGTAGGCGCTTTGATGACAAAGTGGAACTTCTCTCCGACGAAATCCATGAAGGAGACGAGTTAGTCGTTGTGGGACAAGCCCGTTTGGTTGACGGCACGAAATTGGATATCCAACAATAACTTAAATCCTAAAACCATGAGTATATACAGTACAGCGGTAAACAAACCCATCTCCACCTTGATGATATTTCTTGCCATCTTGGTGCTGGGTGTTGCCTCCTACATTCAATTGCCTGTAGACCAGTTCCCGAAGATGGACCCGCCTTACCTCACGGTCATGGCGACTTATCCCGGTGCCAACGCTTCGGACATTGAAGAGAATGTCACCAAAATCCTGGAAGACCAGCTCAATTCTGTTGACGAACTAAAAGAGCTGACCTCCACCTCTTATGATAACCTTGCCGTTATTTCCCTGGAATTTGAATGGGAAGCTAATCTTGACGAAGCCTCCAATGACGTGCGTGATGCTGTAGACAAAGCCATGCAAAACTTGCCGGACGATATTGACCGTCCGACTATTATGAGGTTCAATACTTCCATGATTCCCATCCTCACCTACGCAGTGACTGCCAAGGAATCTTATTCCGGTATTGACAAAATCCTCGACGACAAAGTAGTAACCCGCCTGAACCGGGTGGATGGCGTGGCTTCCGTGACCGTTGCCGGTGCTCCCGAGCGTGTTGTTTATGTAGATCTCGACCCTAACAAACTTGATGCCTACAACCTGACACTTGACCAAATCGGCAGCAAAATCTTGGCGGAAAACATCGATGTCTCTGCAGGTAGCGTAAAAATGGGCAATATGGACTACTCCATGCGTGTTGAAGGGGAATTTGAAGAGAGCGACCAAATCAAGAACATCGTCATCGGACGCGATAAAGACAAGACCATTTTTCTTCACGATATTGCCACCGTTCGCGATACACTCCAAGACATAACCCTTGAACAGACTGTCAACCGGGGACGCGGTTGCGTGCTGATGGTGTCCAAACAAACCGATGCCAACGCTGTGGCAGTCGCCAAAGAAGCCAAGGCGGAACTGGAAATCGCCATGAAAGAACTTCCTGCCGACATCCAGTTCCAGATTATTTCCGACAACTCGGATTTCATCGTGAAAGCCATTGACAACTTGCAAGAAACCCTGCTCTATGCCCTCATTTTCGTAGTGCTTGTGGTATTCCTGTTCCTGGGTCGTTGGCGTGCCACTTTCATCATCGCACTGACCATCCCCATTTCATTGATTGTCGCCTTTATTTATTTGTATGCCACAGGAGAATCCCTAAACGTTATCTCCTTGTCGTCCCTCTCTATCGCCATCGGTATGGTTGTGGACGATGCGATTGTAGTTCTGGAGAATGTCACCAAACACATCGACCGCGGCAGCCGCCCACGCGAAGCTGCCATCTATGGTACCAACGAAGTGTGGCTGTCTGTAATAGTCACAACTTTGGTGACTGTTGCGGTATTCTTTCCGCTGACACTTGTGAGCGGCATGACGGGTATCCTTTTCAAGCAATTGGGATGGATTGTCTGCATTACGATATGCACCTCTACCATTACTGCAATCTCCCTGACCCCCATGCTCTGCTCGCAGTTGATGAAAATACAAAACAAAGAGCCGAAACCCGGACGCTTCAGTTTCTACCTTTTTGTCACCAAGCAATTAAACGCCCTTGATTCGGGCTATGAAAAACTTATCCGCTGGGTACTGCACCATAAGGCGATGACTATTTGCACTATGGCATTCCTATTCCTCGGTTCTTGCGGCTTGAGCCGTTATATTCAGACGGACTTCATGCCCCAGAATGACCAGGGCAACTTGAATGTTTATGCCAAAATGCAATCCGGACAGCGTGTGGAAGTCACCAAACAAATCGCATTGGACATTGACTCCGTCATTCGTGCCGAAGTACCTGAAATTACCATCATCAACCTTTCTTACGGTAGCGAGGAGGAAGCCTCCAGCGCCTCCTTGATGAACAGCACAGGCAGTAATATCCTCAATATGCGTATCCGTATCACCGACCTCAAGGAGCGTAACCGCAGCGTGTTTGTGATTGCCGACCAAATTCGCGATATACTCAAACGCTTCCCGGATGTTCTCCAATATACCGTTTCTGCCGGTTCTATGGGCGGTTCCATGGGTAACAGTGTGGACATCGAAATTATGGGACATGACTTCAACGCCACTACTCGTTTGGCACAAGACATTGCCCGTCGTGCCCATGAAATACCCGGCGCAGAGGACATCAAAATCAGCCGGGACGAAGACAAGGCAGAACTCCAGATTGCCCTCAATCCGGACAAACTTGCCCGCCATGCCCTTACCACCTCGCAGGTTGGTAGTTTCCTCCGTAACAACATCTACGGTTACCGTAATAGCAAATACAAGGAAGACGGCGAAGAATATGACATCATCGTTCGCCTCGAAGAAAAATACCGTTCCTCCCTTACTGCCGTCGAGAACATGCTCATCACAGACGGATACGGCAACAAGGTGCGGCTTAAAGAACTTGGAGAAATCAAAGAATATTTCTCCCCGCCAAATATCGAACGCAAAAGCAAACAGCGTATCCTGAAAGTGTCCATCACTCCGGCTGCAGGTGTACCTATGGGTGAAATCGCCATTGGCGCACAGCAAATCATCGATAATCTGGAAGATGTTCCCGCAGATGTCAGCCTTTTCGTCGGCGGTAATTATGAAGACCAACAAGAGTCCTTCTCCTCGCTGATTTGGCTGTTGTTGTTATCATTGATGCTTGTTTACATTGTTATGGCAGCAGAATTCGAGTCCTTCAAAATGCCGTTCATCATCATGATGGCAATTCCCTTTGCCTTTACCGGTGTAGTGATTGCCCTTCTCATGACCGACACGCCCCTCAGTATTGTGGCAGCCCTCGGAGCAGTCATGCTGGTCGGCATTGTGACAAAGAATGGCATTGTGCTTATCGACTTTATCAACCTGATGCGCGAACGTGGCGTTCCGCTTTACGAAGCCATCGCCCGTTCTTGCCGTTCCCGTTTGCGTCCGGTGCTGATGACCTCTCTCACAACCATCCTCGGCATGGTGCCTATGGCGCTCAGTACGGGTGAAGGGGCAGAAACTTGGCGACCTATGGGTATTGCCGTGATAGGCGGTATGGTATTCTCTACCATCATCACGATGATTATCGTACCCGCCATTTACGCCTCTATGGACAAGAGTGGAAGCCGCAACAAGAAAAAAGCCCTCGCAAAGCAATACGTCTTTATGAAGGATTTTGATCCTGAACGCGACTTGCCCAAAAAGAACGAATAACTTCTTTAAAACCAGAAATATGAAAAAAGCAGTATTTATTACATACAATCAGGCTCTCTCCGAACGGGTCGCCTATCTTTTAGACCAGTTGCAAATCAAAGGCTTTACCCAATGGCCTTTGGTCAACGGTGCAGGTACTCATGGCGGAGAGCCCCGTATGGGCACTCACACCTGGCCGGAAATGAACTCTGCCACCCTTACCGTTGTTGACGAGGAAATGGTGCCCCTTATTCTAAAATATGTCAAGGCATTGGATGAAGTCAACAAGGAGAACGGCATCCGTGCTTTCGTTTGGGATATTACCAATATGTACTGACAACAGGTCGTTTCGGTACAAGATGGGTGCATCCTGAAAGGTTCAGGGCAGACTCAGGCATAACGTCTGGGGCTGCCCTGAATTTATTTGTTGGCGGGCAGAAAATGTTTCTGTCTCACACTTTGCCTATAAGAGAAAGAGAGGCAGAGCATAAAGAGGGTTAGAGGAAAAATAAGAATTACCCGACAGATTTTTTACCCTGAAAGGTTTCGTGTTTCAAAAAGAATCCGTAACTTAGGCGAACTTTAATCTTAAAACCTAATGAAATGAAAAAGTATTTATCAGAAATGGTTGGCACGATGGTACTCGTCCTGATGGGATGCGGCAGTGCCATTTTCAATGGGGGGTGCGGGACACCTGCCCAAGTGTTGATGGTTGCAATGGCTTTCGGGCTCTCGGTAGTCGCAATGGCATATACCATTGGAGGAATATCGGGATGCCACATCAATCCGGCGATTACGCTGGGATGTATGCTGACGGGCAGGATAGGCGGGCGTGAAGGTTTGATGTATATGCTGTTTCAGGTGATTGGCGCATTGATAGGCTCAGGTATCTTGTGGGTACTGACTTCGGGCATTAACCTGCCGTATGCCACAACAACAGGAGCAAATGTGTGTGCCGAAGGCGTGAGTTTGGCAGGGGGATTTCTGGTAGAGGCAATATTTACGTTTGTATTTGTATTGGTGGTTTTGGGAGCAACGAGTACAAGATGGGGAGCTGGTAATTTTGCAGGATTGGCAATCGGATTGACGTTGGTGCTGATACACATTGTATGCATCCCGCTGACGGGAACTTCAGTAAATCCAGCGCGAAGTATTGCCCCCGCCTTATTTGAAGGGGGAGCTGCACTGTCGCAATTGTGGGTTTTTATACTTGGTCCGTTTGTCGGCGCAACGCTCTCAGCTGCCGTATGGCGAGGAATCAGCGGGGAAGATTGAGAAATGATAACACATTAAATTTTAATATTATACTATGAGTAAAGCAAGATTTATCGGTGAATATCCAAAAGTGGGAATTCGCCCTGTTATTGACGGACGCCAAGGAGGCGTACGCGAGTCATTGGAAGAACAAACCATGAATATGGCACGAAGCGTAGCTGAGTTAATCAGTAGCGAGCTGAAATATAGCAATGGAGATGCCGTAGAATGCGTGATTGCAGATGGTACTATCGGGCGTGTGCCGGAAGCTGCCGCTTGTGCTGAGAAATTCCGCCGGGAAGGAGTTGGAGTGGTGATTTCTGTGACTCCGTGCTGGTGTTATGGTAGCGAAACGATTGATTACGACGGACGGATGCCGCAAGCCATTTGGGGCTTCAACGGGACAGAACGTCCGGGGGCAGTATACCTTGCAGCCGCATTGGCAGGCCATAGCCAGAAGGGGATGCCAGCATTCGGCATTTACGGGCATGATGTGCAGGACGCCGGAGACCGGGCGATTCCGGAAGATGTGAAGGAGAAACTGTTGCGTTTCACTCGGGCTGGCATTGCTGTTGCCACAATGAGAGGGAAAAGCTACTTGTCTATCGGTAATGTGGCAATGGGTATTGCAGGAAGCATCGTGAACGCAGATTTCTTCCAGACTTATTTGGGCATGCGCAACGAGCAAGTGGACATGAGTGAAATCGTGCGCCGTATTGACGAAGGAATTTATGACAAAGAAGAATACCAAAAGGCGCTCGCTTGGACATTAAAACATTGTCGTTCAAACGAAGGCGAGGATTTCAATATTCCGGCAAAGAAAAAAGACCGTGCAGGACTGGATGCCGATTGGGAATATGTAGTAAAGATGTTTATGATTTTCCGCGACTTGATGTGCGGAAACCCGAAATTGTTGGAAATGGGTTTCAAAGAAGAGTCGCTGGGACACAATGCCATCGTGGGCGGTTTCCAAGGACAAAGGCAATGGACTGATCATTTCCCCAATGGGGATTTCGCAGAAGCATTTATGAATACATCTTTTGATTGGAACGGCATCCGCGAACCATTTGCTTTTGCAACAGAAAACGATTCGTTAAACGGAGTGGCTATGCTGTTTGGCAAGTTGCTGACGAATACGGCACAAATCTTTGCAGACGTACGTACATACTGGAGCCCGGCAGCGGTAGAGCGTGTGACCGGTAAGAAGTTGGAAGGCATGGCAGCAAACGGAATCATCCACCTTATCAATTCCGGAGCAGCTTCTTTGGATGGCAGCGGCAGGGAGACTCGTGACGGCAAGCCTGTAATGAAACCTTTCTGGGAAATTACGGAAAAAGACGTGGAAGAATGCCTGAAAGCCACGACATGGTATCCTGCCAATCGGGATTATTTCCGGGGTGGAGGTTTCTCCTCAAATTTCCTTTCCAAGGGAGGCATGCCGGTGACCATGATGCGCATGAACATTGTGAAGGGCTTAGGTCCTGTATTCCAGCTGGCAGAGGGCTACACAGTAGACATAGACCCTGAAATCCATCGGATTCTGAATGAGCGAACCGACCGGACATGGCCGACAACTTGGTTTGCGCCACGGCTGACAGGTGAAGGAGCATTCAAGGATGTATATTCCGTGATGAATAATTGGGGAGCCAACCACGGAGCTATCAGTTATGGACACATCGGTGCAGACCTGATAACATTAGCATCCATGCTTAGAATTCCGGTTTGCATGCACAACGTAGACCGCGACAAGATATTCCGTCCGAGTGCCTGGAATGCTTTCGGAATGGAACCAGAAGGTTCAGATTTCCGGGCTTGCCAGAATTATGGGGCGTTGTACAAATAAACTATAATGACAAGGAATGTGATAAATGCAATCGGCATTTATCACATTTCCATTTTATTTCAAACGATATGAATGTTACAGAACAACAAATAAATGAGTTTTTAGCGGCTGCCCATGAAGTGGGGGCACGCCGGCTGACCCGTTGCAGCAGCGGGAATTTGTCTTGGCGAATAGGAGAAGTAGCGTTGGTTTCAGGAACCGGCTCGTGGGTACCGGAATTACGGAAAGAACAGGTCGCGATTTGCCGGATTAGCGATGGGACGTCTCTAAACGGAGTGAAACCTTCTATGGAAAGTACGTTTCATTTAGGCATTCTGCGTGAACGACCAGAAGTGAATACCGTATTGCATTGCCAAAGCCCTTTTGCCACTACAGTGGCTTGCATGAAGGAGAAACCCGCGAATTTTAATGTGACGGCGGAATTACCCTGCCATTGCGGGAGCGAAATAGCCGTAGTGCCTTATTACCGTCCCGGTTCTCCGGAATTGGCGAAAGCAGTGATTGCGGCGATGGCACATCATGATTCCGTCATCCTAGAAAAACACGGGCAAGTGTTTGCCGGGAAAGATTTTCACGATGTGATTGAAAAAGCGGAATTTTTGGAAATGGCATGCGAAATCATCATCCGTTCGGGAATGAATTACCGCACACTGACTGAGGAAGAAATTGCAGACCTCGACAAATATGTACTTGGTAAAGTAAAGTGACTATGAGACATGTAGCTGTAGATTTCGGTGCAGGCAGCGGACGAGTTATCGTGGGAGAAGTTTTGCCGGAACGGACAAAACTGGAGGAAGTACACCGCTTCCCGAACCGTCAGGTGCGGGTGGGAGATAGGTTGTATTGGGATTTCCTGTACCTTTTTGAGGAAATGAAAACCGGATTGCGAAAAGCTTTCCGGCAATATCCCGATATCGTGAGTATCGGAGTGGACACATGGGGGGTAGACTTTGGATTGATTGACCGGCAAGGACGGCTTTTAGGTAATCCCGTCTGTTACCGGGACTCCCGTACATCAGGCATATTGGAGAAGGTTTACCAAGTAATCTCACGGGAAGAATTGTATGCACAGACCGGCATTCAATTGATGGAAATCAATACGGCATTCCAGTTGTATAGCATGGTGCTCTCGGGAGATCCCATGCTGCAAGCAGCTGACAAATTGTTATTCATGCCTGACCTGTTCAATTATTTCCTCACCGGACGCGCTGTGAATGAATATACAATTGCCACTACCTCGCAACTTTACGGCAAAGATGGATGGGCTGATGAGGTATTCACTCGTTTGGGCATTCCGCGGAACATCATGCAAGAGGTTGTGCCTGCCGGTACAGTCATCGGAGAACTGACTGAAGAAGTGGCAGCAGAAATTGGCGGTAAAGGCGTGAAAGTTATTGCAGTAGGGTCACATGACACAGCCAGCGCCCTTGCTTCCATTGAGGCAGAAGGAGACGGGTGGGCATTCATCAGTTCGGGAACTTGGTCGCTGATGGGGGTTCAAACCACAGAACCCA
The DNA here is from genome assembly GCA_944321145.1 of uncultured Odoribacter sp. GTDB lineage: Bacteria > Bacteroidota > Bacteroidia > Bacteroidales > Marinifilaceae > Odoribacter. The sequence goes on along the minus strand of CALUKF010000033.1, from coordinate 19,796 downwards.
TTTTCACAGAAAAAGCCTTGCAATGCGACTTTACCAATGAAGGTGCCGTAGGGGGCAAAATCCAGTTCCTGCGAAACATCACAGGCTTGTGGTTGCTTCAAAACCTAATGAAGGAATGGGAGGCTGAAGGCAACAAGCCATCATACGCCGATTTGCTCCGGGAAGCAGGAGAAAGCAGGTATGATATCATCATTGATGTAGACGCACCTTGCTTTAGCCATCCGGCAAATATGGGGCAAGCCATCCGGCAATATTGTACGGAACGGGGTTGGACGCCCCCTGCAACACAAGGAGAATTTGCCCGATGCATTATGCGTTCTTTAGCCCATAAATATCACGAAGTAAAGCGATTGCTGGAACAATGTACCGGGAAGTGCATCCACACCCTCCACATTGTAGGCGGAGGGGTACAAAACTACCTGCTGAACCGCTTGACGGAGATGTTCACGGGAGCATACATTCAGTGTGGAGCCGTAGAGGCTACTGCAATCGGCAACATCAAAGTGCAGGCTGCTGTGATGAAAAATAATTGAGTATTTACCTAAAACACATGAATTATGGCACCTAAAATACCATTAGTTCCCAAAAAATTAATATTCCCTTTTATCTTGGTGACTACCCTATTCTTTGCATGGGGATTCGCCAATGACATTACCAACCCGATGGTCAAGGCGTTTTCCAAAATATTCCGGATGAGCGTAACCGATGGGGCATTAGTACAGCTGGCGTTCTATGGCGGCTACTTTGTCATGGCATTCCCTGCCGCCCTCTTTATCCGGAAATATTCCTATAAAGCGGGCATCCTTCTGGGCTTGGCACTTTATGGCGCGGGAGCGCTGTTGTTTATTCCGGCAAGCCTGACAGGGTATTACTACCCGTTTCTGATTGCTTATTTTATCCTGACCTGCGGGTTGTCGTTTTTAGAGACCAGCTCCAATCCCTACATCCTGAGTATGGGAGATGAAAGCACTGCGACACGACGCTTGAATCTGGCACAAGCATTCAATCCCATCGGTTCGTTGTTGGGCATGTTCGCTGCCATGGTGTTCATTCAAGCTAAAATGAATCCCATGAGCACGGAAGAACGCGCCCTGCTGTCCATGGAAGAATTTGAAGCGGTAAAGCATGCCGACTTGCAGGTGCTGATTGCACCGTATGTTGTTGTCGGATTGGCTGTATTGGCACTTTGCCTCATCATGCGTTTTACCCCTATGCCCAAGAATGCGGACAAAGACCACTCTTTGCATTTGGGGCATGCCCTGAAACGTATTTTCTCCATTCCGCGCTATCGTGAAGGGGTCATTGCCCAGTTTTTCTATGTAGGCGTGCAAATTATGGCATGGACATTCATCATTCAATACGGCACGCGCATTTTCGTAAATCAAGGCATGACAGAGCAAGAGGGAGAAATCCTTTCCCAGCAATATAACATTGTCGCAATGGCGATATTCTGCGTCAGCCGTTTTATCTGCACCTTCCTATTGAAATACTTCTCTCCGGGGAAATTGCTGATGACGCTGGCAATTGGCGGAGCAGTACTGACGGCGGGAGTCATTGGCTTCCAGGACATCAAAGGACTGTATTGCTTGGTTGGCGTATCGGCATGCATGTCGCTGATGTTCCCGACGATTTACGGTATCGCCTTGCAAGGTTTGGGAGATGATGCAAAATTCGGGGCTGCCGGCTTGATTATGGCAATTCTCGGAGGTTCCGTGATGCCGCCGATGCAGGCTGCAATCATCGACTGTCACACGATTTTAGGCATGCCGGCGGTAAATGTATCATTTATCCTATCTTTTGTTTGCTTCATTGTTGTGATGATCTATGGTTACCGAAGTTACCGCATTCATTTAAAAAGATAAATAAAAACGAGGGGCTATTTACATAGCCCCTCGTTATATTATGTAGACACTGCTATTATTCTTCAGTCAGCGGCTTAAATCCTTTGCCCAAAATCTCTTTGGAATCAATCACATTGATGAAAGCTTCCGGGTCAACTTCCGCAATCCGATGGCGAAGCACCATCATCTCACGACGGGTCAGGATGGTATAAATCATATTGCGCTGTTTTCCTTGATACATGCCAACTGCAGGCAGGAGTGTAGCGCCGCGTTTGATATCGCGCAGGATGATTTCCTTGATGGGGTCTACCTTGTCACTTACAATCATCAATGTCTTATGGACAGAAGCACCGTCGAGCACAAGGTCAATTACCTTACCTTCAATAAATACGATAATCCAAGAATACATCGGCAAACGCCAGTCTCCAAAAGCGACCACCGTACTCAGCGTAATAGTACAGTCCACAATAATTACCAACGTTCCCAAGGAAATGTGGGTGTATTTATTCAAAATCATAGAAATGATATCCGACCCGCCGGAAGTTGCCCGTGCTTTGAATATCATGCCGATACCCAAACCATAAACAATCCCGCCAAAAATGGCAGACAACAATTGTTCCTGCAATTCCGTACGTTCCGTAATACCCGGCTCTAAAAGGGCATCGTAGCCGTAAGTGGCATGGATCAGACGCATGAACAACGGAATGGCAAAGGTGCAAATAATCGTCTTCACCCCAAACATGCCACCCAAAAAATACATGCCCAGCAGCAACAGGGGCACATCCATGCAAAGTGCCGTGATTTCAGTCTCCCAACCCCACAAGTGATGGAACACCATGGACAATCCATACGTTCCGCCCGGCGCAAAACCATAAGGCTCAGCAAACATAACCGCCCCGATGGCAAATACGAAGCATCCGCCCAATAACCAACCATAAGTGATAAAGAAATCCTTCGACAGGAATTTCTCTTTTGTAACAAATCCCATATAATCTACTTTTTAAATTGATAACTTTAATTTAACGACGGCAAAAGTACAAATAGTTTTTGGCATTTCCGTCTCATCCTGCACTTTCTCGAAAACATACATAATATTGAAATGCAACAAATTACAAATGCTCCGCCCTGCATATTCATACAAAGCGGAGCATATTTATACAAAAATGCGTTTCTATCCTCAAATCAGAGCGGGCGGTTTTTGTACATATCTTCGAAATTGGAGTAATTGCCGCTGATATTTGTTGGTTGCTCGCCTAACTCCATGGCTTTCTTCATATCAGCCAACGAACCTTCCTTATCGCCCTGCATCAGACGGGCACGTCCCCGTTCGTGGTAAGCCCGGGCAAAATCGGGTTTCAATTCAATGGCTTCATCGAACAATGCAATCGCTTCTTGCGGCTGCTCTCGTCCAATGTACAAATTACCCAACTGCAAATATGCCTGTTCATTAAAAGGATTCAAATCAATAATGCGGCGGTAATCCTGTTCTGCTGTATCCCGGTCTCCCGAAGCCTCATAGAGTTTGCCCCGCACAAGATAAGCCGTTTCCTCCTCCGGCACCAGTTCCACCGCCTTGGCGGCATCCTGCAATCCGTCAGTATAATCCCCTGTCTCCAGCATAATCTCCGCCCGCAAGAGCCAAGCCTCCGCGTAATCTTCCTTCAAAGCAATCGCCTGCGAAAGACTGACAATCGCCCCCACGGCATCACCTTTCATCTTTTTCGCACGTCCCGCCATATAGTGCGCCCTGCCTTCCGTGGCATCCAATTCCACCGTTTTCTCGCAATCAGAAATCGTCCGGTCATAGTCCCCTGCCATATAATTCAAATTTGCACGCAACAGCCTTACCCTCACATTTTCCGGTTCGGCTTCTACCCAACGTCCGGCAGTCTCAATGGCATCATCCAAGCGGTCTTCTTTCGTGTAGACGCTCGTCAGATGCTCCAGCACTTCCGTATCCTCACGGATATCCAACGCCTCCTGGAAACAACGGATGGCATATTTATTCTTACCCATTCGCTCGGCTTTCATGCCGTCATACTTGAACACGTCAAAATTGTGTTCATTCTTCTGCTCTTCTGTCTTTTCCGATTCTCCAAAAAACAATGATTTGAAAAAATTTGCCATAACCGTCTCTTTTGAATTGCGCCTGCAAAGATACGCAAAAAACAAAAGAACAAATATTTTTTCCACAAGATAACGGTTTTTTGCCCAAAGAATACTATTTTTGGAACTCCAAACTGAATTGAAAAAGCCGTGGACACAGGAAAAGATTTTCTCAAAGACATTTACGACAAGAAACCGGAAGCATGGAAACAACTTTACCTCCGGTATTATACCCCCTTGTGCCACTATGCCCGAAAAATCCTGAACGACAACGAAGAGGCTGAAGACATCGTCCAACGCACCTTTATCAATCTCTGGGAAAAGCCCATTCTTTTTGACAACGAATCCCTTCTCCGGCTCTACCTCTACCGTGCTGTCAATAACAATTCCCTTCAATTTCTGCGCGACAAAGACCGCGAGGACAAACGCCTGCGTGAATGGGCATTTTTCACAGACACCACAGAAGATGCCTATGCCTCACTCAACAACATGGTGATGGAAGAAGTTTGCCGGAAACTCAACAAACTGATTGATGCCATGCCGCCCAAACGCCGCGAAGTTATTCGCCTTAGCATGAAAGACATGAGTAACGAAGAAATCGCCGAAGCAATGGGCGTCACCATCCACGCAGTCAAGAAGCACAAAAAAGAAGCCTATAACTACATCCGCGATGAATTGGGGGCAGACCTTATCCTGCTTTTCATCCTTGCCAAAACTCCTCCGCCGGCAGGACTTATACAGATTTGAAATTTTTTTCCGTTTTTGAGGTACTCCTTTTTCTGTTTTGGGATTTTATCAGCAGACAGAATAAAAGTAAAACAGATGAAAAAGGAACTGCCAGACATATTATCAGACCTGATTTACAAGGATTTCTTAGGCGCGCTCACCGAAAAAGAACGCCAGGAATTAGCTGCGCTCATCAAGCGTTATCCCATAGCCGCTGCCGACCGGGCTGTCCTCCGGGCACGCATGGAAGAAGAGGAACCTTTCAATGCTCGCGAAGCCTATCTCGAATTTGTACGGAGGACACGCCGTCGCATCATACTCCGCCGCCTGCGGAATGCAGCAGCCATTGCATTGCTCATCGGTTGCGGAGGCATGGCTTGGTGGTTCTACCAACCGGCAACACCCGTTAAAGCTCCCGTCGAGATGGCAACCGTACAACCCATCCTGCCGGGCAGCAGCAAAGCCGTCATCACCCTTAGCAATGGCGAACGTATTGAATTGGAAAACCTAAACCGCCAACTGCAAGAAAGCAACGGCACTCGTATAGAAGCAGCCAATGGAAGCTTGATTTACAGTGACACAACCCAAAGCCAAGAAACACTTTACAATGAAATCGCCATTCCTCGCGGAGGCGAATTCCACCTGACCATGGCAGACGGCACTCAAGTTTGGCTGAACGCAGACACCCGGTTGAAATACCCCGTGAACTTCAACGGCAAAACGCGGGAAGTATTCCTCCAAGGCGAAGCTTACTTCGAAGTAGCTCCCAATGCAGAACAACCTTTTTTAGTCAACACCACACGGGGTTGCATTCAAGTATTAGGCACAGCATTCAACGTCAGGGACTATGCCGAGGAAAAGAAAGTCGTAACCGTGCTGGAGAGCGGAAAAGTGCGCTACACCACTGCCGGGAAACAGCAAGAAAGCCGCGAACTGCGTCCCGGTTTCCTTTTGGAAGATGTCGAAGGGCAGCACCTGCATGCGCGTCAAGTCAACACCCGGCTCTACACCGAATGGCGGAATGGAAAATACATTTTTGAAAACGCTTCTGTCGAAGAAATCATGTCCACCCTGCAACGGTGGTACAACATCGATGTCATATACACCGACGAAAAGGTAAAACAACTCCATTTCACCGGCGACCTGGAACGGTATGAGACCTTCGACGTCTTCTTGCATTTCATGGAGACCGGCGGCGACATCCGCTTCCAAATAAAGGACAACATCGTAATAGTCAACAAAAAATAAACGCGGGCACTGCGCCAACAAATACCCGCATTTACAATAAAGTTTAATTTAAAAATGAAGTACTCAAAGTTATGAAAAAATTTCATTCGTACGGACGGGGAGTCCCCGTTATTCATTGGAAAAAATGGTCAAAAATGACACGATTAGGATTACTATTGGTTTTATGCCTGCAATTCAGCGCCTTTGGCATGGGGCGGGCACAGAATGTAAAGGTTTCGTTAGACATGCGCAACGTTACCTTGGAGCAAGTACTAAAAGAGCTGAAAGCCCAGACGGGCATGCGCTTCTTTTACAGTGTGGAAAAAGCTCGGCAGGAACAAAAAGACGCCGTGCAACTCACTGACGCTACCCTGGACGCTGCCCTCCAGCAAATCTTGGAAGGCACGCCCATGACCTTCGAAATTCAGCGGGACGTCATCGTCATCAAAGACCGCCCGCAACCCACCGCCCAGACTCCCGAAGAGAAAACCATCTCCGGCAAAGTCACCGACGAAAGCGGCCAGCCGCTGCCGGGGGTTGCTGTCGTCGTGAAAGGTACAACTTTAGGTACTGCCACAGATGCAGACGGCAAGTACACACTGACACTACCAGAAGGGAATTACACCTTGGTCTTCTCCATGCTGGGCATGAAAACCTGTGAGGAATTAGTTGGCAACCGCACAGAAATCCATGTAACCCTGTATGAAGAAGTTTCAGAGATGGACGAAGTCGTAGTAACTGGTATTTTCACGCGTAAAAAAGAAAGTTTTACGGGTTCTTCCTCCACTTTTAAAACTGAAGAATTAAAAATGGTTGGAGGGCAAAATGTGATTCAAAGTCTGAAAACATTGGATCCTTCTTTTGTAATTATGGAAAATAACGATTGGGGGTCTGATCCTAATAGATTGCCGGATATTGAAATTCGTGGTAAGAGTAGTATTGTAGGTTTGAGAGAACAATATGATACGGATCCCAATCAACCGTTATTTATTTTAGATGGCTTTGAAACTGATTTGCAGACCGTTGTTGACTTAAACATGGATAGAGTGGCATCAGTAACTATACTGAAAGACGCAGCATCAACCGCATTATATGGTTCAAAAGCAGCCAATGGAGTAGTAGTTATTGAAACAAAAATGCCTGAACCTGGCAAGTTCAGATTTTCTTATAACGGCAATTTTTCATTATCAATACCGGATTTGACAGGTTACAATTTGATGAATGCCAGAGAGAAACTAGAATTTGAACAAAAAGCCGGTTTTTATATATCACAATATCTAGAGCTAGGAGATGCACAAGAACAATTATTTTTGGACAGCCTTTTTAATTTGCATCAGGCAAACATCGCTCGTGGAGTAGACACGTATTGGTTATCTGAGCCTTTGCATTTAGCTTTTATACAAAAACACAATATTTATGCAGAAGGTGGTGATGAAACGGTGCGTTATGGATTAGGAATTACATATAACGGGACTCAGGGTGTAATGAAACAATCAGGAAATAAACTTTTAGGGATGAATTTCGACTTAAGTTATCGGAAAAATCAAATCCGTTTTTACAACAAAATGTCTTTTGAGTACACTACAAAAGAAAACCCAACAGTAAGTTTCGAAGAATATGCAAAAGCAAATCCTTATTTTGAAAAACGAGATTCCACCGGCAAGATTGAGCGCTATTTAGAGGAGTATAACACATTCACTCGGCAGCATTATACAATAGAAAATCCATTATATAATGCCAGTTTAAATAGCTTTGACAAAGCTCGAAAAGTTAATTTTGTCAATAACTTTAATGCAGAATGGCAACCGATAGATGCTTTAAGAGTACGGGCAAGAATTGGCTTGGGGAAAAGTGTTGACCGAAATGAAAAATTCTTATCCCCGCAGCACACTATGTTTGATAGCTATGCCCGCAACCGAAAAGGAAGTTATCTGTTAGCAGAAACAGACAATTGGTATTATGACGGAGAATTTACAATAACTTATGGTGATTTATTGAACGAAGTACATCAAATCAATGTTGTTGCAGGTGCCAATTTACGTTCAGACGAGACAAAGATAGACGGCTACACAGCAGTCGGTTTCCCTGATGGAAATTTCGATCGCCCTTCTTTCGCTACCGGTTTCCAAGATGGAAGTAAACCGGATTATACTGAATCAATAACACGCTCCAATAGCTATTATTTAAATTTCGGTTATGTCTACGACAATCGTTATCTTCTGGATGCCAATATACGCTTAGATGGTTCCTCTGTGTTTGGACGAGATCAGCACTACGATGAAACCTGGTCTGTTGGGCTTGCTTGGAATTTGCATAATGAATCTTTCTTACGAGATAAAGATTGGATAGGGTTGATTAAAATCAGGGCTTCCATTGGTAATCCTGGAAACCAGAGTTTTGATGCCTATCAATCCTTCACAACTTACTCTTTCAACAATTGGATACAAAACAACTTTGGGACAAGTATGATTATAGAAGGTCTGGGAAATCCCAATTTAAAATGGCAAAAGACTTTAGATAAAAACATCGGAGCTGACCTGTCTTTTTTCAACAATCGATTCAATATTAATTTTGACTATTATCAGAAAAAAACCGATCCTTTGTTAGCCATGATTAATGTGCCGGCATCTGTAGGTGTAACAACCATAACGACCAATATGGGCAAACAATGTACCAAAGGCTATAGCGGCACAGTCAAATATTCTCCTATATTGCGTTTGGAAGAAGGTATCAATTGGACTTTGAGTTTAAATTTCCGTCACCAAACAGCAGAATATCGGAACATTGGCAATAATCTTGATTATTTTAATAAACAAAACACCAACAGCAGCCTCGAACGTTACTATGACGGAGGAAGTCCTACTGCTTTATGGGCAGTACGCTCCTTGGGGATAGACCCTGCAACAGGGCAAGAAGTTTTCTTGAAGAAAGATGGTACATATACTTTTACGTATGATGCTAAAGATGAAGTGGAAGTCGGCAATACAGAACCGGATTTGGAAGGTGTTATCGGAAGTACATTGTACTACAAAGGTTTTTCTTTCTCTGTGTATTTGCGCTATAGCTTTGGCGGAGACATTTTCAATGAGGCGTTATACACAAAAGTGGAAAACATTTCAGTAAATAGTCTAAAATACAACCAAGACGCGCGGGCATTATACGACCGTTGGACGGAACCGGGACAACACGCCCAATTCAAAGGAATTTCTTTAACAGAAACAACAAATATGTCTTCACGCTTTGTGCAAAGACAAAATTTCTTGGAAGGAGAATCTTTCTCGCTGGGTTATGATTTCCCCAAAAAATGGATTGAAAGAGCAGGCTTTTCTTCTTTGAGATTACAAGCTAACATGAACGACATCTTTAGAATATCAACGGTAAAAGCCGAGAGAGGTATTGAATATCCCTTTGCCCGAACGGTTTCTACACAAATTTCTGTAAGTTTTTAAATAAATGAATATGGAAAGATATATAAAAATCATGATTTTACTGACATTCTTTGCTGTGAATGTTAGTTGTGAGAGTTGGCTAGACATACAGCCTGTGGATTCTGTATCTGAAGAACAATTGTTTGAAACAGAATCTGGTTTCATGCAAGCCTTAAACGGCGTTTATGTTGAAATGAACCAGTCATCATTATATGGTGGAGAATTATTATTCAATGCAGTAGAAATATTAGCGCAACGCTATCAATTTTCTTCAGCAGGCGAACAAGCTGATTATTATCAATTGGAGCAGTTCAATTATACCTCAGACTATGCTGAAGAGGTTGCAGAAAACATTTGGAAAGAAGCATACGCATTAATCTTAAACGTCAATAAAATATTATCTAATGCTGATGAGAAGAAAGAGCTTTTTTCAGGAGAACATTACAATTGGATTACAGGAGAAGCTTATGCCTTACGTGCTTTTTTACATTTTGACCTGTTACGTCTGTTCGGTCCAGTTTACCTGACAAATAAAAATGACCGTTCTATCTGCTATAACACTGAATACGCTTTGTCTGCCTCAGATCTACTGCCAGCAACAGAAATTGTGGAATTAGTATTGAAAGATTTACATGAAGCAGAGCAGCGTTTGGCAAATGATCCCGTAATAAAACAAGGTCCCTTAACCACAGAAGCAGAAACAGATGCGGAAAACTATTGGCGCTTTAGAAACATGCGTTTAAATTACTATGCAGTAAAAGCCTTGCAGGCAAGAGTTTATCTTTATGCTGGCGAAAATGAAAAAGCATGCGAAGCCGCTCGCATTGTGACAGGTATCCAAGAAGCCTATTTTCCGTTCACGGATTACACAAGCGTCGTTGGTAATTCAAAAACTCCCGACAGAGTATTTTCTTCCGAATTATTGTTTGCGCTACAAAATTCTCAAAGAAATAATATTTTCATCAGTTACTTTTCCCCAGAATTAGGTGATTTTCAAATATTCAAAACATCAAACGAATATCTTAATAAAATATTCGATGCCTTAAGCGCAAGAGATATGCGTTATGCTCCGCTTTGGTTAGACGCGGTAAATTACGATTTCAAATGCTTTTACAAATATGCAAGCGTAGAAAACACAGAGTTTTATAATTATTTAATACCTCTAATTCGCATTAGTGAGATGTATTACATTTTAGCGGAAGCTTCTACAAATGAAGAAGAAGCACTAAGCAGTATAAACAAAGTTTTAGAGACACGGGGTTTAGACCGATTAACCTCCTATGAACAAATACCCGATAAGTTATTAAACGAATACCAAAAGGAATTTTGGGGCGAAGGACAATTGTTCTTTTATTACAAACGCCTAAATATGCCCTCCATTCCTTCTGCTTTAGGGAACGACGTAGTGATGGATGCTCTAAAATATCAAATGCCTTTACCACAAGTAGAAACTGATTTTAGATAATGATTGAATTATGAATAAAATACTGATAATTATTGGAATATGCCTGTCATTTGCATTCATAGGATGCAATTCAGATTTAGATACATGGTCAGGCAAGGACGTAGTCTATTTAGACCAAACTGTAGACTCTACGGTTGTTTCATTTGCATACATTGATTCGCAATATAAAATTGATACAGTCGTATTAAGAGTAAATGTCATGGGAGAGGTTTCCAACGAAATTAGGTATATAAATATAAACGTGACAAATACGAATGCAGAAGCAGGGATCGACTACCAACCTTTAAATGATTCCTATGAAATACCTGCCGGCTCTGTTTATTGTGAAATTCCTGTTTGTCTAATACGAACGGAAGCCTTGCAAAAAGAAATTAAAGAAGTTAAGATAGAATTACTGGAAAATGAAAATTTCAATTTATTATATAAAGAAGATGCACCATCCACAGGCTCTTCCATCATTTATAATAAACTCTCACATAGAATATTTTTTCATGAAATGATTTTGGAGGCACCTGACACTTGGAATGAATCTTGGCTAGGAATATTCTCTGCTAAAAAATTTACTACAATTTGTAATGTAATGGATATTCCACGCGAAAAATTTTTAGACAACACTTATATGACATTCGGCAGAATACAAGTCATTGCAAGATACATGGATGACTATCTTAATAATCTGCCAGAACCTATTTTAGAGGATGACGGCAAAAAAATGACTATGGGACAAAGTGTAACGAATTAAAAAATGAAATGTTATGAAAAATCAAAAACAAATAGTGTTAGTTTTAATAAGCTTGCTTCTTGCAGCCTGTTATAGGGATTTAGGCAATTATGATTACAAAGAAATCAACCAAGTTTTATTTTCCGGTTTCCCGACAGAAAAGCAATACAAATTCAAAGGCGTCGATTCCCTAAAAGTCTACCCCGTAATCACTGGTACATTGGATGACGATTTAAGTCGCTATGAATTTAAATGGCAGGCTGTTGTAAAACAAGGTGCAACAGCAGAAGGCAAAACCACCTATACTTTGGACAGCAATACAATCAATTTGGAATATTTTGTTCAATTGCCGGAACAAGAATATTCTGTTTATTTTCTTGTAAAAGACAAAGAGACAAATGTCACTTGGCGACAGGCTTTCGACATGCGAGTGTCAACAGCTTTGGATGAAGGCTGGATGATCCTTTCAGAAACAAACAATGGAAGTCGTTTGGATATGATTTCTTTATCGGGAGAAGACGAAATGATAGTGCGCGACATCTGGAATGATTCACCTCTATCAACTTGGAAAGGTCCAAAACAACTAGCAATTTATATTGCTAGTGAACAACCAATATTAATATGTGAAGATGATGCTATTAAATTAGATCCTGTCAACTTAGAATATCAAAAAGAAAATCTCTTTGAATACGAATTTGGCATATCCTATCCTGAATTAAAAATCCAACGTTTTGCAGGAAACTATTACAACAAGTGGCGTATTTGTATTACCAATCAAGGCGTCTTTGCCAAAAATGATTTAATGTTTGGAGCACTTTATGGCATGCCTATTAATAAAATCGAAGGAGAAAATGATTATTTTGAAGTAGCACCTGCAATAGGCTTGCCCGCTGATGCCTTTTCAATAAATCCTGCCATCCTATTTTATGACATAACAAATAAACGTTTTGTGCAAATAAATAGCAATTTGGCAAGCATGAGACTCATTACAGCTCCAGAAAATCAATTCGCATATGAAACAGGGAAAGAATTTGTTTATATGAGCAATACCTTGAATAATACAACTGGTATGATATTTGCCATTCTCAAAGATGAAAACAATAAATTATGGCTACATGGTTTTAACATCCAAGGTAATGGAGAAATAGAACAAGCAGCTAATTATTATTACCAAATTGACGCCCCAGAAATTGAAGATGCAACTTGTTTTGCCATTCACCCGATTTCTTATTTCCTTTTTTATGCCATAGGTAATAAAATTTACCAATATGACATGATTACCCAAAAGTCCCGGCAATTACCTATCGCATTTACAACAGGCGAAAGAACCGATTTGCCGGAAAGCGAAATATCCATGCTGAAATTCAATACTTTCATTTATGGAGATTACAGCAAACCGGCTGGCAGTACAGACATGCAATACCGTTTAATCGTAGGTAGCAAAAGCCAAGAAGAATTAAGCGGAGTTGTGCGGATGCTGGAAATTCCAACCTTAATGGACGAAAAGCCTGCAACCGTCTATAAAGAATATTCTGGATTCGGCAAAGTTGTAGATGTAACTTATCGTGAAAAACAATAACCCATAAAATGAATATTATGCTAAGATACATCTTAATACTATTATGTTGTTTCTTTTCAACAACAATGTATGGACAAAATCGTTCAATTGAATTTCGGGAAGGAAGCTGGGAAGAAATGCTGAAAGAAGCCCGAAAAGAAAAGAAAATGATTTTCGTGGATTGCTATGCCTCGTGGTGTGGACCTTGCAAAATGTTGGCAAAAAATATTTTCACGCAAGACAGCGTTGCCGATTTTTACAATGACAATTTTGTGTGTTTTCAAATTGACATGGAAAAAGGCGAAGGACCTGCACTTGCAAAAAAATATGGAGTAGCGGCTAATAAATTTCGTTTTGCCCATATCGTATCAAAGGACACCATTGATATTTTTCTCGATTATACCTTGCGGAGTGCAGTATCCAGTTTTGTTTGGTGGAATCCGGACAAAGGCACTTTCAACCAACAACGCTATGACGACTTGTTGAACTATCTATTCACTCAAAATTTGCCTAAAGTTCCCCAATACATTGCTACATTATATGCAGCAAAACATTTGAAAACAAACGACATGCAAGGTATGTGGGATGAAATGCACCGCTCTCTCCATTACGGCATTTTCTATGATCCGCAAGACAAACTGGATTTTATCCGGAATTTTTTGCGCCATATAGAAACATGTGAAGACAAAACTTTGCTTCAAAAAGCGAATACGTGGTTAGATCATTTGCAGGAGTCTGCTCCGAACGGATACTACAAGTCTGAATATATGAAAGTAAAAGCACGTATTTTAAGGACATTAGGACAAACCGCAGAAGCCGAACAATTAGAACGCGAAGCACCAAAAGTCAGAATGACATAACTCCTGCCTTTCAAGCAAAACACATGAACCGATTGAGTTGTTTCGACTCAATCGGTTTCTTTCTTTTACAAAGCCAGATACTATTCCTATTATTTTTTCATAAATATCACACTCTAATCAGGCAATATGTTTGGTACAACCTTTGAATATTGCTTGGATTTTGCTGGACATTCTTTTGAGATTCGCCTGCTTCCCTTGGGTACCTGTTGGGTACTCCTTGGGTATTCGCCGGGCTGGAACCCAAGGAATGCCCTTGAAATTACAAACAGGTACCCTTTGAGAGTGGGCGAATCCCAAACCTTACTTCAGCGGAGATATGGAGTTATTTGTAAAAAGTCAGAGGTAAAACAAGGCACTTTTTGTAAAAAGTCAGAGATACGATAATAAAAAAGCGGGCGACAGCTTACAGTCGCTGCCGCCGCTCGTTTTAGGTGAAAAGTTTATCTCCGCTTTTTCGGTTTCCGGTCTTTGCGGATGGGTTTTTCTTTCTTTTTGGCAGGCTTGTCTGCAGACTTTTTGTCGGAAATCTTTTTCTTGGCTGCCTTGGGTTTGGCAGTCGAGGATTCGTCTGACACCAGTTCGTAATCCAATTGGCGCGCCACGAGGTTGGCTTTTGCCACACGCACAGTCACGCGGTCGCCCAGTTGGTAACACTTGTGATGGTGCCGCCCGATGATGCAATAATTCTTCTCATCAAATTCATACTGGTCATCAATTAATTCTGTCACAGAAACCAAGCCCTCGCATTTGCTGTCGTCCAGTTCTACATAGAACCCCCATTGCGTGACGCCGGAAATGGTGCCGGAATAGACTTGTCCCAAGCGGTCTGCCATAAATTCCACCTGCTTGTATTTTATGGACGCCCGCTCGGCATTGGCAGCCAATTGCTCCATTTCCGAAGAATGTTTGCAATATTCTTCATACTTCTCCTTGTTGACAGACCTGCCGGCATCTAAATAGCGTTGCAACAGGCGGTGCACCATCACGTCCGGATATCGGCGGATGGGTGAAGTGAAGTGTGTATAGTAGTCAAATGCCAAGCCGTAGTGTCCTACATTGTCAGTAGAATACACGGCTTTTGCCATCGTCCGGATTGCCAAAGTCTGGATAAGGTTCTGTTCCGGTCTGTCCCTTACTTCTCCTATCAGGCGGTTCATGGAAGAGGTCAGCGCCTTGCGGCTGCCGGTCTTCACACCATAACCGAATTTCGCGATAAAGCGGTTGAAGTCCTCCAATTTTTCCGGCAGGGGTTGTTCATGCACGCGGTACACAAAAGTTTTGGCTTTTTTGCCCGGCTTGGGTTTGCCGATAAACTCTGCGACCTTTTTGTTTGCCAACAACATGAATTCTTCAATCAACTTATTTGCCTCCTTGGAGCGTTTGAAATAAACGCCTGTCGGATGTCCCTTCTCATCCAAATAAAATTTTACCTCTTCGCGCTCAAAGTCAAGGGCACCCGCCTTGAAACGCTCTGCCCTTAACTTCTGCGCCAAATCGTTCAGCCACAGGATTTCCTGGCGGCAATCCCCATCCGCCCCTTCAATAATTGCCTGTGCCTCCTCGTAAGCAAAGCGGCGATTGGAACGGATGACTGTACGCCCAAACCATTGGTCAAGTACTTCGGCATTTGCATTCATCTTGAGAATGACGGAGAAGCAAAGCTTGTCCTCATCCGGGCGCAAAGAGCAGACGCCGTTGCTCAAACGTTCGGGCAACATCGGAATGGTACGGTCAACCAAATAAACGGAAGTCGCCCGTGCAAATGCTTCTTTGTCGAGCACCGTATTCTCTTTCACATAATAACTCACGTCGGCAATATGCACACCGATTTCGTACAAACCGGTACGCAATTCACGGATGGACAGGGCATCATCGAAATCCTTCGCGTCCGCAGGGTCAATCGTAAAGGTCGTCACCTCCCGGTAATCCTTGCGTTTCTTTATCTCCTCGGCAGGAATCTCCAACGGGATGCGGTCAGCTGCCCGTTCCACGGCAGGCGGGAATTTCACCGGCAACTCATATTCCGCCATGATGGCGTTCATCTCCGTATCGTTGTCCCCGGGACGTCCCAGAACTTGTATCACCTCGCCAACAGGATTTTTCTGGTTTTCAGGCCAACTTAACAATTTCACGACCACCTTGTCTCCGTCCTTCGCTCCATGCAGGCGTTCCATTGGCAGGAATACATCGTAAGGCATTTGCTTGCCCGAAGGCAAGAGAAAAGCATAACCTGCGGAACATTCCACCGTGCCGACAAAAGTGCCCCGCTTACGCTCTAATACCTCCACCACCTCGCCTTCCGGACGGCGGTTGCGGCTGCGGGCATAGACCAACACTTTCACCTTGTCGCCATTCAAAGCGTGCTTCAAGTTGGAAAAAGGCACAAAAACATCCTCGTCCGTCTCATCCGAAATGATGTAAGCCGCCCCCTTCGCCGTCAATTCCACTGTGCCCGTGATGTACGAACCGCATTGCCGGAACTTGTACCGCCCCGTGGAAACCACCTCCAATGCCCCCTGCTCCCCCATCTCCCGCAACACTTCCGAAATTTGACGTTTCATTCCCACGGTATGCACTTGCAGCCTCTGTGCCACATCTTTATAGTTGAGAACCTCCGAAGGATGATTCGCCATAAACGTCAGCAAACGCTTCCATAATTCCGGTTTGCTCGGCGTCAACTCCTGATTCTTTTTTTTCTTCTTCATATTTACGAATTTTGCAGCCTAAATCTAAAGATAAATTCATAGATTTGCAATAAATTGAAAACAAAAAAAGCATATGACAAATTCTAAGGTATTATTTCAGACGCTTTGCCTCGCTGCGGCAATTGTATTTTGCAGTCCGTCAGCACTCAAAGCGCAAGACGAAAGTAAAGAAAAGAAGCAGGTAATTGACTTTTTCGCTGACTATCTCGCCGGCAAAGAACGCGCATTCAAGGGTAAAATCAAGATTGCCCCGGAAGATATCGACCTGCAACAAACCATTGTGTGGAACGCCTGGGTGGAAGCCAACAACCAATTTGAGGAAGAAAAACTGATTCCGCTGACTCCCCTGAAAGAAGGCAAAGCCGGCGCATGGCATCTGCCGGAGGAACTGGAACCCGATGCCGTCCTGAATTATTATTGGGGCACAAAAGGCGAAGCCCTGCCACAGGAAGGGTTGCCGATGTATATATACACCCACGGTTCCGGTCCGCGCGACCAGGAATGGGCGACAGGGCTTAAACTCTGCCAGCGTTTTGATGACGCACCCTCCATCTATTTCATTCCGCAAATTCCCAACATGGGCAATTATTACCGTTGGTGGCAAAAATCCAAACAATATGCTTGGGAAAAACTCCTGCGCGAAGCCCTTGTTTCCGGCAAGGTCAATCCCGACCGGATTTATATCCTCGGCATCTCTGAGGGTGGTTATGGCAGCCAGCGGCTCGCGGCATTCTATGCAGACTACCTTGCTGCAGCCGGTCCCATGGCAGGCGGCGAACCATTGAAAAACGCGCCGGCAGAAAATTGCCGCAATATTGCCTTCTCTTTCCTCACAGGTGCTTTGGATGTGGGATTTTACCGCAATGAACTGACTTATTATACAAAATTAGCGTTTGACTCCCTGCAAAAGCAATACCCCGACGGCTACATCCACCGCATCGAATTGCTGCCCAACATGGGACATGGCATCAATTACAGCCTCACCACCCCTTGGCTGAAACAGTACACGCGCAATCCTTATCCGAAATCCGTGAATTGGGAAAACTTCGAAATGGACGGCAGGTACCGCGACGGTTTCTATAACCTCTACGTATTGGAACGCTCAAACAAAGATGCCCAGTCGCGTACTTATTATCAAATGAACATCGAGGGCAACCACATAGACCTAAAAGTCGACCTCGTGACCTACAAAACCATCAAGACCGACCCGCAATGGGGCATCGAACTGAAGTTTGAAAAGAGCTACACGCCTGCCACCGACGGAAAAATCCTCATCTACCTGAACGACAAATTGGTAGACCTCAATAAAGAGGTGACCGTCACCGTCAATGGCAAAAAAGCCTTCCAAGGCAAAGTGAAGCCCGAACTGCGCCACATGGTCAACAGTTGCGCCGCCTTCTACGACCCTGCCCGCATCTTCCCGGCAGCTGTCGAAGTGGACATTAAATAATAAGAATACATATATTAAAAATCATGTGCCGGATAAAAATCCTTGGCACATGATTTTTATCCCGCCTCTTCTTTAACTAATTTACATTCTCTAAACGAGACAAATACCTTTCCACTTGTCCAGCATAATAATAAGGAAGACTGTGGAGCTGGTAGGTGCGTCCGCCTTCCAAGGAAATGGTATCAACTGTGCGGGATTTCGACCAAAAACGCAAAGCTATAGGACAGGCTGCTGCCTGCATGAAAGCCTGCAAGGACTTCAAATGTGCGTTCGTACCGCTCTTTACTTCAATGGGCACAAGACCTAATTGCCGGTGTTTATAGAGAAAATCGACCTCTGCCTGCGAATTTTTAGCCTCCTTCACCCAAAAATACCGTTTCTCTAAAAAGACATAGCTCTGCCCTATCAATTCCTGCCCAATGACATGCTCGGCAATTTTGCCCCGCCAAGCATCATTGATATCCTCCTTGCCCAACACTTCGGATTGGACACCGGCGGCATAATTTACCAACCCCGTATCCAACCACAAAAGTTTAGGACGCTTCCGCAAATCGGCACGAAGAGGCAATTTTACATCCGTCGTCGGATATGCCAATTCCAACAACATTGTTTTCTGCAAAGTGCGAAATGCTTCCCCGATTTCCCGACTCCGGTAATTGGAATTACCAAACCGCTCAAAAGTAACTCGTTCGGCAGCATACCCCCATCCATTGGTAATCAGAAAACGCAACACATTGCGTCCCGCTTCCGAGGACTGGTATTTTTCCACATCATCTATATACCCCGCTAGCAAAGATTGATAAATTGCATCCAAAGCCACCAAATCCTGATGCCGGGCATAATCCGCAACCGCCTGCGGCATCCCCCCCACAAGGACATATTTGTTGAACAGAGACAACACTTTCGAATGCAGGATTTCAGGCACAGCAAGATTCCGCACCATTTCTTGCAAAGCCGTCTCGCCCATTGCTCCTAAAAACTCGTCAAACGTGCAAGGACGCAATGCCATATACTCCACCCGCCCTACCGGAAACGAAACTTGGCGATTTAGCATGGTTTCCAACAGCGAACCCGCAGCAATAACATGTACCTCAGGAAATTCTTCATAAAAATAACGAAGCATTTTTATTGCCGTCAGCGAATTTTGGATTTCATCAATGAAAAGCAAGGTTGTCCCCGTCCTTTTCGTCCGATGCCGCACAATCAACAATGTATCATAAAGTTCCCGCACAGGTATTTCCTTTTGGAAAAGGGCTAAATCCTCTGTCATTTCCAAATTAAAAGAGAGGAAAGTATCAAACTGTTTTCCAAACTCTTTGACTAGCGAAGTCTTCCCGACCTGCCGTGCACCGCGGATTACCAAAGGCTTTCGGTTTTCCCGATCTTTCCATTCATTCAGCCAATTCAATGCATCTCGTTTAAACATAGCGTTTTGTTTTCTGCAAAAGTACAAAACATTGCACAAATCCAAACATAAAATCCAAGATTTTTGTCACAAATCCAAACATAAAAATGCTGATTCTTGTAATAAATCCAAAGATAAAAACGACGGTTTTTGTCATAAATCCAAAGATACAAACATAGAAAGCAGGCACAAAGAAAAATGGACGATTCCATGAAAGAAAGAAAAAATATAGATTCAATATAGAAGTGCAATCACCGCCCTCCTCCATTGGAGCGTAGCGGTAATGTCGGAGGGCGGTGATAAG
>CALUKF010000032.1 GCA_944321145.1 uncultured Odoribacter sp. | reverse complement strand
CTACATCATGAACGCCGTGCTCACCCTGTTCTTGTGTTCAAAATTCGGTCTTAGCGACGAAACGAGCGGACTTATCTACTCGTTCTTCTATGCCGGAATCTACGTGCTAAGCCTCGTCGGCGGCATCATTGCCGACAAAACCCAAAACTACAAGGGTACAATCATCAAAGGTTTAATCATCATGTCGTTGGGATACGTCATCCTGTCTATCCCCATCCTGGCAACCAGCGAGAACACCACATGGTTGCTCACGCTCACCTGCGTGGCATTGTTCCTGATTGCCTTCGGTAACGGCTTGTTCAAAGGCAACCTGCAAGCCATCGTCGGGCAGCTCTACGACAACTACGAAGCCGAAGCTGCCAAAGAAGGCAAAGAAGCCCTCACCATCGCCAAGAGCAAACGCGACTCCGGCTTCCAGATTTTCTACGTATTCATCAACATCGGCGGGCTCATCGCTCCCTTTGTGGCTCCCTTGCTCCGCAACTGGTGGCTGAACGCCAACCAAATGGTATACGACGCCAACCTGCCGGCACTCTGCCACCAATTCATCGAACAAGGCACTGCCCTCGCTGAGGCACAAATGAACAACCTCATGCAACTGGCTAACGGCGCAGGCTACGTGCAAGGCACCGACCTCACCGCATTCTGCGAAAAATACCTCGACGTATTCAACACAGGTATCCACTACTCCTTCATCGCCTCCGTGGCAGCCATGCTGATTTCATTGGCAATCTTCATCGCCAACAAAAGAATATTCCCCACTCCGGGCAAAAAAACCGAACAAGCAGCAGTCAACTACACTGCCGAGGAGAAAATGGCTATGGCAAAAGAAATCAAACAGCGCATGTACGCCCTCTTCGCCGTGCTGGGCATCGTCATCTTCTTCTGGTTCTCATTCCACCAGAACGGCATGTCCCTCTCCTTCTTCGCTCGCGACTTCGTGAACACCTCCGCCATTCCGCCTGAGATTTGGCAGGCAGTGAACCCGTTCTTCGTCGTAGTGCTCACGCCGCTCATCATGTGGTTCTTCGGCTCCCTGGCACGCCGTGGCAAAGAAATCTCCACGCCTCGCAAAATCGCCTACGGTATGGGCATCGCCGGCATGGCATACCTCTTCCTGGCAATATTCTCCAACATCATGGGCTATCCCTCCGCTACCGACTTCCTCGCAATGCCGGTAGACGAAAGGTCAGGCTTGCTGGCAGGTCCGTGGGTACTCATCGTCATGTACTTCTTCCTCACGATGGCAGAACTCTTCATCTCCCCGCTGGGCTTGTCCTTCGTGTCCAAAGTAGCACCGAAACACCTCCAGGGCGTATGCCAAGGCTTGTGGCTCGGCGCGACAGCCGTCGGCAACCTCCTCTTGTGGATCGGACCGTTGATGTACAACGCCATGCCCATCTGGCAATGCTGGAGCGTATTCCTCATTGTCTGCGTCATCTCCATGGGCGTCATGTTCGGCATGGTAAAATGGCTCGAAAGAGTGACAAAATAACAACTGATACAAATCAAAATATCCGGGTACCCAACAATGCCCGGATATTTTTTAATTACTAAATTAAAAACCCTGATATTATGTTTCAAAATCAACCCAAAGGACTCTACGCCCTCGCCCTCGCCAACACGGGAGAGCGCTTCGGCTACTACACCATGCTTGCCATCTTCACCCTGTTCCTGCAAGCAAAATTCGGCTTCAGCTCCATAGCCACATCCAACATCTTCGCCGGCTTCCTGGCATTCGTCTACTTCCTCCCCATCGTCGGAGGCATCCTCGCCGACAAATTCGGCTACGGCAAAATGGTCACCGCCGGCATCATCGTCATGTTCGTCGGCTACACCTTCCTCGCCGTCCCCGTCGGCAATGACGGACTGGGCGTCGCAGCCATGTTCGGCGCACTCTTCCTCATCGCCCTCGGCACAGGGCTCTTCAAAGGCAACCTCCAAGTCATGGTAGGCAACCTCTACGACGACCCCAAATACGCCGACAAACGCGACACCGCCTTCAGCCTCTTCTACATGGCAATCAACATCGGCGCACTCTTCGCCCCCACGGCGGCATCCAAAATCACCGAATACTTCATGGGGCACGCCGGGCTCAAATACCAAGGCGACATCCCTGCCCTCTGCCACGAATACCTCGACAAAGGGCAACAAATGGCTGCCGAATCCCTCAACAGCCTCACCCAATTCGCCGAGGCACAGGCTGCCCCCTTTGACGGCAACCTCACCGCCTTCGCCAACACCTACATCAACGAACTCTCCCTCTCCTACCACTACGGATTTGCCGTTGCCTGCATCTCCCTCGTCGTATCCATGCTCATCTACCAAGTCTTCAAAAAGACCTTCAAGCATGCCGACGTCAACACCAAACAGGCAGCTGCCAGCGGGCACACCGAGAACATCGTCGAACTGACCCCGGCGCAGACCAAATCGCGCGTCACCGCCCTCATCCTCGTCTTCGCCGTCGTCATCTTCTTCTGGATGGCATTCCACCAGAACGGGCTCACCCTCACCTTCTTCGCACGCGACTACACCGCACGCGCCGCCGGAGGCGCCATGGGCATGAGCTTCAACGTGCTCAACCTCGTCTTCGTCATCGCGCTCGTCTACAGCCTCTTCTCCATCTTCCAGTCCAAGACCGCACGCGCCCGCCTCATCTCAGGCGCCGTCGCAGTGCTCTCCGTCGTCTTCCTGGCATGGAAATACTGCTCCCTGGAACCCGGCTCCACCATCGAAATCCTGCCGCAAATGTTCCAGCAATTCAACCCCTTCTTCGTGGTAGCCCTCACCCCCGTATCCCTCGCCGTCTTCGGCGCATTGGCAAAACGGGGCAAAGAGCCCTCCGCGCCGCGTAAAATCGGCATCGGCATGCTCATCGCCGCCGTAGGCTTCGCCCTCATGGCATTCTGCTCCATGGGGCTCCCCACGCCCAACCCCGACGGCGCGACCGTCGTCGACTCCGGCATGCTCGTATCCCCGTCCGTCCTCATCGGCACCTACCTCATCCTCACCTTTGCCGAGCTCTTCCTCTCGCCGATGGGCATCTCCTTCGTGTCGAAAGTAGCTCCTCCCAAATACAAAGGACTCATGATGGGGCTCTGGTTCGGCGCCACCGCCGTCGGCAACTACCTCGTATCCATCATCGGCATGCTCTGGGGCCACATGCAGCTCTGGGCGCTGTGGTCAATCCTCATCGTCCTCTGCCTCATCTCCGCCCTCTTCATCTTCGCCATGATGAAACGCCTGGAGAACGCCACCAAATAACCCCGCAACGGGCACACCCAAAGAGGCTGACCGCTCCCGGTCAGCCTCTTTTTTTCATCCCCCCTCCCCTCCTTCCTCCTCCATCCTTCATTCATCCTCCCATCCACCCTTCCCCCCTCCTTCCTCGTTCATCATTAATCATTCATCATTAATCATTCATCGTTAATCATTCATCGTTAATCCTTCATCGTTAATCCTTCATCGTTAATCCTTCATCGTTAATCCTTCATCGTCTCCCGCCCGTGTTATCTCCCACTCCCATAGGTGTTTGATAGCACTCAACACCATATCATAACCTATTTATAACCTTATTATAACCTTGTTTTTAAGGTTATGAACAGGTTATTATTTGGAAGTTATTACTTTTTTACTGATATTTGTACCGAAGAGGACACGGAGAGGAGACGGACGGGAGACGATTAACGATGAAGGATGAACGATTAACGAACAGTAAAAAACGAGAATATGAAATTAAAAGAAATGTCGCAGCCGCTGATGAGCGGGAGGATGGGAAATTTGGTGTATTACGTGAGAAAGGGGAAGCAATGCGTGCGGAGGTACGGGATACCGGGAAAGAAGCGGAAAAAGGGAAACTCGCAGGCGAAAAGGGAGGCGAACGTAAGGTTTGGCACCACACAGGCGTATTACAAGTATTTTTGCGAGAAGGTGTCGGCGGATATCTGGAGGAGGGCGGCGGCGTTGCAGGGGATGATGCCGCACAATCTGTTTTTCTCGGTGAACAGCCAGTATTTCGGGATGGACGAGGAGGGGAACGGGGCGCTGGTGGACTGCGAGCGGTTCCGGTTTGCGGAGGGGGAGCTGGCGTTGCCGAGGGAGGTGCGCGTGGAAAGGGACGGGGACGGGTGGCGAGCCGTGTGGCAGGACGAGCGGCTGGCGGTGAGCGGGGCGGCAAGCGACAGGCTGCAGGCGGGGGTGATTTACGATGCGCTGCCGATGGGCGTGCGCATGGCATTGGAGGTGGAGGGGACGCGGGGGGACGGCACGGGGCGGTTCGTGCTGGACGGGGGGATGATGGGCAGGGAGGCGATGGAGCGGCGGCGGAGGGAGTTGGAAGCGGCAGGGAGGCATGAGGCGTGGATGGACGCGGAGGGGGAATTGCCGGAGGGAAGGAACGGAGGGGCGCATGTGTACCTTTATTTCATGCGGGAGGACGGGACGGCGTTCTCGCCATCGGCGTATTTTAGATTAACGATTAATGATTAACGATTAATGAGAATCCCGTTCCACCGGACTGCAAATCCGGCGGAACGGGAGCACTTTCCCTAAGCCGATGCGCAAGGGCGGTGCGGGGATGTCAGATTTTGATTTTCAGTTGCTGACCGGGCTTGAGGCGCTTGACGTCGGCGTCGGAGAGGCCGTTCCAGCGCATGATGTCGCGGTTGGTGATGCCGGGGTATTTCTTGGCAATGTCCCAAAGGTTGTCGCCGCTCTTGATGGTGTAGAGGGTGTATTCGCCTTCTGCCAGTTCCTCGCGGGGGACGGGCGCCGTGTTGTCGACTTTGCCGGCATAGGCTGCCTTGCTCTTGTATTGGGCGAGTTTTTCCTCGGGCACGTAGACGACGAGGCGTTGCCCCACGCGGATGGTCATGCGCTTGTTGAGGTTGTTCCAATAGCGCAGGTCTGCGAGGCGGACGCCGAATTTCAAGGCGATGGCACCGGGCACGTCGCCTTCCCTGACGGTGTAGAGGAGGCGGGCTTTGCCCTCGGCGCCCATGTCGGGGGCATGCACTTTGATGCGCGAACGGGGGTCGGCGGTGCGGTGGCTGTCGTCGAAGTAGCGGGAGCGGTTGTGGGCGAAGATGGTGTCCTGGCGGTCGATGAAGGCGCCGACGTAGTCGTAGGGAAGTTGCAGGGTGTAGGTTTTGCCGTAGCCTGCAGGGATGACGTCGGCACGGTATTGCGGGTTGAGGTCGCGCAATTCTTCGACGGAAAGGTCTACTTGGGAGGCTATTTGCTCAAAGTGGAGCCCGTCGGCAATGACAAGGGTGTCGCAGAGGGGCGGGAAGGTGGAGGGCATGGGGGCAATCCCGTGCTCTTTGTGGTAGCGGAAGGCGTAGTTCACGGCGATGAAGGCGGGCACGTAGCCCCGCGTCTCGCGTGGGAGGTAGTAGTAGATGTCCCAGTAGTTGCGCTTTCCGCCGGAGCGGCGTATTGCCTTGTTGACGTTGCCGGGACCGCAGTTGTAGGCGGCAATGACGAGTATCCAGTCGCCGTAGATGCCGTACAGGTCATTGAGGTATTGGACGGCTGCCTGGGTGGAACGGACAGGGTCGCGGCGTTCGTCCACGAAGGAGTTGATTTCCAGCTTGTACATTCTGCCGGTGGAGTACATGAATTGCCATAGCCCGCAGGCGCCTGCACGGGAGAGGGCGCGCGGGTTCAGGGCGCTCTCGATGACGGGGAGGTATTTCAGTTCGAGGGGCATGCCTGCAGCGTCGAGCGCCTGTTCGAAGATGGGGAAGTAGTATTCCGCCAAGCCGAGCATGGATGCCACTTGCAGGGGGCGTTTCCGGGTGTAAAGCTCGATGTAGTTTTTCACTATGCCGTTGAAGGAAAGGGGCACTCCGGAACGGATGGAGTCCATGCGTGCCAGGTAGAGGGAGTCGGGACAGGGCGCCACGCGGGCAGCCGCCGCAGCGAGGGCGGCAGAGTCGGCATAGGCAACGGTGTCGCGCCGTGCGGCAAACCATGCCTTGTAGTTTTCGTCAATGCGGTCGATGTAGGACTGCGGGATGGAGTCGTCCAGCACGAGGGGCTGTCCTTGCACGAGGGAGAGGGTGTCTGCCTTGGAGAGGGAGTCCTGCACGGAAGGCGCAGGAGCCATGCCCCCCAATAACCCGCCAAGCAGCAATGCCCCGAAAAATGTCGTCATATCGGTCTGTTTTATGTGGTTTAAAAATTCAATGTCAGCGAGAGTCCCAGCATGCCCCCGTTCAAGGGGCTGTAGGAGCCTGTCGGCTGCCAATGGAGGCTGAGGTTCTCGTCGATTTCAAAATCGTAGAAATGGGCGTAGACGGTCGCGTCGATGATGTTGATGGCGTAAATTGCCGCCATCACGATGTAGCACAAGTCGCGGTTGCGCTTGAAGCTGTTCATGCGGTTTTCCAAGGTGGTTTTGAACCATTCGCGCATGTTGGAGGTCTGGAAGCGCTCGTCACGCAGGTCAAAGTTTTTCGGAATCTTGTCCCAAGCCGGATTTTCGGGATAGGGGGTGTCGGGGTTGGCAGCCAAGGCGTCCAAGTAGTTTACCCACTCGACGTAGGCGTCACGGTATTCCTTGAAGCGCTGTTGGTTCCACGAGATGCCGTAAATGTCCGCCGCAATGCCTCCGTAGAGGATGGGCACTTTCCACCACTGCCCGTTGTAAATCTGCCCCGAACCGGGAAGAATCATTGCCATGATGGTCGCCTTGTGGGGGGAATGGGGCTTTTTGCCGTCCTGCACCAAAGGCAGGAGGGTATCGGCAACCAAGCGCACGTCCAAGGAGTCCGGCTGCCGGAGGGAAGCCATTCCCTCGGATATCCCCATGAGGACTAAGAGCAATAGGACGGCTATCTTTTTCATTCTATTTTGTCGAGCAATTCCACAATGCGTTCCAATTCACTGTCGGAGCGAAAGGCTATCACTATTTTGCCCCGCCCTTTTTCGTTGCGGCGAAGCTCCACTTTGGTGTCGAAACGGGCAGAGAGGTGTTTCTGCAATTCGATGTAATCGCCTATCCCGTCCTTTTTCTCCCGCTTTGTTTTATCGGATGGCTCAGGCACCTGGGGGTTCGCCATTTCACGCACGACTTCCTCGACTTTGCGCACGGAGAAGTCGTATTTCAATATCTGCTCGAAGAGCATAAGCTGGGTTTCCGGGTCGTCGACGCCCAAGAGGGCACGGGCGTGCCCCATGGAAATTTCCTTTTTGCGGAGCGCCATCTGTATGGGCGCAGGCAGTTTCAGGAGGCGCAGGTAGTTCGCCACGGTCGCACGGTTCTTGCCAACCTGCTCGCTCAACTCTTCCTGGGTGAGCTTGCATTCGTCCAAGAGGCGCTGGTAGCTGATTGCCACCTCGATGGCGTTCAGGTTCTCGCGCTGTATGTTTTCTATCAAAGCCAAAGCCAGGAGGCGGTCGTCCTCTGTGTTGCGGATGTAGGCGGGGATGGTTTTCAATCCTGCCATCTGCGAGGCACGGTAACGGCGCTCGCCTGCAATAATCTCGTATTTGCCGTCCTCCACCGGACGCACGGTAATGGGCTGCACGATGCCCACCGCTTTGATGGAGGCAGCCAACTCGCCCAAGGCTTCCGGGTCAAACTCCTCCCTCGGCTGGAAAGGGTTCCGACGGATGTTTTCCAACGGAAGTTCCTCGATGGCAGAGACCACGACTTTCTGTTCCTCAACCGCATCACGCAGCAGGGAACCCAAGCCTTTTCCTAAAGGACCTTTCTTTTTTTCCATAATCACTCGTTTATTTTCCATTCCTCTTCAACAATTCTTGTGCCAATGACATGTAGTCCTCCGCCCCACGGCTCGCCGCATCGTAGAGGATGGCAGGCTGCCCGTAGCTCGGAGCCTCCGCCAAGCGCGTGTTGCGGTTGATGAGAGTCCTGAACACCATGTCCTGAAAGTTTTTGCGCACTTCCTCCACCACTTGGTTCGAGAGGCGCAGACGCGAGTCGTACATCGTCAGGACAAAGCCCTCAATCTCTAAGGATGTGTTCAAGCGTTTCTGAATCAACTTTATCGTGCTCAACAATTTGCCCAATCCTTCCAAGGCAAAATATTCGCACTGCACGGGAATAATCACCGCATCTGCCGCCGTCAGGGAGTTGACGGTAATCAATCCCAAGGAAGGGGAACAGTCAATCAGCACGTAGTCGTAGTCGTCTTTCACCTCATCCAGCATGCGCCGCATGATGGTCTCGCGCTCCGGCATGTCAATCAGCTCCACTTCCGCCCCCACCAAGTCGATATTCGAAGGCAGCAAGGACAAGTTGTCGATTTCGGTCGGGAGCATGGCATCGCGCGCTTTCAAGCCGTCCACGAGGCATTCGTAGATGGTCTTGTTGCCCAAATGCTCGACGTCCACGCCGAAGCCTGAAGAAGCATTCCCTTGAGGGTCAGCGTCTATCAACAATACTTTTTGTTCTAATACAGCCAGGCTCGCCGCCAGATTCACCGAAGTCGTCGTCTTCCCTACGCCCCCTTTCTGATTCGCAATTGCAATTACCTTAGACATAAATTTCCAATTTGTAATACTGGACGTAAAAGTACAATTAAAAAGCGTATATCCCCCGATTTTCTTCTTCTTTTTAATAACAAAAGCCCCTTTTTTTATTAACAACACGTCATTTTTAATGGATTAGGGCGCCAAGCAAGGACAGAAAAGCAGGAAGCGTGCATGGTTTTTCCGGAAAAAGCCTATTTTTGCGGCACGAAAAACATCCGTTACGACATGAAACTCTTTTACCGCAGCCTCGGCAAGGGGCAACCTTTATTGATATTGCACGGGCTATGGGGCGCATCGGACAACTGGCTGCCTGTCGCCCGCCTCTTGGAGGGACGCTTCCAAGTCATTCTGCCCGACCTGCGCAACCACGGGCAGTCGCCGCATGACCCGCTCATGGATTACGCTGCTTTGGGCGAGGACGTGCTGCAGTTGATTGAAAGCCTGCAACTGCCCCGCCCGCTCTGCCTCGCCGGGCACTCGATGGGAGGGAAAACAGTCATGCGGCTCCTGCTCCACGAAAGCGGACTTGCCGCCCGGGCAGCTGTCATCGACATTGCCCCCAAACGCTATGAAGGGCATGCCCGAATCCACCGGGAATTGCTCAAACAGGCGGAAGGCATCCCTCTGGACACACTGAGGACACGCGAAGAGCTGCGGCAATGTTTAGAGGAGCGTTTTGCGCAGAAGGAGATGAGGCAATTCTATTTAAAGAACATCCGACGGGAAGGGCAAGGCTTTGCCTGGAAGGTAAACCTCGATGCCCTACGCCACAACATGCACGCCGTCATGGGATGGGAGGAAGAGACGCCAGCCCTCCCCGTGCGTACCCCGGTGCTCTTTGTCAAAGGAGAAGAATCGGGCTATTTGAAAGAAGAAGACGCCCGCCTCGCCCAAGAGAAGTATTTTCCCTGCGCTGCGTTCGTCTCCATTCCTCATGCCCGCCACAGCATCCATGCCGACCAGCCGGAAGCGCTTGCCCGTGTCTTGGAGGGCTTCTTTGCAGATGCGGAGGAGGTTATTCCCAAATGAAATGCGTCTCGAAATAAGCGACCGCCTGAAGGTTCGCATAGGCGTAGAGGTCGTTCAGGGGGTCGACATCCGGTTCATAAAGCAAGGCTGTCAGGCGCAGGCGGTAACCTTGGTTGGATTTCAGTTCGCTGAGCCTGTCCACTTCGCTTGCCGTATTCGATGAAATGACCAAGTGATCGGCACCAACGGGCTGCACACGGCTGACGAAATAGGTACGGGGCTTGTCATCTTCCAGGGAAAGGATTTCTACCCGGTAGTAAACCTGTTGCCCGGTATATGGATTCCAGGAAACATTTAACTTTCCCCCGCTGCAACGAGCCTCCAATGCCACTTCGGCAGGCGACTTGGGGGTCAGGTTTTCTGAATAAACCACGTCACTCAGTTTCACGTGATGGTCTTCACCCAGACGGACGTAGATGCGTGCCTCGCATTCCTCGTCCCAATCACGTAACTCGTATTGGCTGTGCCCCGTCCAATAATAATCATACTGCGTAAGAGCCGTATTGTCTCCGTCGCCGAGGAGGAGCATGCCTTCGCGCAAGTCAATATTGCCCCGCACATCGGCACCGATGTAAGTGGCATATTGGTTGTCGTATTCATCGTATTCGTTGACCAAGAAAGCGTCGGCAGTCAATTCCCTCAAATAATTCAACGAAGAAGCATAATCGCGCACATTGTCATCGACAAGCGCACGGATGTAATCCTCGCCGCTGCGGAGTATGTCCCACCGGGAGTCTTTCCCGTCCGTGTAATGCAACATGAGGCGGTTGCCGTCCTTTTCCCACGTACCGGCTTCCTTTTCCTGCCTGCCGCCAAATTCCATTGTCTTCAGCACCCCGCCTTTCTCAAAGCGGACTACCTCCAGCAAGTCCTCGGTGCGCATGCCTTCCTTGTTGCCCATCCAAGCATTGTAATACCAATCTTTACCGACGATATAGTCCATTTCCAATATCGTATCGTCACGCCCGTCGTCGTCCTTGCATCCCATCGCAAGGGCTAACAAACAAGCTGCTATCAAAGTTTTCCTCAGATTCATAGTCTTATTCTTACATACATTTTACTCACTTTGCCACCTCTGCAACAGAGGCACACCTTTTAGGGGCTGCAATTTCCGTACCGAAGTCGCCTAAGCGGCGGATTTTAACACACGAAAAGAAGTTCCGGCAGATTCGCATCCGCCGGAACAGCCTTTATCATGAATTGTCAATCAAATAATCTCCATGTGTTCCTGGTCTGTCAGTTTCTCGCAGTAGTGACAGCGGAGGACAATGGGCGAGTCATTCACCACGGTGAATTTCGTGCGCACTTTCTCGTAATTGGTGATACACTTGGGATTCATGCACTTCACAATGCCTTCCACCTTCTCCGGAACGTTCACCTTTTTCTTCTCCACCACCTCGTAATCACGGATGATATTGATTTTGGCAGAGGGGGCAACCAAAGCCAGTTTGTTCACCTCGTCGTCTTCCAAGAACTTGTCCCAAATCTTGATAATGGCTTTTTTACCCAACTTCGTGCTCTTCAGGTTTGTGCCGAAAGTAATGGGATTGTCCAAGCTGGAAAGCCCCAAAACATTGATGACTGAAAACAATTTATCGGCAGGAATGTGGTCGATGACAGTGCCGTTCTCTATTGCGCTTACTTGTAATTCTTTCTTTGACATAATCGTTCAATTAAAAAGTTCATAAACTCGTTATTTCAATCCCAACGCTTTGCATATAATAGCCTGGCGGGCAAAAACGCCATTGCGTGCCTGCTCGAAGTAGTATGCCTTCGGGTTTTCGTCCACGTCCACGTCAATCTCGTTCACGCGAGGCAGCGGGTGCAGGATGCGCATGTTCTCTTTGGCATTTGCCAACATGGCATTGCGCAGGATATAAACGTTCTTCACCTTCTCATATTCCAACGGGTCGGCAAAACGCTCGCGCTGCACGCGGGTCATGTAGAGGATATCCGCCTTGTTGATGGCTTCGTCGAGTTCGCGGCATTCGTAATAAGGAATGTTCAGCTCATTGAGGTGCAATTTGTAAGCATCCGGCATCTTCAAAGATTCGGGCGAAACGAAATAGAACGTCGGGTGGAAAAGACTCATTGCCTGCAAGAGGGAATGCACGGTGCGTCCGTATTTCAAGTCGCCCACCATGCAGATGGTCAGATTCTCCAACGTGCCCTGCGTCTTGTAAATGGAATAGAGGTCGAGCATCGTCTGCGAAGGGTGTTGGTTGGCACCGTCGCCGGCATTCAGGATGGGATGCACAGCCACTTCGCTGGCATAACGGGCAGCCCCTTCCACGGGATGGCGCATCACAATCAGGTCGCAATAGTTGTCTACCATTTTAATGGTATCCTTCAGCGTCTCGCCTTTCGTCACGCTGGAAGACGAAGCATCGGTGAATCCGACAATGCGCCCGCCCAAACGGCTGATGGCAGTCTCGAAACTCAAGCGCGTGCGGGTGGAAGGTTCAAAGAACAGGGAGGCAACCACTTTCCCTTCCAGGAGGGGCTGGTTGGGATTGGCTTCAAACTCAGAGGCGGACTTCAGCACCTCCATAATGTCTTCTTTCGTGTAATCTTCAATAGATACTAAGCTGTGTGTGTTCATATCATCAGTTTTTAAGTATGTTCGGATTAAAAAAAAACCAACAAGTCAAACGACAATGTTGGTTGAAATCTTTATCAATAGAAAAGCTGTTTTGTCTACGGCTGTGCGTGACAACATGCCCTGAAGGTTCAATATGTAAATATTCTGATTTCATATCAGGGTACAAAGTTAGGGAATCTCTTCGAGATAAAAAACATTTTTGCCCCCGAATTTCAAAATATTTTGCAGACTGCCGTCATTCTTTCCCTGCAGGCGCGCTATCTCCCTCTGCCAAAGCCACAACCCGCTCCACGATGTCTTCCGCCACTTCCCGTTTGCTCTTCAACTCATATTGGGTCTGGCGTTCGTTCCGGTCTATGAGGGTCACCATGTTGGTGTCGTAGCCGAAACAGGTGTTGGCATTCCGCAAACTGTTCAAAACAATCAGGTCTAAGTTCTTCTTATGCAATTTTTGCAGCGCATTGCAGACTTCATCGTTCGTCTCCAACGCAAACCCTACGAGCAATTGCCCCTCCCGCTTGCGCTTGCCCAGTTCCTCGGCTATGTCGGCAGTCGGCTCCAATTCCAGCGTCCAATGCGCCTTCCCGCGTTTCACCTTTGCCCCTTCGCAACGCACAGGCTTGAAATCCGCCACGGCAGCGCACGACACCACAATGTCATGCTGCCCCATCTCCCCCATCACCGCCTCATACATTTCTGCAGCCGACTCCACATTCACCCGCCGGATGCCCGGATGACCCGCCGAGAGCTGCACAGGTCCCGCCACCAGAGTCACCTCTGCCCCCCGCTCCGCAAACGCCTCTGCCAAAGCAAATCCCATCTTGCCCGACGAATAATTGCCGATAAAACGCACCGGGTCGATACGCTCGTAAGTAGGTCCCGCCGTCAACAGCACCCGTTTCCCTGCCAAGCTCCCCTGCCTGCCGAAATAAGCGCGCACGAAACGCACAATCTCCTCCGGCTCTGCCATGCGCCCTTTCCCCACCAGACCGCTGGCAAGTTCACCCTCTGCCGGCTCGACAATCACATTGCCGTAAGCCCGCAAAGTCGCCAAATTGCGCTGGGTTGCCGGGTGGCGGTACATATCCAAGTCCATCGCCGGAGCCACCATCACCGGGCACTTCGCCGAAAGATAAGTCGTCAGCAGCAAATTGTCCGCAATGCCCTGCGCCATCTTGCCGATGGTATTGGCTGTTGCCGGGGCTATCAGATACAAATCCGCCCACAACCCCATATCCACATGCGAATGCCAATCCCCATTCTCCGGATTGTAAAATTCCACCATCACCGGATGCTTCGACAAAGTCGCCATCGTCAGGGGCGTAATGAACTGTTTCGCCAATTCCGTCATCACCACCTTCACTTCTGCCCCTTCCTTCACCAGCAGGCGCACCAGCGCAGCTGCCTTATAAGCCGCGATGCTCCCTGTCACGCCGACTATGATATGTTTCCCTTTCAACATGATACCTTTGCTTATAAATTAAAATGTACCCATGCGACAAGCAAAAGATGGCTCACCGGCATCGGTACATTTGCACATATTGTTCCCCGAAGCGTCAGGACTTTTTGGAATCCCCCAACGCGCCCCGGAAATAAATCTTCCCTTCCTCGAACTCCTGTGTGGCAATCAACGCAGGCTTCGGAATGCGCTCATAAAATTTAGAAATCTCAATCTGCTCGCGGTTTTCGAAAATCTCCTCCAGATTGTCCGTGTAAGAAGCAAACTCCTGCAGTTTGCGGCTCAATTCTTCTTTCATCTCCACAGAAATCTGGTTTGCCCTCTTGGCAATGATAGCAACTGCCTCATAAATATTACCGTCCGCCTTGTCAGCCAACATGGCAGTATTACGCACAATCGTGTTATTCGGCGCCTTTACTCTCTTAAAATCTATCATAATGATTTATTATTATTAATCTGTCACTCTTCCTCGTAATTATAATTGTCCAAATAAGCCTCAATCACCTCATAGCATTTCTTCAACTCATCGGCATATTTGCTCTCCGGATATTCCTCCGCAAAATAGTAATACTCCTCCTGCGCATTGTTATAACGCTCCAATTTCTTATCCTCCACGCTGTTCACCGCCATCTCATACTTCGACATGAACAACATGTACATGATTTCTTCCCGATACTTCGACCCCGGATAATCTTTCAGGCAATTCTGCAAACTCACCGTCGCCGCCTTGTAATACTCCCGCTGGTAATAATTCCGGGCACTCAAATAAGCCTTATACGACAATTTGTCGCGCAACTCGTCGATATAACCATTGATTTGCTCCTTGCGCATGCTGCGGGGATAGCGGTTCAGGTACAACTGGAACTCGCTCAGCGCCCTGTCCGTCAGCGACTGGTCTAAGCGCGGCTTCGGCGAAGCCATGTAATCGCAATAGCCCATCATAAAAAGGCATTCCTCTGCAAAAGAACTTTCCGGATAAGTCTGCACAAACTGCTTGAACAGCCCCGAAGCCGTCTCATAATCCTTCATGTTATAACTGCAAAACGCCCGGTAATACGCGATATTCTGCGCCTTATTCGTGCCGCTAAACACGGTGCGGATGCCGTCCAGCAAGTTCTGCGCCTTCTGGTAGTCGCCATTATTGTAATACTCCACAGCCTTCCTGTAAATCAACTGATAGTCCGTGCTTTTCAGCAACTGCTGATACTCCCCGCAAGAAAGGCAACATGCCGCGACAATCAAAAATAACAATACTTTCTTCATAAAACAATTCCGTTTAAAATCCAACGGCAACCGCCTCTCCCCCACCCTTTCCGCCTGCTCCGGACACCGCTTCTTTTGCAACATGCAAAGATAGAGCAAAAAGTGGAATATAGACAAACAAACTGCGAAAAACTTTTCACTTTTTCTTCTTTCCCTTCCCTGAAAGCTGCCCGCCCCATCCAAAAACCGCTCAATTCCTCCCCTGTTTACGTCCTGTTCCCGTGTCACCATCCATTCTCCTTTCATGATTCTTTCTTCCTGCGCCCATTCAAACCGGACGAGGACTGGGGAATAACCACCAATGAACCGGACGTGTCCCTTGAACAGACCGGTTTCCGGTCTTGAACAGGAGGGCAACAGGTCAGGCAAGGCACCAGTCAAAGGGTACAGCTTTAGACTTTTATGAAATCATCGCCTAAATGTTTCCGTAGGATTTGCATAAATTCGTCGCCGGTGATGGTTTCTTTTTCCATCAAGAAAGAGGAGGCTTCGTGCATGATGTCCATGTGCGAAGAAATCATGTCCTTTGCTTTGGCATGGGCTTCTTTGATAAGGCGGAGCACTTCGCGGTCGATATCGGCAGCGGTGTCGGCAGAACAGGCAAGGGAAGTGTCGCCGCCCAAATAAGCATTGTTCACGGTCTCCAAACCCATCATGTCGTATTGCTCACTCATGCCGAAACGGGTCACCATTGCGCGTGCCAGCCTGGTGGCTTGTTCGATGTCGTTCGAAGCGCCGGTCGTCACGGTGTTGAATACCACTTCTTCGGCTGAACGACCGCCTGTGAGGGTCACAATGCGGTTGAAAAGGCTCTCCTTGCTTTGCAGCACTTGTTCTTCGCCCTCGACTTGCATAGTGTAACCCAGAGCGCCGGAGGTGCGGGGAATGATGGTGATTTTGTGCACCGGTGCGGAATGGCTCTGCAAGGCAGCCACGAGGGCATGCCCGATTTCGTGGTAAGCCACGATTTTCTTTTCAGAGGCGGAGATGACTTTGTTCTTTTTCTGGGCACCGGCGATGACCGTTTCCACACTTTCCTCCAAATCGGCAGTGGTGACGGCTTGCCGCCCCATGCGCACTGCCCGCAAGGCAGCCTCATTGACAATGTTGGCAAGCTCTGCACCGGAAGAGCCGGCAGTGGCACGCGCCACAATGTCCATGTCGATGGATTCGTGTTTCACTTTCCGGAGATGCACTTCGAGGATGGCTTTCCTGCCCTCCAGGTCAGGAAGCTCCATCTGTATGCGGCGGTCGAAGCGTCCGGGGCGCAAGAGGGCTTTGTCGAGGGTCTCCGGACGGTTGGTGGCTGCAAGAATGACTACGCCTTTGCGCCCGTCGAAGCCGTCCATTTCTGTCAAAAGCTGGTTCAACGTCTGCTCCCGCTCGTCGTTGCTGCCAAAACCGGCATCCCGTTTTTTGCCTATCGCGTCGATTTCATCGATGAAGATGATGCAAGGGGCTTTCTGGGCGGCTTGCTTGAAGAGGTCGCGCACCTTGGCAGCTCCCATGCCTACGAACATCTGTACAAACTCAGAACCCGACAAGGCGAAGAATGGCACTTTGGCTTCGCCTGCCACGGCGCGCGCAATCAGGGTCTTGCCGGTGCCCGGAGGTCCCACGAGCAAGGCGCCTTTGGGAAGGGATGCCCCGATTTCCGCATACTTTTCGGGCTTGTGCAAGAAGTTGACAATCTCAGTCAATGTTTCTTTGGCTTCGTCCTGTCCGGCGACATCGGCAAAGGTGGTCTTTATATCCGACTCAGCATAAATCTTGGAACCGGCGTTGCCAAAGGACAGAAAATTGCCGTCCGCGCCAAAACGCGAGCGCAGGCTCTTGCTTGCCTGCCGCCATATCAAATAAAATATCAACCCCGGCAGTACCCAAAGCAATATGAAATTGAGCAGGGGTGAGTTTTCTTGCGGCACGATTTGGTTGAAGGCTATCTTCCCGTCCGGATTCGGGCTGTCGGCAGCCAACAGGCGGTCTACCAACTCAGGGTCGTTGATGGCACCCGTCTGGTAAGCCACGGTGTTTGAATCCGCTCCCACTGCCGTAAAATAAACCTGCCCGCTTTTCAGCATGACTTCTTTCACTTTGCCGCTATCTACTTTCTCAATGAAAGAGCCATAATCTGTTTTAACGATTTGCTGTTCGTTGAAAGCCGGCATAATCAAGCCGTTTAAAAATAGCAGAATGAGTATTCCCCACAAGAATCCCATATAGGGATTTCCTTGCCTTGTGTTCTGATTCTGTGTTCCTTGTTTCTTGTTTTGTGTGTTATTCATGTACCAATATTTGTATTTGTTATCTCTATTCGTTTGAGCCTAACTGCAAAAAGCGTGCTACATTTTCCCCGGCAGGGAGATGAAAAAGAGGCGCAGCCGTCACGGCTACGCCCCCAACGAAACAAAAATGATATGAATTCAACCTACAACGATGGTCGTTTTTATTTTGTCCAACCGGCAGTCCAATTGTTGTCGGCAGCTACTGCGCCACGATAAGCGGCTGCGGTGAAGAAGCTGTCTTCGGCAGACATGTCAAAGCCGTCGGCAATGGTGCCTACGAATACATTGGAGAATGCAGGCTTTTCATTGATGGCATTGTGGTTTTCAGTGGCAGTAAACATGGCACTGGTGTAGATGCCCTCGGCAGAAGACATGTCGGTTGCCAATGTGATGTACATCAAGACAGATTCGCCGTCTTCAGCTGCCAAATCTTCCTCAGTGCCCTCGCTCTCCACGGTCAGGCATTCCGGTTTGCCGGTTACAATGGTGTTGTAGATTTTGGCATGGGTACCTTCGCGGAGGCGGATGCCTCTTTTGCCTTCTGTAGAGCCGTTGCCAATCAAAGTAAGATTAGACAAAGTGGGGCAAGCGATGGGAGTTGCATAGTTGTCGGTGTCCTGGTTGTCTGCTTCAATCAGGCAGTCGCCATCGTCTTTGGCACCGGTGGTACCGAGCTGGGTTGCCACGAGGAATTGTGCTTTGCCGTTCCAACCTTCCGTCCAGTCGAAAGAGTCGTCCTCGCAGTCTGTCACTACCAAATACTTGGCGTTTACCGAACCTCCGAAGAATTCGAAGCCGTCGTCAGCACCTTTGTAAGCCTGCAAGTACTCAACTGTGGTGCCGTTGCCTACGCCATAGAAAGACACGCCGTTGGATTCGTGCTCCTCATCGAGGGCAAAGCCGGTGTATTCCAAACGGATGTAGCGCAGCGTCCCGGAGTTGTCATTCTCTACATCCCCGCCGTAAGGAGCGTTTCCGATTTCAGAGGTCGTGCCCGTGCCACGGTTTGTGTGGGCTTTCCCGCAGATGTGGATACCGCCCCAACCGCCTGCTTCCTGCAATTCAGAAGTCATGACAATCGGGTCTTCGGCAGTGCCTTGCGCATCGATTTTGCCACCTTGCTTTACCAAAATGTAGTCCGGTTCGTCGTCATCTA
Source organism: uncultured Odoribacter sp. (assembly GCA_944321145.1). GTDB lineage: Bacteria > Bacteroidota > Bacteroidia > Bacteroidales > Marinifilaceae > Odoribacter. The sequence goes on along the minus strand of CALUKF010000032.1, from coordinate 16,904 downwards.
CGGCTGTAATGGTCACACCCGGTTCGATTTTCAGCACCGCACCCTCTTCCACGGCATATCCGCCTGACAATTTGAAAGAGAGCCCTTCGGACAAAATCACCGTTTTGCCTTTCTCAATGGCGCCGCTCAGGGTTGCGCCGTCTTCCATGACAATTTCCGTTTCGTTTTCACCGTTCCCTTCGTTTCCACCGTTGTTATCATCGCCCTCTTCGTCATCGCATGCAGACAAAGTGAATGCACTCATGGAAACAATCATGGCATAAGCCATCAAATTTAAATACTTCTTTTTCATACACTGTTGTTTTTAATTTAAAAAATGTGAGTTTTCTATCGTTTAAAATTTATATGAGATTCCTAAACTGAAATTGGTTCCCGGACGGTAAGCCTCCACCATCATCTTGTCGTCAATCTGGGGCACATCCTGGCGGAAACGCACTTTGCTGTTGAGCAAATCCTTCAAGGTCAGCGATGCCGTCCAATGTTTTGCGAAGGAGTAGCTGCCCACGAAGTCGAGGGAATGGAGCGCCAATTGCTTGTTGTCGCCCAACCCATAAATGCCGATGGCGTGGATACGCGGTCCCTGGACGTTGTAAACCAAAGCGAGAATCATTTGATTCGTTTCCTTGAAATAAGGCGCATAGCTGATATCCGCGTTCACGAGATAGGGCGAAGCGCCTTGCAATGCCCGTTGGTTGTCGGTGTAAATGCCACCGCCTGAGGGAAGCTTCACGTCGGTGTACATGTAAGAGCCGTTGACACCCAAACGGAAATCCTTGAAAAGCTCTTTGCGGAACTCGACCTCGATGCCCATCGCCACGCCGCTGTCGGAGTTGCGGAAGGTATGCACCGTGGAACCGCCTTCTGACCCCTGCACCCGTTCTATGGGGTCGTTCAATTTCTTGAAATACAAGCCTACGGAGAGCATGTCGCTGCTGTTGGGCACAAAGCGGTCGTAACGCAAGTCTACGTTGATGTTGTAGCCGTTCTGTATGTCGGCATTACCACGGATAGACGCGCTCCCGTATGACTCGCGGTAGAGGAAAGGCGCCATCTCGACAAAGGCAGGGCGCGTCACCGTCCGGGAGAGGGCAAAACGCAGGCTGTTCATGTCGTCAAACGTGTATTTCACATTCAATGCCGGAAAGAGGTCGCCTTTGTCCAGAACGGACTTTTGTGCAATGCTCAAGTCGTCGTGGTAGTCCACGCTCTGCTTGGCGTATTCGTAGCGTACCCCGACGTTAATCAGCAACGAGGGTATCGGGTAGAAATCTACTTCTGCAAATCCGGCATAGGTCTCGCTCAAGGCATTGTATTGGCTCCGCAACTGGTAACTGCGGGTCACGGTAATGGAGCCGTTCTCGATGTTGGCAAAATTCAGGTAGGCGTCTGTGTCGTAGATGTTTTCTATCACCGGCTCAGCCAAGTCGTCCAAGTCATAATAGAAGTTGGCACTCATGAAATCACGGGTTTTCCGTTTGTAAGTCGCACCGACACGGATGCGGTTGCTCTCGCCAAATTTATAGGCAGCCTTCAAATCGCCTACCGCCTCGTCTTCCGTCAATTCTCCGAAATAACGCATGGTCTCCTGTTTGTTCAAGGTAAACAGGCTCAAAGCTCCGGTTTCCTCATTGTAACGGAACATCACCTGCCGGCGGTCGGGCTCGTAACTTGCCGTCTTGCCGTATGAACCACCCCAGTCCAGTTCCCAACGGGCGCCCAATACGTGATGCCCGCTCAACTGGTTGTTCAGCAAACTGTAAGCATGGAAGATGCTGTTGCTTCCCTTCAGGGAATTGTCCTCGCTGTCATATCCCTGCCGTTCAAGATATTCATCAATGGCGTTGCGGGCATAGAAGAAGGTGTAATTGATGCGGTCGTCCTCACGGAAGCGATAGCCCAAACCTGCCAAGCCTGCCAACTTAAATTCAGTGGTGTATTTGTCGTATGCGAAATAGTCCATCACATTGCCTTGTGCATTCAACTGGCGAACAAACGCATCTTTCAGAATCTGGCGGTCTTTTCCCGTCCCCAGAGAGAGGAGGACATCCAGCTTGCCAAAGGTTCTCCCAAAGCCGATGCTTGCGCCCCAGTCGGGCAATGCCGTTTTGTGGTCGATGGCAAAAGAGGTTCCGAATATGTCTTTCTGTTTCACGGCTTCGCGGAAATCAGCATATTCCATATCCAAATACTTGTGGTCGATGTTGCCCGTTTTCAAGATAGAACCGTCGCGGTCGCTGAAATAAAAGTCTTTGCCGAGGGTATTGAAAGGAGAACCTATGCTCACGCCTACGGAGAAGAAATGGGTGCCGCCTGCGGTTTTCGTGCCTATATCAATGTGCGCGCCCGAATAGTCGGCAAATGTACTCACCTCGTACACTTTGCTCACCGTGATGTTCTGTACCGTGGAGGAAGGAAACAAATCCAAGGGTATCAATTTGTTGTCCGGATTCGGGGAGGCAATCGGCAAACCGTTGAGGGTGGTCGTGCTGTAGCGGTCGCCCAAACCGCGTACAATGAGCTGCCCGGCTCCGGCAATGGAAATGCCGGTGATTTTCTTCACGCCTTCCTGTACGTCCGAAGCGCCTTTGAGGCTCATCTCCTTGGCACCGATGTTTTCGATGGCAATGGTGGATTCCTGGCGTTCTATCTGCAAGACCCGCTCGTTTTCGCGGTTGCGCCTGCCTTTCACTTTCACTTCGCCCAGCACCTCGGCATCCGACTCCAATTCAAAGTTCAAGACCGTCTCGCCCGCCACCTTTACGTTCTCACGGGTGATGTCCTTGTAACCGACAAACCGCACCTGCAAGGTGTAGGTGCCCGGTTCCAAAGGCAAATAATAATTGCCGTCCAAGTCGGCAGCAATACCCAAGGTCGTTCCCACCACTTGGACAGTCGCTCCAATCAAAGGCTCTTTGGTTGCCTTGTCGACGATTGTCCCGCTTATCGCTCCTGCCTGCGCGTATCCCGCCACTCTTCCCCCCAGGAGCAAAATCAATGTGCATAATACAAATCTAAATCTTCTCATTACAATCATAATTCCTATCATTTTTTATCCGCTGCAAAATTGGGGCAAGGATATTACGCAGCGGTAACAAGACGGTGAAGAAAATGTGACGTTCTGTTACGGAAATATGAAGAAAAACGGAGCAAAAGAATTTTTAAAACAGAATATTTGTTTTTCCAAGATAAAAGCCGTAGTTTGCGCCCACACAATTCTGGCATATTTTTTGCGAGATGTGGAAATAGAAACAACATAAAAGCAATACGGTATGAAAACACTCATTTATATAACACTGATTGCCGTCGCGGCAGTCTCTTGCTCCATCAACCGCAACTATACGATGGAGGATGACATTTACTACGTGCCAGGCAAAAAATCGCTGGCAATCAAAGAAGTGGAGAAAATCACAGGAGAACCTTTTGAAGTGTCTGAACAGGATGACACCTATGCTTACGAGGATTCCCGCGCCATGGGCAGCTCCGTTCCGCCCGCAGCCTACCGGGATGGGCAGAAAGTGGTCAATCCCCGCAGCGGGCAAGTGGAGACAGTGGACATGGAAGCCTTGGCAACCGAAGCGCAAAACCGCTTGGCAAGTAGCGACTCCATCCACGAAACCATCTACGAAAATGCCGGCTATTGGATTGGCGGCTACAAAGGTCCGGAGAGCGACTTAGACGAAATACAGCACATCATCAACCTGTACCCCAACGGCTTTGCTTTCTTCAACAGCAACGGTTTTGACATTGCCATGAACCTGTCGTTTGATTCCGACTGGAACGTATATACCTACGACGGGCGTTACTGGTGGTTCCCTTCTTACAGCAACATCAATTTATACAGCTCATTGCTGATGGGCACCTATCCGAAATACATTTGGACTGTCATTTGGGACGACCCGCGTTTTGACAGCTGGGCATTTGATGCCGGCTTCAACTGGGGCATCCACGTGGGATGGAACCGTTGGGATTTGAGCTTCGGCTGGGGTTGGAACTATGGTTGGTATGACCCATGGTATCGCGGATGGTATGACCCCTGGTACTATGGTTGGCACTATCCGTGGTACGGACATTGGGGATGGCAACATCCGCATTGGCACGACCATTGGCATCATCCCATGTATCCCGGCGTAGACATCCGCCCGCAGCAACCACGCCCGGCAGGTTCACGCCCAAGTTATGGCGGCGGCGTATTTGGCATCCGTCCGGGTACCGGCAGCTACACCCGCCCCGGCACGAGCAGACGCCCGCAGACCGGCAGCACCCGTCCGAGCACAAACATGCAGCGTCCGACTCGCCAGCCGAACACAGGCAGCGCAACCCGCCCGAGCAGCAACACCGGCGCCCAGACACGCCCCGGCAGCACCCGCCCGGCAGTGCGTCCGTCCGGAAATACCACGACGCGCCCCAATACTCAAGGCATCCTGCGTCCAGGAACAACCACGCGCCCGCAAAGCACGACGCGCCCCACAACACCTGCACGCAACCAGAGTACCACGCGCCCGCAGACTCCTACCCGGTCGAATTCAAACCGGACAACGACACGCCCGGCAACACGGACTACTACCCCGGCACGTTCTACCACAAGGCAGAGCACGCGCCCGACAGTGAGAAGTTATTCCAGACCGACGACCAACACCCGGTCTACTTATAACAATAACAGCACCCGCCGGACTTATACCCCGACGCGCAGCACGAACAACAGCCGTCCGAGCTACACGCCGCAACGGAGCAACAGATCGACTTATACACCGACCCGCACCCCGTCGAGGAGCGGAGGCGCAAGCCGCCCTGCCCCCACCAGACCGACAAGACGATAAGTAATTTATTAAAAGAGACACATCATGAAAAAGATTTATATTATGCTGGCTATCCTCTGCCTTGCCCTCGCAACGCAAGCGCAGAATTTTGAAGACATCGTGAGATTCAGTGCCACCCCCAACAACGGCACGGCACGCGTGAGCGCCATGGGAGGCGCCTTTACCGCCCTCGGCGGAGACATCTCTGCCATTGCCATCAACCCGGCATCTGTCGGCGTATTCCGGAAATCGGAAATTAGTTTCACTCCTTTCGTCAATATTGCCAAGACGGAAGCCGGCAGCGAAAACCCTGCAAAATCTTCTTTCCAATTGGGCGATTTGGGATTTGTCGTTTCGCTCTACAACCCAAATTTTGATTGGAAAGGCGTCAGTTTCAGTTTCAATTACAACAACCTGAACAATTTCAACCGGAAAACGCGGCAGGTTGTGGGCACTTCCAACACCTCGTTCCTGGATGTACTGGCATTGCAAAGCGGCACGCTGGAATCCGACCAGTTGGACGGGATGCTGACCGGCTTGGCTTACGATGCCTACCTCATCAACCCTTATTACAATGAAGGGGACACGACGCTGGCAGGTTACCTTGCTGTGTTCATGGAGGACGAAGCTGTAGCACAGGTCAAAAACATCGAAGAAAAGGGTTATCAAGGAGAATATACCCTTTCCGTCGGCACGAATTACAAGGACAAGCTCTACCTGGGCATGAGTTTGGGCATCCAAGTGCTCAACTACAAAAAATCTTCCCTCTACAGGGAAGCCCCGCCCGAACAGTCCCTTTCAGAAGTTGATTTTTACGATTTCGAGGAGTATTATAAAATGAACGGCGTGGGCACGAACCTGAAATTCGGGTTGATTTACCGCCCCATCCCGCAAATACGCCTCGGAGCATCCATCCACACGCCTACGTGGTATAGCTTCGATTACGATTGGTCTACCCGGTTCTATGCCCAATACATCACGGAATTCGATGACCGGAACGGGCGGGAAGGCTATACTTTTGATGTGCCCAGCTATCCCTACAGCATCGACTGCGACATGCGTTCCCCCTGGCGGGCGAACCTCGGCATCGCCACCGTATTGGGACAAAAAGCTATCCTCAGCGCAGATTATGAATTTGTGAAGTATCCCAATGCCCGCTTCCAGCACGGCGAAGACGGATACGGTTATTACGATTTTGAAGCCGAAAATGCAGACATCGAAGCCTACCTGCGCCCGACCCACAATTTCCGGGCAGGGGCAGAATTCCGTGTCAACAGCATCGCCAGCCTCCGAGCAGGCTATAGTTTCCGCGATAGCCCTTACCACGAAACCAACAAAAAGCACAACCGCCTGCAAGCCCTGTCGGCAGGCGCGGGGCTGAATTTCGGCAGTTTCTATTGCGATGCCGCCTATGTGTACAAAGTGGCTAAAAATGAAACGGTATTCTATTCCTACATCGACCCCAATACGGAACTGAACGATGTGATAGCTACCCCCGTTTCCAACAAATACATCAACCACGAAATCCGGTTGAGTTTGGGCATCCGTTTCTAAGTCCGCGGAAAAATATTACCTTTGCAGCCGGATAATGAAGGAGCGTATGATAAAAAAATTCTACATCGAAACTTACGGCTGCCAAATGAATGTGGCAGACAGCGAAGTCGTGGCAGCCATCTTGGAAGCCCACGGCTTCGAGCATGTCAAAGACAGAAACGAAGCTGACCTCCTGCTGGTCAACACCTGCTCGGTGAGGGAAAACGCCGAACAGCGCGTGCGCGGACGCATCCAAGGTTTCACAGAACTTCGGAAACGCAATCCCCACCTCCTGGTCGGCGTCATGGGCTGCATGGCGGAACGGCTGGGCGCACAACTCTTCGAGCAAGAGAAAAACGTGAACATCGTGGTCGGTCCGGACGCCTACATGGACCTGCCCGCCCTCATCCGCGAGGCGGAACAGACCGGCAAAGCCATCAACATCGAATTGTCAACGACAGAAACCTACAAGGATATCTGCCCTTCCCGCATCGACGAGACTGCCATTTCGGGCTTTGTGTCCATCATGCGCGGATGCAATAACTTCTGTACTTACTGCATAGTCCCCTACACCCGTGGACGCGAACGCAGCCGCAGCCCGCACAGCATCCTTGCCGAAGTGCTCGACCTGCAACGCCGTGGTTACAAAGAAGTCACCCTCTTGGGGCAAAATGTCAATTCCTATCTCTACAAAGACGAACACGGCGAAATGAATTTCCCGGCACTCCTGGAGCGGGTTGCCCTCACCGTTCCCGGCATGCGCATCCGCTTCGCGACCTCCCACCCCAAGGATATGAGCGACGAAATATTGGAGACCATTGCCCGCCACCCCAACATTTGCCGGGCAATCCACCTGCCTGTCCAGTCCGGCAGCAACTCCGTGCTCCGCGACATGAACCGAAAATACACGCGCGAATGGTACCTTGACCGCATCGCTGCCATCCGTCGCATCATTCCCGACTGCGGCATTTCAACCGATGTTTTTGTCGGTTTCCACAACGAAAGCGAAGAGGACTACCGGCAGACCCTCAGCCTGATGCAGGAAGTGGGCTTCGACCTCGCCTACATGTTCAAATACTCCGAACGCCCCGGCACCAAGGCATCCAAATGCCTGCCCGACAATGTAGACGAGGCAACCAAAGGACACCGCCTGCAGGAACTGATAGACCTGCAAACCGGCTGGTCACTCGCAAGCAACCGCCGCGACATAGGCAAAACCTTCGAAGTCCTTGTCGAGGGCGTATCTAAAAAAAGCCCGGACGAAATGTACGGCAGGAGCAGCCAGAACAAAGTCATCGTCTTCCCTGCCCAAAACATCCCCGTAGGCTCCTACGTCCGGGTCAAAATCAACTCATGCACTTCCGCAACACTCATGGGAGAACTTGTCCAAAAATCCTAACGCCATGGAACACTTCCGCAAATTGCAAAACGAAGAACTGAACCGCATCAGCACCGAGGAGTTCAAAACAGCGCGCAAACTCCCCATCGTCATTGTGCTCGACAACATCCGCAGCCAGAACAACGTCGGCTCCGTATTCCGTACCTCCGATGCCTTCCGGGTCGAGAAAATCTACCTCTGCGGCATCACCTCCACCCCCGAAAACCGCGAAGTGCACAAAACCGCCCTCGGCGCAGAAGATGCCGTCGCTTGGGAATACCGGCGCGACACGCTTGCCGTCGTGGAGCAGCTCAAGACTGAAGGCTACCGCGTCTGTTCCATCGAACAGGCGGAACACACCACCTCCCTCGAAAACTTCCAAATCGACCCGCACGAAAAATATGCTTTTATCTTCGGCAACGAAGTGAAAGGCGTGCAGCAAGAAGCCATCGACGCCTCCGACGCCTGCATCGAAATCCCCCAATTCGGCACCAAACACTCTTTCAACATCGCCGTCACCGTCGGCATCGTCCTCTGGCAGGCGGCATTGCCTTTATTGAAAGACCTAAAGAAAACACTATGAATTTTCTTGCAACTTGACTAAGCGATACCCTTTATTATGTTCAGTTCTTATCTCCACAAGGGTATTTTTTAAAAATTCCCTCAAGTAAAAAACAGATTTTCGTATTTGCATTTCTTTTGAAAGATTGGCACTCCCCCAAACCGATTCAATCATCCAATTCATATCGACAATTTGATTCTGATTTTGGCACAATATGCTTAGAATCTTTCCATCTACATCCCCCAATACTTCCCATTTTCCACCTGCATAAAGGGCTCTTTTTTCTGTATCATAAACAATTCCATTCCCCAAATTGCACATGCAACCGTTATCTTCCCGCAAACAATTTCTAACCCAAACAATCAAATCGTCCACATCCTGGACTTTAGGCAAATATCTCCTTGCTCCATGGTCATAGCCTCTCTCATAGTCAGCCACTTCGTGATGAGAACTAAAAAAAATCAAGGAAACCACAGAATTTCTTTTTGTAATGTATTCCGCAACTTGCCAGCCGTTATACCCACCCGGCAATTCAACATCCAAAACGGCAACCTCAAAATTTCCCTGTTCCGCTTGAAACTTATCCATGGCTTCCTTTCCGTCCGATGCCACGATCACCTCCCAACCTTGCGCCTCCAATCTTTTTTGCACCTGGTTCCGAAAAACTAAATTATCCTCTACGTATAATATCTTATGCTTCATTGTATACCGGGAATTTTAGTACAAACATTGTACCTTGATTCTCTGCACTCTCCACCTTTATCGTTCCGCCGTAGGCATCTACCACCCGTTTGATAAAAGTCAAACCGATTCCAAAGCCGGTTTTATCCTTCGTCCGTTGATCCGATACACGGTAAAAACATTTGAATATACGTTTCAATTTTCGCTTCGGAATGCCGATGCCGTTATCCGTCACCTTCAATACCCCCCAATTCCCCTCGCGGCTAAAATCGATATTCACTTCCGGAGCCATTGATTTATTGTATTTTATCCCGTTGTTTAACAAATTGGCAACCACAGCCCTAAAAAAGACTTTGTCCAACCTCGCTTTTTCAATGCCTTCCGCCACCCGGCAATTGATTTTCACGGAAGGCTTTTTCTCCATCTCAATGGCTTGTTGCAATTCATGCCGGACATCCACTTCCTCCCGCCGGATAGGCAAATTCCCCTGCTTCAAAGCATAGAGCATGGTTTCCGACAAATTCCTGATGTGGCACAAACGATTATTGACCAACCCCATTTGTTCGCGGTCGCCAGCAGTCCATGCCCCATCTTGCCGTTCTGCCAAATCCTGTACCACCATCAAAATGCCGTTCAACGGTTTCCCCAACTCATGCTCAATATGAGCCACTCCCTCCGCCTGGATTTTTCCTTTTCGCACCGACCCCATCGTCTCGCTCAATTGCCAATACAAGCATCCCACAAAACTCAAGAAAAACAAGCCGGCTAAAATCAAATTCCATTTCAATTGCTGCAGAATAATTAAAGGCGATAAGGCTGCTACCAATTTATGTTGGCAATCATATCCCACCTGCACCGGTTCTGTCCAGATGGCATGCCCGGGAATTTGCAATTTGCCTTCCGGATATAAAACGCTTCCCTCCTTATCCTTTAACACCAAAACCGACGTGGCTTCGATTTCATGCTTTAAAAGTTCCTGCCGATAAATGGAATCCAAACGATTACAATCCAACATTTGATTCTCAAACAAATGGTCATAAGTAACATCCAACATTCGTGTATGGAAATCGGCAATGGAGGAAATGAATGCAGTCCGCCCTTTCCAATGAAACGTTGTATCATCACTCATACCACACGTAAATCCACCTTTCGCAAGGTCACCATCTAAAAAACGTTCTGTGGCTTCGCCCAATGCCAAAGTAGCCACCTTATGCACTTTCTCAATCGTTGCTTTTCTTAGTTGGACTACTAATACAATTTGAATAACCAGAGTCAGCAACAGCAGCAACAATGATATAAATCCGATCTTTTTCATAAATACAAAATTTAACATTTTCGAGGAATACAAAGGAATATATTCCCCGGGGCAAAGATAGAAATATTCTCTATGTTTGCCGCGCAAAATCAAATAAAAAAATATCATGACAAAAAAGAAAAAATTCATTCTGACAGGAATCATTACAGCTGCATTGGGCATGCTGTTTATCAACTTTGTATTTACCCCAAATTCCGGAATTTCCCCATTGGCTTTTGAAAATGTAGAAGCATTGGCACAACAGGAAGGCAGTGCAAGCCATTCGCAATGCATTGAAACAGGAACAATTTGTTTTGGTTGGGATGCAAACGGACACCCAATACAGTACCCCGGTCTAAAACCCGCATTTTAACCCATGAAAAAACTGAATTACCTTTTAATCGCACTGTGCATTGCCGGCTGCCAGGCAGCATCGGACATCGCACCGGAAGCCACGCCTTTGTTGCAAACCAAAGCCAGCTCCTTGGCATTTAGCCGCACGGAAAGCATCAACCTCACGGACTTGGACATCATCCATCCCACCAAAATCATCCGTGCCGACTCCCTCTTTGTCATTCTGACCCCAAAAAGCCCCTACCGCTTTGCCGTCTACGACACCCGCAGCGGCGAAGTACACCGCCTCGTGCCGGCTGGCTACGGCGAGGGCGAAGGGCTTTACTACCTCACCCTCCACCGGCAGGGAAACACCGTTTCCTCCCTTGATTTCGGCACCGGCAGGCTCGTGGAAATCGACCTGGAGCAATGCTGCCAACCCGGCTATGCCCCGCAATTCACCGACCTCACGACGAACGGCAAAACACCCCTGGGGGCAGTGCGTGCCGGCAACCGCATCATTTCCACCGGCATCTACACGGACGGGCGTTATTGCGTCAGCGACCCGGAGAGCCGCTTCGACCAATTCAGCGTCGCCTATCCGGACTGTGCCGACCCGAACCTCACCGACAGCCTGAAAAGCGTGTTCTATGCCAGCAACTGCCTGGTGACGAATCCCGCTGCCACGCGCATCGCCTGTGCCAACATGCAATACGGCTGCCTGGACATCTGCGACATCGAGGGCGAGCGGCTCACGCGGGTCAACGAAGTACACCTCACCCGCCCGGCTGCCGTGTTCCGCCACAGCCGACCGGCAGGCAAAGCCATCTGGCACCCTGTGGCTTACACCCGCAACAACCTCTTCGGCTTCTGCGACCTTGCCGTTTCCGACGACTGCATCTATGCCCTCTACTCCGGGCGTACCCTCCGCGAGTACAGCAACAACGTGGACAAAGGGCGTGTCATCTTCCTCTTTGACTGGAACGGCGCGCACCTCCGCACCCTCCACATCCCCAACAGCTGTTCCTCCATCACCTACGACAGCGAAAACAATACCCTCTATGCCCTTTCCCACGAAAACGGGCAAGACGAAATCATAACCCTAAACTTGTAACACGATGAAAAAGAAACAAATCTACTTCATTTCGTTCCTCCTGCTCCTCGGGGCAGGGGGAATCTTCTTTTTCCTCTTTCAGCCCGACTACGAATACCGGGCAGCCACGGCGCCTGCCACCACCGTCCGTTTTGAAAAGGACACCCTCCACCTGGGCACCCTCTCCTACAACACCAAGCGCGAAGCCTCTTTCCGTTTCACCAACACGGGCAGCGTCCCCTTCCTCATCCGCGACATCCGCACTTCCTGCGGCTGCACCTCCGTCGCCTGGGAAAAACGCCCCGTCCTGCCCGGCGCCTCCGGCGAAATCAAAATCACCTTCCAACCCAACTCCTTGGGCTTCTTCTTCAAAACCATCGAAGTCATCGCCAACGTCCCCGGCAACGTCATCCAACTGAAAGTCCGCGGCACCGTCACCGAATAAGCCCTCATTCCATAGCCAAACCCTCTTTCAAAAACCGCCGGAGATGCAAATGAATCACCCCGTTGTCATCGCTGCGGCTCACCAAGGGGGTCATCGAAATCACAAACTTGGGGTAGTTGTCTTTTATGCCATGAAGTGCGCCGAACTCCCTTTTCCGCGTCGCTTCGTCAGCAATCAAATAAGCCACTTGCACATACACACGCCCGCCGTCAGCCTTGATGCAAACAAAATCCACCTCGCCGGCTTGCAACTGCCCGACATACACCCGGTATCCCAAACGCACAAGCTCTTGGTAAACCACTCCTTCTAACACTTTCTCAATATCCCCCTCCCGGTTCCCCCCTGCAATGGCATTCCGCACCCCCTGGTCTTCAAAATAATATTTGTCATTATTTTCAAAAAGCCGCTTGCCATGAATGTCATAACGGTTGACCCGGCTGACAATGTAAGCCTCGCAAAGGAAAGAAAGGTAATGGATAACCATGGCGCTCGTGACTGTCTCCCCCTGCGATTTCATAAACCGGGCTATGCTATTGGCAGAAATAAGCTTGCCCATATTGTCCGCAAGAAAACAAACCAGATTTTCCAAAAAAGCCACATTCCGAATCCGGTTGCGCATAATCACATCCTTCAGCAACACGGTATGGTAAATATCCGCCTGGTATTCCCTCGCCTCCTCTTCTTCAAGCCCTATCCGCACCAAGCCCGGCAAACCGCCAAACTGCAGGAATTTTGCCAACGCCTCATCCCCGTCTTCCAATTGATGAAACAACAAAAACTCCTTGTACCCCAACGACTGGATATAAATCTCCTTATACCTCCCGCCGATGAGTGTGCTCAATTCATTACTTAATATCCTGGCATTGCTTCCCGTGATCACCACGTCTGTATCAGGCTCCGTGCGGTAACTGCGCACGCTCCGCTCAAAAGCCTCAATGTCCTGCACCTCGTCAATCAGGATGTAATTATGCTTGCCCTCCACCCAATGCGCTTCGAGGTATGCATTCAAATCCTGATAAGTACGCAAGAAGTCAAACTGCCTTTTTTCCTTATCAATATAAATCACATTATTCTGCCCGTCCGACTGCTTTTTGTCGCGCAACAATTTCAAGAGATAACTTTTTCCCACCCGGCGCTGCCCGACCAGCACCACAATCATCCCCTTCCCTAAATATTTCTCTATTCGATCCAAATAATCTTGTCTAACGATGGCTTCCATATTCTTTATACTTAAAATATAGCACAAAAATAGCACTTTTATTCTTTATAGAAAACAAAATACCCGAAATTTCACCCGAGCATTCACTCCAAATGCGCCCGGTATGCCTCTGCGAGCTTCGTGTCGTAGCGGTTGCGGGCATAGCCCGGTCCGTTGTAACGGCGGGCAAAGTCTGCCCAGCGGTGCTCCCGGAGGAACGTTGCCAGCCCCTGCCGCTCCACAAACGCCACGAACGCCTGCAATTGCGCGCCGGGGCTTTCACACATCGCACGGACAAAATCGTGCACCGTGGCAAAACCGCACACCCCGTAATTAAACCCCATCACTTGGAACATCCCCCACGATGCCGACAGCAACGCGGCTTCCTCGTGGATATGCAGGGCTCGCGAGAGGCGGGCATATTCCTGCCGCTCGTTGCCGTAATGCGCCCGCGTCCAACGCGGATACAGAATGTCTTCGTTCCCGGAAGCAAGCGGGGCGGGGGCAATCCCCCGCTCCGCCAATTGCTGCCAGAACACATGACCCTCAAACAGGATGACAGGCTTCCCCGGAGCCCAAAATCCGTTGCTGCCGCCGGTCTCCACCTCGTGGACAGCCCGGAGGCTGGGGACATCCGTCCCCAACCGTTCCGCTGCGGCTGCAAAATCCTGGTCTGTCAGATGCAATGCTGCCATGGTTACGCCATTTCAACTGTGACATACCGGCTGTCCGAAGCAATCCGTTTCGATGCCGAAAGTACAAACACATACGCATGCAGATTGGCAGCTTCCCAATCGTCCGGCAACTGCTGCTCCAGCATTCCCGACGTTGCCGAACGGGTGCCCAACGCATACACTTCGCAAGTGTTTTGCGCGCTCTCGTACAGCACAAGGTAAACCGAATCGTCGGAGGCAGCATCCGGGCGGTTGCCGCTTTCCTCTTCCACCGTACAGGTGACCATGCCGCTATCCGCAGCGACCGACACCGTCACGGACGGCACCTTCCGGGTGCCCGACGCACAAAGGATCTGTTCGAAATCGGTCGTCACCTCCAGTTCCTCCGTCACGGCAATAGCCTCCATATTCGTGCGCACAAAAGCATTGAACGCCGTTTCCGTTGCCGGGCGGGCAGGAAAGCCCAGGCGCAACGCGGAACTGAACCCGCGCGAAAGCCGCACCGCCTCCTTCATCCGGGCGCGCTGCATTTGCTGCTCCAGCGTCCTGGGGTTGCGGATGTCCTTCACTTTGCCCCGCAGGATGTTCAGCCCGCGCAGGCGGTAAGTCGTCAAATTACCAAACGATTTTCTCAATCTCGTAAAAGCTGTTGATTCAAAAATTGCCATAATGTTTAAATTTAAAAGGTTAAAAAATAAAGTGTTTTGTCATTGAAAATTCGCTTCCGTCTTCCGATTCGAAATACAGGAAAAGGTGCTGCCATTTTTGCTCCGCCTCCGGCAAGCGCACCCTCGCGCAGCAATCTGCCCGGCGGGCGTCCCCGGTATCGGCGATACGGATGACGTAACTGTCCTCGCCCCCCATCACCACTGCCCGCAGGCGGTCGCTGCCCCGCCCGCGCCAGGGCGCTTCTTCCGCGTACCAGTCCACATCGACACATCCGTCCTCCCGGTGTACGACATGCAAATGCGGCGGCGCGCTCCGTTTTTCCGGCGTCAGGAGCAATTGCTCGAAATCAAGGATATGCCCCTCGGACGTGAAATTGTGCAGATTGACTTTGATGAACAGATTGAATGCCGACCACCGTTTTCCCCGGGCAGCAGCCTGCCATGCCGGTTTCAGCCCGACGGCTTCCACTGAGCGGAAAAACAGGACGCAGGCGGCAAAGCGTTTCCGCTGGGTGATTTGCGTGTCAGTCAACGGCTTCGTCGACTTCTGCGGGCGGCGGCGGATATACGTACACCCTTTGCTGTAACAGAGGACCACATCCCCCAGCCTGCCTCTCATGCCGTACAATAATACCGAATTACTTCTTGCCATGGCGTTTGTTTTTAGTGAACAGACTTTGCATGCTTTCCAGGCTGCGTCCTACGACATAGCCGCCCAACCCGATTTCCAGGAGGTCCCAGAAACGCGAATCCCCGTCCAAATAAGGGATGTCGATAAAAGTGCCTGCCAGCACCACCGCCGCGAATGCCAGCATCGTCAGCGGACGCCACGAGCGTTGCAGCCAATTGCCCTCCGCTTCCAGCCGGACGGCAGCGCCCTGCTGTTGTGTCAACTCGCCGGCATAACGGTAGACGATTTGCGTCATCCGCGCCTCCAGCTCCTTCTTCTCCTGCGAGGAGAGTGTCAGTTTCCCGACAATGTTACCGATTTCATCGGTCAGTCCTGAGAAAAAATTCATCATAACTTTTTGTTTTAGTGAATAATAAAATTGTCGATACAATATTACTGCCTTCTCCGGGGGCTTCTTATCCCCCGGTATAAACAAAAATGGATTTATTTTTTCCTTCCCTCCTGAACGGCTTGTCCCACAAGCAAAAACGCCTCCGGGAAAATGCATGCGGCAAAAAAGATTATCCCCCACCCCATTTCAAGGAGGGGGATAACAACCATGCTGGCTGCAAACAAGTTACAGCCCCCTCCATCCGGCAAAACGCAAAAATGCCGTTTCCCCTGCTTCGGAAAAAACAGGAAAAAACAGCATTTTCTGCGCAAAATCCGGCTTTATGCCTTCCCCCCTTGGTTTATTTCCGCTGGAAAGCAATAAAACTTTTGCGAATCCGGTCGAGAAAAAGGGTCGGGCTGTTCCGCTGCATCAGCTGCTTGCAAAGCGTCGCATAATTGGCTGGAAACGGCACATGGCAACACTGGGCAAGATAGCGGGCAAAACTGATGCGCGAAGCGGTGCCGCCCAAGCATTCCACTTTGCAGCCGGCATAAAGCACCGTTGCCATTTCAATCAGTTCCGTCGCGCTCAGCGAAATCCGGTACACCTCGGCATCCTCGCCGCTCTCCTGGAAAAACAAATCGCGCTGGCGGCGAAACGACTCAAACTGCATCGACAGATACCAATTCAAGCACTCCTGCTCCTTTTTGGTCAGCGAATTGTAGGACACCAGCCGGTTATCGCGCACAATGGTGAGCAAGCTATTCCTCACCCGGTGGTTTTCATCCTCCTGGTAAAAACTGCTGATATGCCGGAAATGCTCGCGCGCCGCCTGCATTGTCTGTTCGTCGCGGCGGCTCCGTTTGCTGAAAAGCAACAATTGGAAAACCGAAGCCAGCTCGCCGACAATCAGATTGCATTGGAACCTGCCCGGCGAGTCTGCCCCGTTAAAATGCACCGGCATCGGCGCGTCGGGAACAATGACAGCCTCGGCACAAATCAAATTGTAAAGATAAGTCTGCATAAGGTCTACTCCTATTTTAATTTGTTATTTAATTGATTGCTACTTGGTCTCTACTTCCCCCGCCGGTTCTCCGGAAATTCCCCGCACTTTCCTCCCCGCGGACAGGGGGAGATACAACGCATATACGGAGGAAGAGCGGAAGAGCCAGAGACCAAATAGGGAGGGCATGGCACGCGGTCAAGGCGACGGCATGCCATGCGCCTCCAGTTTTTCTTTCATTT